>CAZPEV010000052.1:0-19081 GCA_964585635.1 uncultured Ignavibacteriales bacterium
GTAATCGCCGGCATGATCGGCGAAAAATTTCACCAGGCCGTTCTCATAGATCCCCGTCGGTGTAATCGTCACCGTAGCACTGGGAGGGATAACCCCGATCGGGACTGCAATCGAGTCCGGGCCGCACCGATGGACGACACCGGGATTCGGGCAGGTTAACTGGGGCGGGGCGCCCACCGTGATATCAAACTTCACCTGGCAGGTGTCAGCCGAGCATTGGCCCGCGGCCACAACCATAAACGTGCGGTTTCCCGATCCGGAGGCGAAGAAGCACAGCTTGCCGTCCCGGTAGACAGCGTCACCGGCAATCACCCGCACTAAGGCATCGGAAGGTTCAATCGCCAGGTCCGAACAAACGCTGTCGGCATGGCACAGGTTGATCTCCTGGTATTCCGCCGGGCAGGCGATTGTCACCTCTTCCCCGATCTGAACCGTGGCGCAGACGGTATCTTCATCAAAGGCGCCGCATTGGTCGGTAGCGCGGACGACGAAACAATATTTCCCGGCCGAGTCGGGCAGGAAACAATAGCGTCCCCCCTCATACTGGCCGAGCGCCGGAGTAAACTCTGTCGAGGCAATGTTTCCATCCGGATCGCTGATCGCAAAACCGCTCAGGCAGATTTCCTGGGCCTGGCATTGGAAAAGGGTGGTGTCATTCGGCGCGGTCACTTGCGGCGGACGGTTCATCGTCACCGTCGCCACTCCCGCGTCCATGGCCCGGAAACCACAGTTGTCGTACACTTTCACGACGACCTCGTACCGGCCGCTCTTGTCCACCGGGAGGCAAACCCGGTTATGGGCGGCATCATAATAGGCGGGCGGCGACACGATGACGGAATCGATTCGCCCATCGCGGTCGGACATCTGCACCGGCAGACAGATCTCGGTCGGCTCACAGATGAAAACGGATGTATCGCCGACCTGCACCATCGGCATCTGGTTCAGTATTACCATAACGTTGGCCGTATCGGCGGCGACATGACCGCAGGAATCGGCCACGGTAACAATAATCTTCTTAAGCCCCCCGCCTGTCGGCGTAAAGCAAACTTCCCCTTCTATAATGGTGCTCTTCTGCGATTGCACCGTCACGCTCACAATATCGCCGTCGGGATCGGAATAGGTCAGCGGCAGACAAATTTCTTCAAGTCCGCAAAGCATTACCGTGGTATCCGGCAATGACACCTTGGGCGGCGAGTTGATGATGACGTTGCCCGTGACCTGGCAGGTATCGGCGCCGCACTGGCCGGTCGCGACGACGGTGAAATTGTACCGGCCGGAGGTCGGCGGAAAGAAACAGAGCGAACCGTTGCGATACACCCCCGCACCGCTGATCACCGTGACCGCGGCATCGGCCGGCTCAACCGGCAACGGCAGGCAGACCGTATCCGGATGACACAGCTTGATTTCCTGCGGCCCCTCCGGACAGGCGATGTTTATGATCTCCGTCAGGTTTACCGTAATGCAGACCGTATCCTCATCTGTGGCGCCGCAGCCATCGGTCGCCCTGATGATAAAGCAATAGGTCCCGGCCGTGTCGGGCATGAAGCAGAGGCGGCCGTCCTTAAGGGTCGCCGATGACGGTATGACTTCTTCGCTGACGATATTGCCGTTGGCATCGATAATCGAGACACCGTCAAGACAGATTCGGGTCGGCTGACAAAGGAAGAGGGCGGTATCGGCCGGCGCCGCTACCAGTGGGACCGAATTGATTGTCACGGCGACATGCCCGGTGTCAGACGCCGCCGCCCCGCAGGCGTCGTAAGCGGTGACGATAATATCATATGCGCCGGTGGCTTCGGCTGGCAGACAGACGGTGCCGGCGGCAGCGTCGTACCATGCCGGCGGCGATACTCTAACCAAATCAATATTGCCGTCCGGGTCGGTCACGACGTTCGGCAAGCATACTTCAGACGGCTGACACAGGAGCAAAGCGCTGTCGGGCACCTGGACCTGCGGCGGCCTATTCAGATCGACTGCGACATTGAAGCGGCAAGTGTCGCTGCGGCCGCAGATATCGCTGACCATGATTTCAAATGAGTAATCACCGCCCCGATCGGCCCGGAAGCAGAGCTCGCCCGTCTTGGGATCAATCGCCCCCGGTCCCGAGATAAGACCAAACGTCAGGTCGTCTCCCTCAGGATCATCGGCTTCTATCTGATAACATAAATCTTTCGGAGCACAAAGTACTTCCGCCCGGTCGCCGGGGCAGGAAATCACCGGCGGCTGATTGATAATAACCGTGATGACAATCGAATCGCTCGGCACCGGCGGGGTCGTCTTGTTTTGCCATAGACGGCGCCAACAGCCATCGGTCACGATAAAGTGAAAAACATATTGAGCGGTATCCACGTTATCCGGCAGGAAACAAAGCTTCCCCTTACCGTTGCCGGACGGCGTAAAGATGCCCAGCCCGGCGGTCAGCGTTATCTCAAGGCTGTCGCCCAAATCAGGATCGCCGGCCGTGACATCAAAACATATCGTATCGCGCTGGCAAAGCACTACCAGCGAATCAAAGGGATTGAGGAAAGGATTGTTGTTCTGCCGGACCGTCACCACAAACGAAGCCGTATCGGCGCCGCAGGAATCGGCCACCGCCACCTTGAAACCATACTCTCCCGACCCTTCCGGAGTAAAACAGAGCCGGCCGCTCCGGGGATCAAGCGTGCCGATGCCGTCCAGGAGTGAAAACGATAAGGAATCATGCTCAGGGTCGCTCGCCGTCAGATCGAGGCAGATCTCATCGCCCGACCAACAGATCGAAACGACCGTATCGGCCGCCGTCAACTGGGGCGGCTGATTGATAGTCACCCGGTAATGGACCGAATCGACATAGCTGGCCCCGTCGGAATCGGCCGCCTCGAAAATCACCGTATACTCCCCGGCCACCAGGGGCGTCCAGGAATAATAACCGGCAACAGGGGACAACCCCGGAGTGGATGATAACTCCCCCGGCCCCGACAACTTGCGGAGGGTGATAATATCCCCGGCGTCCGGATCAATCGCCCAAATGGTGTCGTAAATGGTCGATCCGGGGCAAACCTCGTGCTCCTTGGCGTACCCCAACGGCGGCTTAAAGGTCGGCGGGTTGTTTCCCGGCGGAGGACAAGCCAACAGCGAAAACTCCAGACCATTACCCTCGTAGGCGCGGCTGCCGCCGTACGTGGCGCCATACTCATCGCCGAGCGGTATCAGGCCGTCGACGGTGTATGATGCCCCAGGCAATTCCTTGAGTGCATAGCTGCTGGTGTTGGGGCTCTTGGCGGAGACCGACTGATACTGGTCGGTAAGCCCCGGATATGTGTCCGCAAAACCGGCGATCGAGGAGACTGGAATCATATCCCGTCCCAGCTTGACCTGAGACGCGGTGAACGCCGCAAAATGCCCGGTCGCCCAGATGTTAAAATCAAAGGCGCAACCGGCGAAAGCAATACCGATGGTGTCGAACGGATCCCGGGGCTTCATCAGGCGGGGATAATCGATGGTGATGTCCCACCAGATCTCATAGAGATTCGGCGCAATCGATTCCGGCCACTTTACCCATCCCCACCGATCGTTCTTGAGCAGATCGGACGACTTGACATATCCGATCGGCCAGACGTTGACTCCTTCTTCCGGTTGACGATCCATCTGCACCAGAACCGAGCCGTGCAATTGCTCGAACAGGGATCCTCCCGGCCAAACCAGGCTGACGATATTCCAGCGATTCGTCGCAGCGTCCTTGAAAATGTAGTAAGCCCCGACCTGGGTGGCCGACATCGAAGCAAAGGATGGGCCGCCCATAAAATAGGCGGAATCGATCTGGTTGTAGTTTGGCGGCGGTCCCTGCGGCACGTTGTCAAGATCATAATACCCCCACAGCGGAGTGGCCGCCGCAAGGAATATCACCACCATCCACAGGAATTTATGTTCGGGCCTAAACATCGGTCCTCCCATTATTTTCTGGGTCGATGCCGTAACCGGCAATGCTGGCGGGGTAACTGAAAATCGAATTCATTAAAGTGATAGTCATACGCATTCTTTTCCCGTCAACATCACATATAGCATACCGGATGCGTAAACGCAGACCAAATGACCTGCCGGCGTAGGCACTGGAAAAAAAGGTGGGGACCTTGACTTTTTCCGATGAAAATATACCCTTTGTCCGGATATTGTCAAGCGATTATTGGCTATCCCCAAAAAAGATCGCGTTACTAGGCAATGAATTACAGAGCCTACTGCAGTTCACGGATCAATCAAGATAATTTACGTCTACATTAAAGTGTCGGTTTAAATACGCCCACCCCACCAAAATCATATTGTATTTAATCTGAACAGCCCGAAGCATATAGCATAAGAACCGGTTTGCATACCTGTGAATATCCATTCCACTTTTGCGTAAGCCTGTAACCGCCCCGAATCGGCCGACGCCTTCGCCCCTCAACGGCTCAATGAAAAAGCTCTATTCATGAAACCATTTCACCTGCAGCGTTTCAAGCAGGCCGCTCTGTCTCAACCGGGAAAAAGCGGAATCAATCGTGGTGACCAGCGCTGTATCGGACAGCCTTACCGCCATGGCGTACTTCTCATCGGACAATCCCTGAGCGACGATCATGGCCCGCTTTCTGGTCATGATAATTTTGGTCGAGGTCGGCAAGTCATTAAGAACGGCGTCGAGCCTGCCGTTTTCCATATCGATGAAGGCCGCCCCGATATTCTCAAACGAGATAACCTCGACCCTTGCCAGCGACTTCGCCAGCCGCTCCCCGGTCGTGCCGAGTTGGACACCGACCCGTTTCCCTCTCAGGTCACCCAACGTTTTGATATCACTGTTGTCCAGGGAGACGGCGATCGATTGCCCGGCGTCATAGTACGGACGGGAAAATAAGACCGCCCCGGCCCGCTCCGCCGTCATCGTGAAGGCCGAGATAATGAGATCATACTTATGGCCGTTCAGACCAGGGACGATACCATCGAAGGGCGTCACGATAAATTCCGGCTTCCATCCCAGACGGCTACAGATAGCCGTAATCAGGTCGATATCAAACCCTTCCGGCTGACTGGTGGCGATGCTGATCGTCTCAAACGGGGGGTAGGTGGCGTCGGTGCCAACCCGTAAGACTTTGGTTCGCCCGACTCGCTCAAGGGTCGATTCCGCCTTCTGACCGCAGTCGACCAGACCCAACAGAAAGATCAACGATAGAATAAAACAGCCGATCAGTCGCTGCATCAGACCTCCCCCGGTATCATCCTCACTTGCTCTGACATCACCAAAGATATGTCAACCACCCTGAGAAACAAGGGAAAAGCAGGACCGAGCGGGATCATGACGGGAAATGCAAAACCCCCTGATCCGACAGATCAAGGGGCGCGCATCATTCGCAAGCGGGACGTGACTCAATAGTAATCGAGCGTCAGCTGCAACACTCCGGGCGACAAGTCCAGATCAATCTTCGGTGAAAGCGTATCGTATCCGTCAGTGACAAAATCACCACCCTGTTCGCGGAGTCCGATCCGCTTCAGCAAGCGGCCGATCTCACTGCCGGCGCTGGTAACCCGAAGGCCGCAATCCTGCGGCAAACTAAGATGGAAATCGGCGCCGTCTCCCATGACATGAACTTTCGCTCGGCCAAGGGCGCGACCGATCAGAATGCGAATATCCCCCTGCTTGGAATCGACCGTCAACTCCTCGACCTTCAGATCACGGCAGTCCAGACGCATTTCGGATTCATTCCCGAAACAGGTCAGGCGGAGAGGCAGACTATCGGTCAAAGACAACTCCAGGTCGCGGCTGGAGCGATCGCCGATATGTACCCACCGCCAGCGGCCGCGGTCAGACACTTCCAGCCGCCCGACGCTTCCATCGACGCGATAATCGATCCTCGGCGGCCGGCCAAAGCCATCAAAGCGGGCCGATATCAACTCCCGGCGGGTTCCCTGGAGGCTCAGACCGTTATTATGCATCTTGATTACGCCCGCCACCTGCGTCAGGCCGGCATACGATTCCACCCGAAAACGATCGCCCCGTTCACCGTAGCTGTCATATTCACCGCTCGACCACCCGCCGACCGCCACCCAGATCACGACTGCGGCCAGCGCCACCGGCGCCAAGTAAGCGATGAACTCCACCCGCGATCGGGCAAAGATCTTCTCCCCGCCGATTGCGATCAGAAGCACCGGCCAGAGCGAAAGAATGTCGGCCCATACCCACCAGGCCAGGTGGCCGATGTTGTTGGCCAACAAAAGCCCCCCGATGAGGATGAGCAGAACTCCCCACCTAAACCTGGCTGGGTTCATTGATACCCTCCTTGTGGTCAGCGTTTCGTTTCCCCGCCCTGAAGACCAGGAGCAGCCCGAACGCGATCAGAAGCACCGGCCAGAACCGTTCCATATGCCACCACCAGTAATGCCGATGCAGAATGAAAACAATTCCGAGACCGACCAGAATCGCTCCCGGTATATAACGATTCCAGGAGGCATATTCGGCTCGCGGCGTCCCTACGGCATCAAGAGGCTGTTTGGGCATGACCAGCCAGGCGATGAGATAGGCGATCAAACCCAGACCGTCGGCAAAGATCAAAAGCACGGCGATGACTCGAATGAAGGTGGGATCGATCCCGAAATACTCTCCCAGGCCCCCGCAGACGCCCGCGATCGTCTTCTCGGTCCGCGAACGGTACAACCTTTTCTCGACACTCATGGCGTCCTCCGGTTGAATTGTTATACCCTTGGCTATGAATACGCGCAGCCGGGGGGAAGGTTGCAGCGATTACACTATTTGCCTAACGATTGCGTTGCATCGGGACAAACCGGACCGGATATAACGATTGGGTCGTCACCGTTCCATCGCTTTCCCTGGTGATCAACAGCAAGTCCTGACTGACTTTTCCGACCGGCATGACCAGCCGCCCTCCCGGGCTAAGACGCTCAATCAGCTCCAGCGGCACGGATTCCGGGGCGGCGGTGACGATAATGCCGTCGAACGTTTCCTCCGACTCCGGCAGGGTTAAGCCGTCGCCGATGTGGAAGGTGATGTTGGCGTATCCCAACTCCTTCAGCACCCGCTGCGCCTGGGTCGAAAGCTCGGCGATGATTTCGACGGTCACGACCCGCCCGCACAACTCCGCCAGAACCGCCGTTTGGTACCCCGATCCGGTGCCGATTTCCAGGATTGGCATTCCTTTGTGAGGCCGCAGCATCTCGGTCATCGAAGCGACGATGTATGGCTGGGATATCGTCTGGCCGTATCCGATCGGCAGCGGGCAGTCCTCATAAGCGTCACGTTGGAGATTGGATGGCACGAATAGATGGCGCGGCACCCGCCGCATCACTTCCAGCACATCCGGATTGGTGATGTCCCGCCCGGCTAATTGCCGCTCCACCATCTGCCGTCGGGCACAACCGAATTCAGCCTCGGTCGTGCCTGATTGTCTCGAAAACAAACTCATAATAATACCGCCGGACAATGACTATCGCTCGGTCGCCGGAATCGCTTGGGGACGCCATCGTTCGACTTCATCCTTGTAGCCGCGGGCATAATCGGGAGCATTACCCTCATTCAGCCAGGCATCCAGCAAACCCAGCAGCGAATCCCGCAGCTCGCGCGCCCGGTTGTACGCCCGTGAATCATCGGTGAAGCGATACCGATCATACTGGGCCTGAGCCATGAGATACAGCTTCGTTGCCCGATCTTCAGTGGCACCGGTGTCGGGCCTCGCCGACGCCTGCTGGAACACATATTCCACCCGGGCCAATGAATCGTCCCCTGCGGCCGGGGTTGCCTGAAAACCGGTTGCATACTTTCGCGGAACCTTATAGGCCGATAGTGCTTCCACATACTTCAAACGGAGTGAACCGGCCGGCTCCGCTTGCTGCGCCGACGATCGCTCTCCTTTCGCGTCCCGCCGCGGCTGATTCGTGGCCGCCCCCTGCGTCAGCCGCTCGATGTCCTGCATACTGATAATCTGCTTGTCATACGATTTCTCCTCGGGCGGTGGTGCGGCGACAGGTGGAACCGCCTCCTTCTTCTGCAATGGCTCTGCCTTGGCTCTTTCTGTTTCGGAAACGGGACTTGGCGTCACCTCTCCTTGCTCCGCTCCGGTCTCTTGCGGAACGGCGGTCACGGTTATGGACTGCGACAAATCGGCCTTTCCTCGTTCTATCCCTTCCATTTCAGCCGGCTTAGGTACACCCGTCTGCGATTTTATGGCTTCCGTCTCCGGCTTGGCTCCCGAAATGGCCGGAGGATTGATCGGCCGCGGTTCGGTGGTCACATTCGCCGTCGTCACCGGCGGCACCGGTATTGCTGTCTTCTGCCTTGTGGGCACCACCTGATCCTTCTCCAACGGTTTCATCTGGAGCGCCTCACTTGGCACCGACGCTGGAGGCCTGGTCATATGCATTTCCTGGGGTGCCTTCTGGGATGGCACGATCTCCAGGCCGGACTCCCGATACCACTGCCGCCCGATCGCCAGGATAATGATTATTGAAGCCGCGGCCGCGGCATAGCGGTACCAGATCGGGAAGATCAGGGCCTTGCCCTTTGGCGCGGATACATCCACCGTCGGCAGCCAGTCGACCTCCGCCTGGATCCGCCGCTCAAGCGTCTCCAACAGGGCCGGATTGATCTCCGGCAAAGCCCCGGAGGCGATCTCATTCAGCCGTTTCATCTGATCGACCAACGCCGCGCAATCCGGGCAATCGGCCAGATGAGCCGCGACGTCAGCCGCCTCCTTGGGCGACAAACGGCCATCAACAAAAGCTGATAGCTTCTCCTGATATGTGCGGCAATCACGTGCCATCACTAGGCCAACAGATCCTTCAATTCATCCACCAGCAGCCGTCGCGCCCGATACAGCCGGGAATCGACCGTCCCGACCGATATCCCCAGTCGCGTGGCGATTTCTTCGTAGCTGAGGTCATCGAAATTCCGCATGACAAACACCGTCCGGTACTGGTCGGGGAGCGCCCGCACCGCCTCCAGAAACCGCCGGTCCGATTCTTCCGCCTGCAGCCTGGCCAGCGGGTCAGGGTCATCGGTGGCACGCTCCGTCACCTGGTCATCCAGCCCCGTCTCTCGCCGCGATCTCCTGATCTGGTTCAGGGCCAGATGGGTGGCAATGGTCGACAGCCAGGGATAAAACGGCTGGCTTTCATCGAACCGCTCCAGCGCCTGGTACGCCTTCACGAAACTTTCCTGTACGATATCCAGGGCGCTATCAGCGTCACCAACCATTCCCAACACCATTCGCAACAACCGCTTCTGATGCATCCTGACCAACGTCCCGAACGCCCCCTTATCCCCTCGGCGGGCGCGGGCGACATGGGTCGGTTCATCCGAACCGGTATCCCTTGTCTGTACTCCTTTGTCTTTCTTTTCTTCCAAGATTTATGCGGCAATATCTCGAATCAGGTTTTCCACAAGAATCGATGGGTTGAGCCTGGTCCGCCGGATACTCCGCTCCGTCGCGGCGATCCGGGCCAGGGCCGACAACACCTTCGGTCGGTCATATTCGCGCGCCTGCTGGCGCAATTTGCCGACATAGAATGGCTGACCGGCGATCTTCTTGTTGGCGTGCGCCTTCAGCAGATTCAGCATATGGCCGCTCAACATCCCCATAAACTGCTCCGTCCGAACCCCCTTTAGCCTTAAATCATTATAGATGTGCAGCGCCGCGTCTCTTTCATGGGCGATAATGGAGTCTATCAGCTCAAACATGGTGAATTGCTCGTGGGAGCTGACCAGCGTCCTGACTTCATCCAGCCCGATTCGGCGGCCCGGTTCGACCGACAGGACCAATTTTTCCAGTTCCCCGATCAGACCACCGAAGTCACCGTCGGTGATCTCTACCAGCATATTCAGTGCTTCCCGATCATAGGTCAGGCCCGCTTCTTCCAGCGCCCTGGTAACCTTGGCCTCGGCCGCGTTTTTCGCCAGTCGGTCAAATTGCACTAAGTCGGCCACCACCCCCAGATCCCTGAAAAGGGCCGAATCCTTTCTCGGGGTGCGCTCGGCCGGTGAAGAAAGGATAACCACCGTTTCCGGCGGGGGCGGCGCCAGAAGCGCCAAGAGCTTCTGCTGCTGGGTCGGCTTCAATCGTTGAACTTCATCGACAAACAGCACCCGACGCTCCCCCAGCATCGGAATGGAGGCCAGCTCGCCGCATATCGACTCAAAATCGGCTTTGTCCACCGTCAGCCGGGAAAAATTCAGCATCCGTTGCGCTTGCGGTAGGTACAGGGTAACAATATGCTTGACCGCTTCAGCCTTGCGATAATCCTCTTCGCCGAAAAAGTAATAGACCGGACGAAAATTCCCGCCGCCGATCTCCCGGCCCAGCGTGATTGGATCCAGGATTCTTCTGGAAGCTGCCGCCTTTGCCATACCAAAAAGGTAGGCCGACGGCTGCTGGTTTGTCAATCTATTTCGGGCCGTTGGGCGGGGTTGTCGGAAGGGGAAATCCAATTGATGGAGTAATGCATCTTGGCGCGGTATTCGAGCGCCTTGTGCAGGTAGGGCGCCAATCCGGGATCGCAGATCGTACAAGTCCTTATTTGATCGACCAAAGCACGATTGTGAGAGTATAGCTCCAAGGCTCGATTGGCGAATAATTGGGGATTGATCTCAATAAATTCCAAAAGCGTCAATAGTGAGGCATAGTCCAACACTATATCGGTGGCATCGAAGGGCGCCTTGAACCTGACCCCGAGGTCGGGAATGGCGAACGTCACCAGCGTATGGGGCCGATGCTGATTCGCCTCTACACTGAATGATCCAAAAAATAACTCCATGCCTTTTCCTTTCAACGGAAAAGACCGCAAGTGCCGTGCCCGGCCTGGACGGCTGGTAACTTATCAAGGCTGCGTTGTGCGATAAAAGGTTAGGCCGGGGAAAACCTATGGCTCAAACGGCAGACCATAATCTGGTGCATCCCATTGCAGCTTTGAAGACCTATCGGTGCAGACGGTCGTACTCACTCAACGCAAAACGATCGGTCATCCCGGCGACATAATCGGCGGCCAGCCGCTCCATCGCCTGGTCACCATGCCGCCGACGGAAATCGGGCGACATCTCCCCCGGGGCGGCTTGGTATCGGGCGAAAAGAAAAGTAACAATCCCCCGCGACTTTTCTCTCATCGCCTCAAGCTGGGGATGCTTGTATATCTTTCGCTGAAGGAAATCTTTCAGGTTGCGGTTGAATCTCTCCTGCCCCTCAGAAAAGACCACCAGCCGCGCCCTCGAATCCCTGATATCGCGGGCGGATCGCACTCGATTCGTCTTCAGGCGCAGTCTGATTTCCTGCACCAGGTCGATCACCATCTGGTTGACAATATGGCGCACCAAAGCGTACCGTACCATGGCTGGTGACGTCTCTTTCAAATCGATCTCAATTTCCCGCAAAATATCGCTGAGAAAACCGGTCTCTCGAAGCATATCCAGCGACAGCAATTCCGACGCCAGACCGTCATCGATATCATGGCCGCTGTAGGCGATTTCATCGGCCAGGTTGACGATCTGTCCTTCCAGCAGCGGCTTCTCGGTGGGGGTGAATTCCTCCGGAATATCGATCGCCGCCGCCGTCTCATGTTTGATGATCGCCTCGCGCAACTCATACGTCAGATTCAGCCCAAAATGATCCGGATACCGCTTCTCCAGATAGTCGACCACGCGCAACGATTGCTGATTATGATTAAACCCGCCGCCCGACGCCATCAATTCCGCCAGCACCTCTTCCCCGGCATGCCCGAACGGGGTGTGCCCCAAATCGTGCGCCAGCGCTACCGCCTCGGCCAAATCCTCGTTAATGCCAAGACTGCGGGCGATGGTCCGGCTGATCTGGGCCACTTCGATTGTATGCGTCAGCCGGGTGCGGTAATGGTCGCCTTCGTCCCCTAGATTGGCGAAGACCTGCGTCTTATGCTGCAGCCGCCGGAAGGCGGTGGAATGGATAATCCGGTCGCGGTCGCGCTGATATTCGGTCCGGTGCGGGTCGGGTGCCAGCGGGTACTTCCGTCCCCGACTGTTTTTCGACAATGCCGCATACGGAGCAGCGTATCGGATATGTTCTGAATCTTTGTCACCTGCAAAATCCATAGCGGCAATCTAGGACCAGCTTAATGGGCTGTCAAGGAGTGACGTAGGAAGAATTAGGTCCCGTTTATTATGCGAAAAATTGTATCAAAGTATTTTTCTCTTGACCAGTGATTTATTATTGATTAGAGAAATCTATATGTGTCCACCTAATCCAAAAACAAAAGGAAGAATGATGTATTTTGATTCCGAAAAACCTAAGAGCGAGAATGATCCTATCAAAGACAAACCGATTCCGCTCCCGGAGAAAAACGAAATTGATAGGGATTTTAGCGAAAATGTCAGCAAGGGTTCCAAAGACAAGAAAGATCAAAAGTGAAGAAACCCCGCTCCGGCTAAAACTAATCCTATATATGCAAGGACAAACCCGATCTTGAGGCTCTTGCCTCGCAATAGAAGAACACATGCATTGCGGGCGTAGTCCAGTTCGATATTGGCGATCGATTGCCCGAAAATATAATCTAAATCTTTTCCCTCATTCGCCCTTTTGACAATCGCAGCAGGCTTGGGTGAACTGAAATAATCGCGGGGATGTAATGAATAAAGGACCACAGCTAACGTCAAAGAAAGGACAACCAGACCCAATAGGAAGAGACATGGATTTTCGACTTTATCCTTTTCTCGAAGAATAAGGCCACCAAATATCATAATGGAACCGAATAGAAACCCTGCTTTCCTCTCCAAATCGCCATACCAGCGATTCTGTTCCTCAAGTCGTTGCCTCATTATCTCATAAATCTCTTTCAAGGTCGGATTCATATAATCCCCTCCTATTTTTGTTCTGCCTCAATGATACCAAGGTTCGGAAAACCAAGATCCCTTAACCTATGCTTATCCACCCTTTGTGAACAATGCCATATAGATCGTATGCGTCGGCCCCAGCACCGGGTGGTGCGAAAAGCGGTACTCGAATCCGAAATGCCCCTTCTCCAGCGCCAATCCCGCCCCGAACCGCACCGGCGATAGGACCAGCGCCCAATTCAACTGCGCATATTCGGCCAGACGAAACGACTGCGCCAACTGCGCCGTCGGTTTCTGGTAACGGATAAACATCGCCCGTGCCTGGCTGGCCAACCCCTCGGGCGACCGGAACGACAAACCGATCTCCGCCTCGGGTGGCAGCGGCCCGTCCCCTTCATAGTATCGCGGCTGATTAATCGACCGAAAAACACCGTACGCAAAATACCGTTTATGGGTGTATGATGCCCCCAGATTGGCCGCCAAAGCGCTCACGTACCCATAGTCTTCGCTGAAAGACAGGCGGCTGTAGCACAGCGATCCCCCCAGCCGCACCTTTCCCACCCCATATCCGGCAAAGGATGACAGGCCGACGTGATGAAAATACCCCGACTCGCCGAAGGTCGCGGCTCCGACCCCGATGACCGCGCCGCGCCGCGTCATCGCCGCCGCGGCGCGATTGTCGGTTAATTCCTTGAGGCCGTACAACGACCGGTACGACGTCTGGAAGACGATCTTTCGCCCCACCAATGCGAACGGATAATCGCTCAGCGTCAACGGCCCGGCCCGATCATAATCGACGTATCCATGCGGAAAGACTTGATTGTCGGCGTATGACAATCCCGCCGCCCGTGCCATCGGACTCAATCCGATAAATACCGCCACCGTCGCTGTGCCGATCACCGTCCGCCGCATCATCGCGCGATCACCACCGTCTTCTTGATTTTCATGCTTGCGCCCCCTTCGATCTGGGCAAAGATAATATAGATACCGACCGCCAGCGTCCGGCCGTCGTCTCCCCGGCCGTCCCAGACGACCTGCCCCGGTATGGCGGGAGCGGCCTCAAAGAAGGTCTTGACTTTGCGGCCGCCGATATCATAAATCACCAGGTCGAACGACTGCGCCTCGGGAGGATTGTAGCGGATAACCGTTTCATCCTCATACCCGTCCCCGTCGGGGGAAAATGGATCGGGATCGACCGTCACCTCCAGCTCGGCGCTGCGAAAGGGGAAATAAGTGTTCGGCTCTCCGGGAGTGGAACCGGTCGGCGAGAATGATCCTCCCCAGTATGACCGGCCGTCCGGGGCGATGTACCTCTCCCAACTGCGGTTGTCAGGGAAGCCGGCGTCGTAACTGACACTATCGATAACGTCACCCGACAGGTACGCCAGGCGCACGCTGTCACCGTCGTTGTTCAGCACGGCCCAGTGGTCGGGAGAGGTAATCAGGCCGGTGAAGTCGGTGTAATATTTCAGGAAACGCTTCGCGTCCTGAGCCAGGACAATATATTCTCCCGCCGGCAAATAAAGACCGGTATCAGATATCGGATACAGGTTGTGACCATCCCCGATCTGATAAAATTGCAAGCCGATCGGGTAGGCAGTGGGATTGTACAATTCAATCCATTCCGTCTCCAGCCTGCCGCTCTGATTAGGCAAAAACTCCGACAATAACGGCGTGCTGGCGGGATAGGCTATTCCCGCCAGAAACATCCCCAGCGCCGAAAGGCAGACCACTTTGGCTCCAGCCCGCATCAGTCCAGCCTCCAGATCAGATCCCAACGCAACTGGCTGTACCCGCTGCCCGCCTGCCCCCGGTGATATCGGTACGTGTACTTGACCGCCGATCCGATACGCCGGCTCAGGTCGCTTTCGTGCGCCGCCGCTATATAGAGATAATGATTCTTCAAATCACGCCTGTCAATTTGATCTATTTTGCCGGTCACGTGCAACCGGCCGCCTGACCCCTTCCAGACATTGTCGATATATGCCAGGTATCCGCCCCGGTCCCCACTGGCGTCATAATTATGGCCCAGAGCGATTCGGGTCTTGATGGCCAAGGCGTCGCGCACCACATCTAATTGCCATCTCCTATCCGACTGATCGCACAAATATAGAGCCTCATTTCGCCAATAGCAACCGAATTTGATCTGATAGCGAGGACTGACCCGATGCCCCAGCGACGCTCCCACCTCCGTGGCGTGATCGGTCGGACCCCGCCAGGCGTGACCGACCATGGTCTGCCATCGCCATCGACCCGCTATCTCACAGGCGGTCTTGATTGCCCCTCCCGTCTCACCGCCGAAGCGATCAGCGAAGCTCAGGTCGATTTCATTTAACCGCGTCGTCCGGTATCGCCGCGCCGAGGGTCCTCCCGAAAACCATGATGGAAAGGAGCCGCCGTAGTGCCAAGCGGTCATGTGGACTGAGGCCGAGCGCCGTTTCCAGCGCAGTTCACCGGCCCCAGCCATAGACAATACGTGGTTATTCATGGCCCCGGCGAATTCGCCGTCGACCATAAGCCATCGGCTTCTTTCCGCGCTGCTTGCCGAGAGAAGCAGGGCGCGAGCGGCGGCGGCGGTCCGGCGATTCTTCAGAATCCCGTACCCGGCCGATAGCTGCACGGGAACAAAGGAAACGGAAATCGGCAGTGATAGGCCGAACCATTCTTTCTGATGCGACTCGGTGCGATCGACATCATAGGCTATTTTACCTGCGGCGCTATCGTGATTGATGGTCAAACAGACCCCGTTCGAACCGCTGTACCTGGGGAACAGAAATCGCTCCAGATTGCCGGAAGAATCGGTTGCGCTCAGCAGCCGCCCATGATGCCCATAGGTCAGACCCAGCCCGAACCGTTCCCCATAATTGCCGACCGTCAAGCGGCATCGTTCCCGACCGCCGTTGGTAACGATATATTCCAGGAATCGGCGCGACCAACGGGTGGCACCGGAATATCCCTGATAAATCTCGCCATAAAATCGCATTCCCCCTGATGACTTCTGCAGGCGGTACATCTGGCTCTCCGGCCTTTCCGGGGACAATGGCTGATACCGCCGATAGAGGACGCCATCCCCCCTACCGGAAAGCCCACCCGGCCTCTTGGGCGCGGCTGGCCTCGATGAATCGGGTTCCGGCTGTAGCAAGGGATTGGCGGAGAGTCCCGCCAGTATATCCGGAATCCGGCATAGATAGGCCGAATCGGCAGCGGTCAGCGCCGCTTGTGATGATATTTCCAGCAGCGTCTGATATTGATCATAATCAATAAAGCCGGTCTCAAACGCCTCCGTGATTTCCTCGGGATCAAGCGAAATCTGAGGATCAACCGCTTGCTGGGCTCGCAACAGGCCAACACCGCCGACCAGCAATGTCGCCATAACACAGGCCGCCTGGGGTAGAGTCAACTGAGACCAATACCCATGAAATAATCCATACCGGTTCTGATGCATCCCGCCTCTATGAACCAGCGTCTCAAAACTACTGTCGCGACAGAACTATGGCACCCATCTGCCGGCGGCAGGGATCGTCCTAACGGCGAGACTATCCGCCGACCGCCGCTTCGATAAACACTAACAAGTGTGCAATGATACTATTACGGTAGGCGACGTTTGTCAATACCTAAAGACAACTGAAAAGGAAAGCCGCATAATTTAAGTCTTGTTTTGCCCGTATTTCTTCAATTTGCGATACAGCGTCCTCTGGCCGATGCCAAGCTTCTTGGCGGCCTCACGCCTGTTCCCGCCCACCCCGCTCAGCGTTTGCTTGATCAGGTCTTCTTCTACATCCTCAATTGTCGCCCCGGTAGTCGGGCCGGCAGCGTCATGATCGCCGGCGGCATCATTCGCAGAGGGCAAATTATCAATAATCAAGTTGCGCAACAAACGCACCTCCTGACCCAGCGACAGGAGCGCCTGATATATAAGTTGAAACTCCGCATCTTGCGGGCTCTTGCCGGTGACGACCGGAAGATGCCGTTCCACATATCCCTGCTCTTCGATGAACTGCGTCACCCGCTGCTCGGAAATCTCCCCCGTGGCTCCGCTAACCATCATCCGGCTGACGAAACTCCGCAGCTGCCGAACGTTTCCCGGCCACCCGAACCTGACCAATAGCTCCATCGCCCGTTCCGAAAATCCCCGAACCGATCCCGTCTGTTCGGCAAAAAAATGATTCAACAGCGGCATGATGTCGGCCTGGCGCTCATGCAGACCGACCAGCGTGATTCTGATCGCCCCCAAACGGTAATAAAGATCTTCACGGAATTTCCCTTCGGCAATCGTGTCGGTAAGCTCGCGGTTGGTGGCGGCCACAATTCGCACGTCGGTGTGTACCAACTCCCCTCCCCCCACCCGGTAGAAGCTGCCTTCCTCCAACGCCCGCAGAAGCTTCACCTGCAGGGAACTTGAGGTCTCGCCGATTTCGTCGAGAAACACCGTGCCACCGTCGGCCCGCTTGAAGATTCCCTCGCGACGGCCGATGGCGCCGGTGAACGCCCCTTTCTCATGTCCAAAGAGCTCCGATTCCAGAAGCCCCTCGGCCAGCGCACCGCAATTGACCGCGACAAACGGCTTCAGCCGCCGCTCCGAGTGCTGGTGCAGAGCCCGCGCCACCAGTTCCTTACCGGACCCGGACGGCCCGATGATCAAGGTCGATATATCAGTCGGGGCGACCTGGGAGATCAGCTCGGCCGCCCGCTTGAGAGCGACCGATTTGCCAACCATTCGGTATTCCTCCAGCAAGCGCTTCACCCGCAAACACCCTTTGACCCGGGTTTCAAATTCCCCCTTGGTGATAGCCGGCGGTACGACGGCGTCGATCATATAAGCCGGCAGATGATGGGCCTCATCCTCCGCCAAAAGCCAGAAGTCGCTCAGCGGCGTCCGCCGGTACAGCCGCAACACCAGCGAATCGGCGTACTGCGGATGCCCCGTGTCGAACAACAGAATGGGAAACCGTTCGTGCTTGACTGCCTCGACCACCTCCGATGGCTCGGCGGTCGTGAGAATCGACACCGCTTCCGACGACAGCCGCGCCAGGTGATGCGACGGGTCGGCAAAAAACAACAGATCGGGCCGCGCTGATCTCACGGTTGCTTCCTCCGCGAAGGACGGCGGCCGGCTCGTTTTTTTATTTCCTGAACCGCCGACGCCAGGAACAGGTCGATTTCGCGAGCCTCGATGTCGACCTTCAACACCCCGACCGTCACCCTGTCTCCCAATCGGAAGACTCGTCCCCGCCGTCGTCCGACCATGCGATAACCCGCCTCATCATAGGAGTAGTAATCATCATCAAGGGTGGAAACCCGGACTAATCCCTCGCACCCCGGTCCGGTCAGACGGACGAAGAAACCGAAATTAATCACCCCGGAGATTATCCCCTCATACTGCGAACCGATTTGCTTGGCCATGTACGCCACCTGCTTGGCTTTCACCGCCTCCCGCTCCGCCTCCATCGATCGCCGCTCCATGTCCGATGATTGCTTGCCGACGTTGGTGAGGATCGGCCCCAACTTCTGCGCCAGGCGAACCGGATACCGGCCATTATGCAACTGCTTCAACAGCCGATGCACCAGAAGGTCCGGGTAACGCCTGATGGGGGATGTGAAGTGCAGATAATGACTGAACGCCAAGCCGAAATGGCCGATATTCTCCGGCTGATAAACCGCCTTTTTCAATGACCGCAGCAGCAACTCGTTAAGCAGTTCTTCCTCCGGCTTCCCCTTTATCAAGTTGAGGAACCGGGCCAAGTCGCCGGTCGGCATGTTGGGCGAAACGGGAAAGCGGTACCCAAAAGCGGTCACGAATTGCGAGAACGCCTCCAGCCGCTCCAGGTCGGGGCGGTCATGAACGCGATACAGTATCGGCTGGGCGGTGCGGAAAAAATGCAGCGCCACCTGACGATTGGCCGCCAGCATGAACTCCTCGACCAACCGGTGCGACTCCATCCGTATCCGATTCCCGATGTCGATGACGTTTCCCTTTTCATCCAGGATAATCTTCGCTTCCGGCAGGTCGAAATCGAGGGAGCCGGCCTCCTGCCGGCGTTGAAGAAGAATCCGCGCCAACTCCCGCATCACCAGCAGATTCTCCGCCACCCGGCCCACGCCGGTCGAAGGCTGCCCGCCGTCAAAAAACTCTTGCACCTCCTCATAGGTTAGCCGCGCCCGGGAACGAATCACGGAGGGGAACAACTCATACTCGATGACCTTCCCTTCCCGGTCGAAGGTGATGAAAATGGAATAGGCCAGGCGCTTCTTGGTCGGGCGCAAAGAACAGAC
>CAZPEV010000053.1:0-17736 GCA_964585635.1 uncultured Ignavibacteriales bacterium
ATCATCTGGAGTTGGCGGAGGCATCCGGCCAAATAATCGGCGTCGACGTCGTTTTTGGGGCAGCCGAGCTTGTGGATATAAAACCGCTTCATGGCATCTGAATGACTTCGACGCCGGAGGCGGGATGAAATTCAAAGAGGGAGTCGGGCAGGATTTCTTTACGGCCGAACGAACGGATAATCACCTCGACGCGCGATCCGTTATCGTCGGCATAGGTCAGCTTCCGCGGGGTAAAATCGGCCAGGGCAGCCTCCAGGGTCAACTCCCGGGGCTTGGTTAGGGTGTCATTGGCGACCATGGCAAACGAGATCGTCGCTTGCCCCGACACTTGTGACTGGCAGCGGTAGACTCGCTCCGGATCATAGAGCAGAGTGATTGGATTCCAATCGCCCAGATGGCACACCGAATCAACCAACGCCTGCCGGTTCTCCTCGGAGTAGCTCCAGTATAATATTCCGTCGGAAACGATAGCTTGCCCCGGCAGGAGGAGGCGAAAACGGCCATTTCGCCCGGCCCACAATCTGCCCTCGGTTGTGTCGACGGCGGCGAATACATCGGAGTAGGTGACTTGGCGAAAACTGACCTGAATGAATGGCTTTTCCTGAAAGCTTGCCCGCAGCCGCTGGTTGTCGCGGCAATCACCGCCAAAAACAATGGCCCCCGTCAGCCAAAACAGGGCGCTCCAGCCCAGAATCCGCCAGATACTGCTCATTCCACTTATACCACAAGAATAGGATTAAGTTTTATTGATCCTGCCGCGCTTGATGCTTTCCAGGAAACCCATGTCGACCAGAACATCGCGGGCTTTCGATTCGTTGTATTCGCCAATAACCTTCATCTCCTCCAATTCGTCGATCAGGCGTGCGGCCCGCTGATAGCCGACGCCCAGCTTTCGCTGCAATAGCGAAACCGACGCTTGTCCTTGGCGGATCACCGTCTCAACCGCCTCCAGCAGGACAGGATCATCAAACTGGC
This sequence comes from uncultured Ignavibacteriales bacterium, assembly GCA_964585635.1. GTDB lineage: Bacteria > Zixibacteria > MSB-5A5 > GN15 > JAAZOE01 > CAZPEV01. The sequence goes on from CAZPEV010000053.1 coordinate 976, forward strand.
GAAGATTTTCCTTTTCCGCTGAGGCCGCCTGTACATCCTGGTGCTTGGCCAGACTATAGGCCTGATCTCGCAAAAAAGTCACAGTCCGCTCCGTTTCATCCGAGGAAATGAAGGCGCCATGAAGCCGGACGGCCTCCGGCGAGCCCGCTTCCAGATACAGCATGTCGCCCCGGCCAAGAAGCCGCTCGGCGCCGTTGCCGTCGAGGATGGTCCGGGAATCGATCTTGGTCGCCACCTGAAAGGCAATCCGTGACGGGAAGTTGGCCTTGATCAGCCCGGTGATGACGTCGACCGACGGCCGCTGGGTCGCCAGAATCAGGTGAATTCCAACCGCCCGGGCCATCTGAGCCAGTCGTGTGATCAGCAGTTCCACCCGGCTGGAGGAGGCCGACATCATCAGGTCGGCCAACTCATCGATGATAATGACCACGTACGGCAGTCGGCCGCCGGGAGCCTTCTGCTTGACGTTATAATCGACGATGTTCCGTGTGGCCGCGGCCGCCAGCAGCCGATAGCGGTTCTCCATCTCGGTGACGGCGTCTGCCAAGACGCGTTCCGCCTGTTTGGCGTTGGTCACGACTTCCTCATCAAGGTAGGGTATCCCCTTGTAGACCGACAATTCCAGCATCTTGGGATCAACAAAGATGAATCGCAGTTGATCGGGATGCAGGGCGAACATCAGTGAGGTGATGACGACGTTAATGCAGACCGACTTGCCGGAGCCGGTCGTGCCGGCGATCAACAGGTGCGGCATCGATGCCAAATCGGCCACAAACGGCCCGCCGCCGATATCTTTGCCCAGTACGATCGGCAGATGGTATTTATTCCGCAGGAACTTTTCGGCGGTTACGATATCTCGCAAATAGACGATCTGCGGTTGGCGGTTGGGGATTTCGATTCCGACGGCCGCTTTCCCGGGGATAGGTGCCACGATCCGAATGCTCTTGGCTTTAAGATTCAAGGCCAGGTCTTCCGACAGATTGGCAATCTGATTCACCTTGACGCCGGCAGCCGGCTTGATCTCATAACGGGTGATGACCGGGCCGGGAAACATTTCAATATTGCCGCTAAGCCGGACGCCAAAAATTTCCAGCGTTTCACGCAGTGTCTTTGCCGTTTCGGACAACTCCTTCTCGTCGAAGGCGATAACCGCCTGGTCATCCTTGTTCAGCAGTTCCGGTCCGGGCATGATAAAATCGTCGTGAGCAGCCGTTGCCGATCGGGCGCCGGTGCCGATCTTGCCAACGGTCACAATCTGATCGGTCTCCTTGCCGCCAGGCCCTGTCAACGACGAAGCCCTGACCGGTCTCGGGGAATGGAGGACGATCTTGTCTTCCGGGACGGCCTTTCCACCGGAAGCCCCCTCCCTCTGTTCGCTGTCGTTGGTGTCTGATCCTCCTGCCTTGGCCTCTCCCCTCCTGGTGGAAATCCGGGCCTCAGATGATTGTGCATCCCGTTTCGCCGCCGCTTGATCGCCCCGTCGCGCCCATAGGGTTTGAGACCCGCGACGGCCAGCCGCAAGCGCCAGGCGACCCGTGGCCCCGGCGGCATTTCGAAATCGATGCGAAATCGAGGCATAAAAGACCAGTGTGCAGATGATACCGCAGGAGAAGAAGATGTACGATCCCGGCGCGCCGATCACCCGAATGGCCAAACCCAAGAGCGCCTGACCCAGCAGACCGGCACCATCGGGCAGATCAGCCTTTCCGGCCGCTCCGGTGGCAACATCGGAAACGTCCATCAGCATGAAGAATTGAAACGCCACGGCCCATAGAATGGCCGCGTGCTTGAGCAGCCGCCGTCCAAAGTCAAAACCGATAATACATAATGCCAGAACGGTCAGGAGTACCACCATGGCATAGGCCGGCCAGCCAAGAAAGAGGAAGGTGACATAGCTGAGGTAGGCACCCATAAGGCCGCCGAAGTTGGCATACGTCAGTGTGAACGGATTGCCATAGGTAGACTCATCCGACGTTATCTGGAGGTCGTCCGATACCGCATGTCCGGCCAGGCTGACAAAATACATTAGCGAGAAGGCCAGCAGCAGAATCCCGAATAGTTGTTTCTTACGTTGCGCTTCCATTTCTACATACACCGCCTACGCGGCTAAGATACCGGCGGGTCGGCCATAGGGTCAACAAAAAAAGGGCCGGACCGCGTCGATCCCGCCCCTTGCGATTAAGACTGCCGCCTACTTCTTGACGGCTTCGCGCAACATTTTCCCAGGTCGGAATTTCGCTACCCGAGCAGCCGGAATAGTCATCGCGTCACCGGTCTGCGGGTTGCGTCCGGTCCGGGCCTTGCGTTTGGCGGTCGTAAAAGTCCCGAACCCGACGAAGCTAACCCGTTGCCCTTTCTTGAGGGCGCTGGTCACGGAACCGAAAAACGACTGAAGCGCGTGGTATGCCTGCCGCTTGTTGATCTTTGCCTCCCTGGCAATTTGGGCGACCAATTGGTCTTTGGTCATGGTTATGTCTCCCCTAATAACGATGTTTGTGCAAGATGCTCTTGCCGCCGGCAATCTAGGGCGGTACCAGAGCCGGTGTCAATCCAAAAACTAAGGCGCCGGCGGGGACGTCTCAGCGATTCAACAGGGCGCCGCGCAGGCCGGATTCGGACTTTTCCAACTTTATGTCGGGAATGGCCAACACATTGATCTTGAAATAGTATCCTTTGCGTGAACCGTCCGGTATCCAGTAGAAATGTCCCTCCCAGCAGTGCAGCCGACGGACCAAATCAATCACCCGCTCGGTCGACTGATGGGCGACAAAATCGTAATTTTGATGATACTTGACTTTCCAGTTAGCGGTCAGGTCCATGCTGGCGGTAAGTTGAATCCAATGAGTGCGCTGGATGACGCCGGTCAAATGGCCGGATTCGCTGTAACGATGGGACAGGCTCAGATTCCAGGAGGTCGCGGCGCTCGAAGGCGCCTGGGTGACGTCGTAGTCGAGGCCCGAGGGCGTCAGGCCGGCCAGAGAATCGCTCTTAGTCTCCGTGTTCAAATCGCTTCGGACATAATCATCGGCGACTGTGCCGCGTGCCTGGAGGGTTGTGCCGATCTCGAACCGGTCAAGGCGCGGATGGCGCCAATTGATCTTGTTGTTTTTGTCGTACAGATTATGGACCACGCTGCCACTCAGATTGATTTGACCCAACGAGGTCGAGACAGAGGTGTTTAGATCGCTCAGCTTGCGTCCCTTGGCCTCAAAATTGTATCCCGTCCCGGAGCTCACGCGCAGCAGATCCAGTTTCTTGGCGCCCTCTCCTTTTCCAACCTTGGCCTGGAAGAGCTGGGTTAGCGAAGCCGACAGCGCCATCTGTCGGTCGCTGCCGCCGCCCCGACCAACGTACTGCCGGACGGCCTCATTGGTCCGGATCGGCGGGGCCCAGTTAAATCCCACTGCCGGCGTCAGCACGTGTCTGAGAGCTTGCAGTCCAAAAAGCCCGACAGGGAAAGTCCCGTACAGGTTGGAGTTGACGCCCACACCTCCGGACACCGCCCCCCGACGATAGGTATCGGCTTTGATCCCGGCCAGCTGTGACTGATCCGTATTCATCACATAGTACCATGTCTCGGTAAAGGACAGATTCGGGCCGATATTGATATACCCGGCCAGTTTCTGAGTGGTGGTCAGCGATAGCGAATGATCTACAAACGCATATTCCTTCTTGGTTCGCGCCCCGGTCGTCAGCGTGCGCTGGTCGCTGAAGACGCCAAAGCCATTGCGATATCCAACATAGAATTCATTGTACCATTTCTTGACTGTTTTCCCGTCTACCTCGCGACCGCTTCCAAAGGGGTGAAATGAGGGTACGGTCAAGCCACCGGAAGGAAGCTGGCTTGATCGTGAATTGGCATCCAAATTATTGGTGTGATTGAATGACAACGACAATGACGCCTGACCAAAGCGCTTGTTGAAATTCGCCTTGGAGTTGATCGAACGGTTCAACCGCTGATTGGGATCGGTGGAGTAATCGGTATAGAAGTTTTTGTCGGAAACGAAGGTTCCTGATGCCTGGAAGCTGATGTCGTACGGCAGCGTTTGGCTGTGGGTTCCGGTAATCGTCCAGCGCCGGCTGCGGCTTTCATCGAACGTTTGTTCCCGGCGCTCACGGGCAAGGCTCCCCTGCAGTTGACCGGAATAGGCGTATAATTTGCGGTAACGAAAAAGGCCGTTGATGGTGGTACCGGTGTTTTCATAAAAATCTAGGGCTCCCTGCAAGTCCCAGTAATCCGATGCCGCCCAGTAATATCCCAAGTTGCCGACGAATCGACTGCCCCGCTCAAAATTGCCAAACCTGATCGGCAAAATGCCGGAATGCCGTCCTCGTTTAAGGGGAAAGACATAGTACGGGATAACCATTACCGGCAGGGTCTCGATGTACAACGTCACCGGACGGGCGATGACTTTGTCGTTGTGGATCAGCTTCATTCTTTTGGACTGGAAGTGATAATGCGGCTCCTTCAGCTCACACGATGATAGAGTTCCATTCTCAACGAAAAAGACCTTTTCCTCCGCCTTATATAAATCCCGCCCGGTGTAGTATGATTGCTCGTATTCTGTCGTCGCATTTTCGATCAGGCCCCGCTTGGTGTCGACATTAAAAACCAGCCGAGTGCCGAAAATGTCCTCGCTACCGTCTCTGAGTGACAGCGGCCGGACGACGGTTGTGTCGCCTACCGTATCTGTCCTGGCGGCCGCTACTACCACCTGCTTGGGAACGTCATAGTCAATTCGATCGGCAGTCAGGACGACATCCCCCTGGCGCACAACGCCGCTTCCGGTCATGCGGATGATTCGATCGCTGACGAAGAATTCCAAGTAATTCCCCTGATAGTGGATGGAATCCTCACTTGGAACGTGCGCGGCGGACGAATCGATGACGGTGGAATCGGCCACGTAGGGTCCTGCCGGCGGTATCTTGGCTAAATCGCCCTCATGCCGGACGTTATCCCGCGCGGTCGTTGAGGAATCGACCGCAGCCGAATCGGACCCCTCATTCTTGGTGACGTAGACCCCTTCGGCTCCTCCCTTGATTTCAACCTTATTGGTCTTCCGGTCGCTGATGTAGATGAAAATGGAATCTCCAGAGGCGAAGTTTTTACCCGCCCCGGTGGTGTCATCGGGCGGCGGGTAATACTCGGAACGAGCAGCGGAGATCGCCGCAATCTTTCGCACCTGGTCATTGGCCAGATAGAAGAAGATCGATTTGCCGGTCAATTTCGACTTCCCCGAGAGTTCATCGGAGGCACTGTCCTGTTCTTCCACGTACCAGGCCTCGGCGTCGCCAAAGACGGCAATTTCCTTAATAGCACCGCCGGAGAACTGAATCGTCATTTCCTGGCCGCGGAGGTCAGACGCTCCCCGCACGGCATGGGGATTACCCATTAGCGTCAGCAGATTCCGGCTAAGCTCAAACTGGGCGCTGTCGCAGGTGGCGCGCAAGTCTTGATGGACGATGACCACTTCCCCGGTGGCGATGCCCATCTTTTGAGGTGAGTAAAACTGCATGTGCTGGGCTGTCACGGTCACCAACCGATCCAGGTCGGGATAATTGAGGTAAAGCCGCGGTCCGCTATTCAAATAGGTTACCCGCTGCCGCAAATCGTAGTTTGCGCGCTCCGATTCGGTGCGAATCGAGTCACGGTCATGTATGGAAACGACGTTTCCTTGGGCTACCACCTGGGAGTCCCGGCGCTGGTAACTGACCTGATCGGCCCAGAGATGCTGAATCGAATCGTAGACCTCCACCTTGCCGTAGCATTCGAGGATGTCGGCGGAGCGCCGCCAGACGACACTGTCAGCGCGGACATCGGTCGTGTCCATTCGTATCCGGACATCGCCATAAGCATAGGCCACGTCTCCCTGCTGTTCCCGGACGATCCGCACGCTGTCGGCATGCTGGAGAACGCGGGCGGAATCGAGGCGGAAATTGACATGGCCATACCCGAAATAGACGTCTCGACCGCTCTCCCGTCGGACTCTGACGCTGTCCGCATGGTCAAGGAAGTAGGTCAGCGGATTGTTGGCGGGATAGGCCGGACCGCTCACCAGCAGGACGAGCGCTAGACAACCGACTATGTGGCCCAACACGCGCATCAATCACCTATCGAATATGCGAGCTGGATCGGCCAGCAAAGCTTTGAGGTCGGTTGGCTTGAAACCGCCTCCCTGAGCGACCTGCGCCGAGCCGCCCCCTCGCCCGCCCAATCGTTTTACGATGCTGTTCAATATATCGGCGGCCGACGTCGGCAGTTCCCTGGAAACCGCCACCAGGAGCTTATCATCGGCCGCGGCCACCACCACGGCGACGTATCGGTTGACAATGGCCAGGACCGCGTCCCGGGCTTCCTTGAAATTGTCTCCCGAGAGATCAATCGTCACCACCTTGAGACCGTTGATTTCCACCGCCTGCCGATAAAGGCGCTCTATCTGAAGCGGCAGCAGTTCCCGCTTCATATCCGCAGCTTTCTTGCGCAGCAGGGCATTTTCCTCCTGTAAGGCAGTGACCGCTGCCACCGTCTCACGCCCGTGCCGGGTAAACAGGACCGCTACCGCTTCGATCTGGTCGAATCGCCAGCGATAGTCATCCAGGGCCATCATTCCGGTCACAAAATGCAATCGCAGGTTGGCGCGAATCTTTTCGCGGCCGGTGATCTTAATGATGCCGACCGACCCGGTCGCCTCACAATGCGTGCCACCGCATGCCGAGCAGTCGAAGTCCCGGATCGTCACGATCCGATAATCCCCCTCCTGCCGCTCTGGAATTTTACGCAATGGAAGCCGACCGAGGCCATCGAACGGCACGAAGGCGATCGTGACAGGGCGATTATCAAAGATGATAACATTGGCGAGTTCTTCCGCCCGGCGAATCTGTTCCGGCGTCAAGCTTTCCCGGTCGACCTCCACCGTGCAATCGTCCTCCCCCAGGCGAGAACTGACCGTGGCCGCGTTACAAACGACGATGAGCGCCTGCGAGAGAATATGCTGGCCAGTATGCTTCTGCATGTTGTCGCGTCGTCGATCGGCATCAATCGTGCCTGTCACTTTATCCCCTGGCGCGAACGAGGGCTGTCGGTCGAGAACATGGATGATCGCCGCCTCCGCCTCCTGAACATCCGTAACCCGGGCGCCGCCCAGCTCTCCGGTGTCGTGCAGCTGCCCGCCGGAGCTGGGGTAAAACGCCGTCCGGTCAAGAACGACCTGATAACCCTCCGCCTGCTTCGAAATCATAAGAACTGATGCCGAAAAATCCAGTACTCGGCTATCCCTATAATACAATCGTTCGGTCATGGCTCTGCTCCGGCAACCTAGATAACGGTATTGACCAGCGAACCGACCCGTTCGACGCGCACTTCGATCCTGTCCCCGCGCTGCATCGGATCAATCCCCTGCGGCGTGCCGGTGGCAATCACATCGCCCGGCAGCAGGGTCATGACCGATGAGATGAAATGCACCAGGAACGGAACCGCAAAGATCAAGTCGGACGTCCGCCCATATTGCTTTCGTACACCGTTAAGATAAGCCTCTACCGCCAGATCGGACGGATCGATTCCACGCACGACCGACGGCCCGACCGGGCAGAACGTGTCGAATCCCTTCCCTCGCGTCCATTGGCCATCTTGCTTTTGGACGTTCCGCGCGGTGACATCGTTGACACAGGTGTATCCGAAAATATAATCATTTGCCTGCGCCACCGGGATTTTGGATCCCCTATGGCCGATGACAACCCCTAATTCCGCCTCATAGTCGACCCTATCCACCCCTTGCGGATAGATGATATGCTCCTCCGGGCCGATCAGAGCCGTGGGCGGTTTGAGAAACAGGATCGGATTGGCCGGGACCTCCGTCGCCGACTGCGAATGCTGAACATGCATTCGGTAGTTTAATCCCACCAGAATAATCTTGGATGGTGTCACCGGACACAACAGCGTGACCTCTTTAAGGTCGACCGATCGTCCGGTCGGACGGATGGCTTCATAATATGCTCCGTCGAGTATTTCGATTCTGTCATCAGTCAGCCGGCCAAACAACTTTACTCCGGACAGCCTGCAGCGGATGAAGCGTTCCACTCGGGGTTCTTTTCCGGTCTGCATCATTATACTCTCATCATCGTCTTACTGTTCTTGTCGATTGCTGCCCGGGCGCGGATCGATCCGGTCGCTACCGGACGACCGCACGTGAACCGGCACAGGTCGAGGGATGCCTTGGCCGGGGCGATCTTCGTCGGCTATATCGCCGGCGGCGTCAGGTCAAAACCGTAAAGCTTCCGCCCCCTCCGCCCAATATATTACCCTCTGCAATCTCCGTCAATTGGCGCATTGGCGGAAGAGATATTTGGGATTGAGCTTCTCCCCGGTACCGCGGGTCACCAGGGCACGCCAGTCCTCCGCCCCGCCGCGGCGATAGTAATTGCGGACCAGGAAGTCCCGCAAATGGGAATTATCCAGGATGGCGCCGTATTCCTCGCAGAGATGGGCCAGCGTCTGCGCCGCAATGCAGCGTCCGACCAGGCGATTCTGGAGGCTGACGGGATTGGTAACATATTCCAACTGGGCGGCCCAGGCCGCCTTCGCGGCCCGGCAGGGAAACATCATGTACTTTTCAAACAGCTGTCGATACCGAAGATCCAAATCACCCAGGGGATTCTGATACAGTTCCTGCTCAAAGGCGACCTGGACCAGCAGAAGACGCAGATCATACAGACGGGAGAAATCACGGATGGCCGCCAACTCGATGACCAGCGGTTCCGGCATGGCCGCATATTTCCGCCTCCAGGAGTCGAGATCGATCACGTCATCGAAAATCTGGGCCATCCCTTCGGCAAAACAGGGCGCCGGAGGCTGGGCCAGCAGATAATCCGGCTGCCCGATATTAACGGCATAGAGGGCTCGGCCGGCCTGGTCAAAGAGCCAAGATAAGGCGGCGGGGCCATCCGCTGCCGCTGTGACGATCCGGATATCACGAGGAACCTGCACCTTCACGACATCTTCAGGAGGAGAGACGCCCACCGTGATTGCGGGGGCGAAATAGATCGGCAGCGCATCAATATTGATGCCCAGGCCGCGCAAAGTGGATCGAAGCAAGGCGGTCTGATTGAGGGCGGCATAATACGGCTCCAGCGGGACGCTGGTTTGATTGAGGGCATATTCGACGTCCCAACCCTGCAAGTCGGACAGACTCAGCTGCTGCTTTACCGAGTCAACGGCTGGCCGATAAAACGATTCCGACAACTGGTCGATTTCATTCAGCAACGCCAGGAATTCACCCTTGTCCAGCCCCGATACGGTCAACATCATGTCATAATGGGAGGGATATCCGGCGGCGGCCGCGACCTGGTTGCGCAGCCTGATCAGACGGGCCACGCCCGTGGCCAGGCTATCACCCCGCGCCGTCAACGCCACGTAAGCCTCTTGCCGCAAGCGGCGATCAGACGCAAAGGCGATGATTCGCCGCAACGAATCCTCGGTGGTCGTACCGCCCTGAAATTGAGGCTTCCATCGCACCGCCGCCGCCAGCCCCGCATTTCTGGCCTGGCGCACCGACGAATCGCTCTCAACTACCGTCCGGAGAAAGGCGCGATGAATGAATTCCAGGCGGCGGCGATCGCTGTCATCTTCGGCGGCCGCAAGATATTCCTTCACAAATAGCGGCGTTGCCGGGTTGGCATTCAGTTCTTCGTTCAGCCGCAAGAAATAGGGCAGCGAATCGGCTCGTCCGACGGTCAGGTACTGCCACTGCTCCAGGGCGATTCGCCGATTCAGATACTCGGCGCGCCTGGCATAATCATCGATATAGGCCCGTATTTCGTCTTCATTAACCCGCTGGTTGCGGCATGACAGTGCCGCCAGAAGAGTCAGACCGATGGCGATGACGTTTCTAAACACGACATCCTCAATGGTCAGCCAGATAGTCAAGCGCCAGAAGATATCCCTCGGGCCCCAGTCCGCAGATGATACCGGTGCAGATCTCGGCCATGATCGTCTGCCGCCGCCACTCCTCCCGCCGGTGCACATTGGATATATGGACCTCAATGATCGGCAATCTGACGCCGGCCAGGCTATCACGCAAGGCGTAGCCATAATGGGCCAGCGCTCCGGGATTGATGATTACTCCGCTGGCCGTGGCCTGTTCAGCTTGAATAAAATCGATGATTGCCCCCTCATGGTTGCTCTGAAACGATTTTATCTGGATTCCCCTCCCGGCGGCCTTTTCAGCTACCATGCTCTCAATTTCGGTCAGCGTCGCGGGTCCATAGATTTCCGGTTCACGCTGTCCCAGAAGATTGAGGTTGGGACCGTTGATCAGCAGGACAATTTTCATATACTCCCCCTGGAATTGACAAACTCCATCATTCGCATCACTGCTGTCTTAAGCGGGCGCAGGGAGTCAACATCGGATATCATCGGCCGGCCCATGCCCGCCAGAAGAACAACCCGTAAGTGCCGGGAACTGGCCTTCTTGTCGATCCGCATCGGTTCAATATAGGCGTCCGCATCCTTGCCCAAGTGCGGGATATAGAGCATAAGGTGTCGCAGATTGTCAAGACCGGCCTGCAATCCAAGGGCCGACAACCTTCCCATCGCCCGTGAGAGATACAAGGCTCCGACCATGCCGGCCAGGACCGCCTCCCCATGACGAAACCGACGGTATCCCTCAGTCGTCTCAATGGCATGGGCAAAAGTATGACCGAAATTTAGAATAGCGCGGTGACCATGGTCATGCGGATCACTGCTGACGATGCCCGCCTTGATCCCGATGGCCTGACGAATCAAGCCGCGTAATCGTGGGTCATCCGGGTTTGTCTCCGAAGAATCCATCCCGGTGACCTGATGCAGCAGCGGCGGCGATGCTACGAATCCCATTTTCAGGATTTCGCCGAAGCCGCTGATCATTTCGCGGCGGTCGAGCGTATGGAGCCATTCGGGATCAATCATGACCGCTCGCGGCTGGTAAAACGCCCCGATCAGGTTTTTCCCCCGCCTGTGATTGACGCCGACTTTCCCGCCGATGGCGGCGTCGACCATGGCTAGCAGCGTCGTGGGGTACTGAACCAACGTCACCCCGCGTTTATAGGTGGCGGCCACATATCCCGCTGTGTCGCCCACCACCCCTCCGCCAAAGGCAATAAGGACATCATGGCGGCTGAATCGGATATCCACCAGGTGATCATACAGTGCCATTACGGTGCGCTGATTCTTGAAACGCTCGCCGTCACCCATCATGATCGGCACGACCTTCCGGCTGGCCGGAAGAAATTCCCGCATTAGGCGCCGGCCATGCAGGGCAAAAATGGTTGGATTTGAAATCACCGCTACCATGGTCTCTGGCGGGACCATACCGGCCAACCGCCTGCGATGACGGGAGAAAATAACCGGGCAGCGAATAGCGCCGGCGCTGACGATTATATCTGCAGCGCTAGGCACAACCCAACCTCTCGGCGATTTCCCGGGCAACCTGATATGGGGTCTTGCCGTCTGTGGCGACCGTCAGATCGGATTCCATGTACTGCTGGGAGCGGGTCTTCAGCAAAAGGTTGATCCGTCCAATCATATTGGCGCTATCCATATTTTCATTATACGAGCCAAGCAGAGGTCTGGCAGGGCCTTTCTTCAATCGTTCATACAGCATCTCTGGACATGCCTGAAGAAAGATCATCATCCCCTTTCCCTGGATCAACCTGCGATTCTGTGCGGCCACCAGCGCTCCTCCGCCCAGGGCGATCACCGCCGGAGCCTGATTCACTGCGTCCTGAATGACTTCGAACTCGATCATTCGAAAATGACCCTCGCCCTCTTCGGCAAAGATGGTCGAAATGGTCTTGCCGGTCCTTTTCTCAACCGTCTCGTCGGTGTCGAGGAATGTCCATCCCAACATCTGCGCCAGGTACCGTCCGGTTTCGGTTTTCCCCGAACCGGAGAATCCGCAGAGAAAAAGGTGGTCCGGCCGGCGAATCATTGAGGGCTCTCAAGATACTTTTCCACTGAATTAATGACCGACTGAGCGGTGGCAAATTTGTCGAACTTTATTCCCGTCCATAGCGAGAATGATTCCGTTGCTTGGACGACGAGCATGGGCAAACCATCGATCGTTCGGCAGCCCTGCTTCGCGGCCTGCTTCAGAAGCAGCGTCGGGCGCGGCCGGTAGACCAGATCGTAGCAGACCTGGCAGGATTCGAACCGAAACGTGGCCGGCAATGGGGATTTCTCGACGCTTGCCAGCGAGCCCGTCGGCGTGCAGTTCACGATCATTTCAAAATGATCATCATCGAGAATGGCCTCAAAGGTCATAGGCTTAAGGGATACCCCGGCGTCGAATCCCTGACTTATGGCATCGACAAAGCTGCGGGCGCGGTCGCCATCTCGCCCGCACACGCTTATCGCCGCCTGAGGATAGGCCCGTACCAGGGCGGCACAGACCGCCCGGGCCGATCCCCCATGGCCCAGTATTAGTATCCGTTTGGGGGTCAGCGAAAGGCTGGCCAGAGGGTGGGCAAATCCTGACAAATCCGTATTATACCCCGTCAAGCGCCCCTTCACGACGCTTACGGAATTTGCGGCTCCGATCTTCTTGGCATCACCCACCAGGCTATCCAAATGGCTAATGATCCGCTCTTTGTACGGAATCGTGACCGAGAACCCGTCCAACTCCCGAAGCCGGCGGATCTCTGATGATAACCGATCGGGAGGAACGTCATGGACGGAGAAAGATCCGGAGGAGATTGCGGTCAAGGCGAACAGACGATCAAAAATCAGCGGCGACAGGGTGTAGGCGATATCCTGACCCAAAAGCCCGAAATGGTACGATCGTGCAATCATGATCGAAGACCCTCCAGCATTTCCAGGAAACGCGGACATGAAACGGCCATCGCTTCACTTCCGGTAATCACGGTTCTTCCATGGGCCGCCGCACCGGCAACCGCGAAAGCCATGGCGATACGATGATCTCCGAAAGAATCGATTTCAACTCCGTTCAGCTCATCGCAGCCCTCGACGGCATAGCCATCGGGAAATTCCCCGACCTTGACCCCCATAGCCCGAAGGTTAAGCACGATCGCTGCTATCCGGTCCGACTCTTTGTGCCGCAGCTCCCCGGCATCGCGAACGATGGTGGTCCCTTGTATTCCCGAGGCCAGCACCGCCAGAATCGGCAGTTCATCGATAAGCCCCGCCACGCCCTCTCCGGATATCCTGCGCGGTTTCAACTGGCCATAGGTCACTTCGATGTCCCCCACTGGCTCTCCCGATCGAACGGTGCGGTTTCTTATGGCGATATCGGCGTCCATTGCCTTCAGCAGGTTGACAAATCCCAACCGCGTCGGGTTGAGTCCCACCTGTTTGATAATCAGATGGCTGCCGCGAATCATCAGCGCCGCGGCGATAAAGAATGCCGCCGTGGAGATATCGCCGGGAATGTCCACGATGGACCCCGACAATGATTGCCGCGGCGCCAGCGTGACGCTTCGTTTATATTCATCGGTCGGCACCACTCTCTTTTTCCGGCGAGGATCATCAGGGTCGGGAATGATATCGGCGGTGACATCTTCTATAGCCAGATCGGCGCCAAAATGACTAAGCAAGCGTTCGGTATGATCCCGAGTCGGCACTTTCTCCCTCACCACGGTCCGGCAACCTGACGCCAGCCCGGCCAGCAGCAGCGCTGACTTGACCTGGGCTGATGCCACCGGCAGGATATAGTCCAGCGGTAAGATATTTCCCGGCCGTATATGTATAGGCGCCGTTCCCTCGGGGCTTACCTCGACTGACGCATTCATTTGTCGGAGCGGTTCGGCGAGGCGTTGCATCGGGCGACGCGTCAGAGAGCCATCACCGATCAATTCAGCCGTCACCCCGGCGCCGGCTAACAGGCCGGTCAGGAGGCGCATGGTCGTACCGGAATTCCTGCAATCGATCGGTGCCGCAGGCGATGGGATGCCTCCGGATGGTGGCGTCAGGCGGACGACATCGCCGTCGGTTTCGGCCGTTCCACCCAACGCCCGCACTGCCGCCAGCGATTGGGCGCAATCCTCTCCGTCGGCGAATCCGCGGGCCTCGATCTGCCCTTTGCAGAGCAGCGAGAGCAAAGCCACCCGATGAGAGATGGACTTGTCCCCGGGCACCTGTATCAAGCCCTTAATCTTGCCGATTCGTCGGATAACCGTTTCGCTCACGATGGCCTCAGATAGTTCTGCCTGCGATTCCGAATCATGCCCCGGATTCGTTACATCTCTTCCGGCGCCGGAATTCCCAGGAGCCGCAACCCTTCCCTCAACACCGTCCGCACCGATGACACCAGAAGCATCCTCGGGGCGGTTTCATTCTCGTTGTCCGAAATGATTCGTACCAATCTTCCCTGATCATCTTTTCTCTGATAGAAGCGGTTAAACACCGTCGCCAGGCCGATCAGGTAGTCGGCGATCAGACTCGGTTCGAATTTGTCGGCGGCTGCTTCGACAACCAGCCCGAACGTGTTTAAGTGCAGCAGGAGTTCTTTCTCCTCTGGGGAATTGTACAGCGCAAAATCGACTGCATCCGCAACCGGCCGGCCGTACTTCCGCATCAGGGCCGACAATCTGGCATGGGTATATTGCAGGTAAGGTCCCGTCTCCCCTTCAAAGCTGAGGACCTCATCCCACGAAAAGTTGACGTCTTTATGACGCCGGGCACCCAGATCGGCAAAGAGAATCGCCCCCAGAGCCACCATCCGCGCCGTTTCCTCGAGATTAGGGAGACCGGGATTCTTTTCGCGGATGATCCGGGTCGCTTTCTCCTCGGCGACCTTGATGACATCATCGAGAATAATGATATTCCCCCGCCGCGTCGACATAGCCTGATCCTGAAACTTGATCCAACCGAATTCGACGTGAATCAGCCGGTCGGCATATGGCTCGCCCAAGAGCTCCACGACCTTGAAGACCTGCTTAAAATGCTCCCGTTGGGACGACCCCACGACGTAAAGGGCTTTGTAGAACGCAAAGGCCTGGTGGCGATAAAAGATGCCGGCCAAATCCCTGGTGGCATACAAAGTCGCGCCGTCGGCCTTTTTCAGCAGGCAGGCGGGCATGCCATACGGTTCCAGTTCGACCACCAGCGCCCCGCGCGACTCGACTGCCAGGCCGGCTTTCGTAAGGCGCTCGATAACCGCCTCGGTCTTGTCGTTGTAGAACGATTCGCCGGTATAATGATCAAAGTTGATTCCCAGGACGTCATAAATCCGTTTGAATTCGGCCAACGAATATTCTTTGAATTGCCGCCATAACCGAACCGCCTCGGGATCGCCATCCTCCAGTTTCCTAAACCAGAAACGGGCCTCATCGGTCAGCGAGGCATCCTTCTCCTCGGCCTCGTGAAATCTGACGTAGAGGTCATACAGGTGCAGGATCGGCTCCCGCTGAAGCAGATCTTCGTCGCCCCACTTCCGAAAAGCGACGATCATTTTGCCAAACTGAGTGCCCCAGTCGCCAAGATGATTGATTCCGATCGGCTGATATCCCAGCTTCTGAAAAATGCGGTACAATGCGCCGCCGATGGCGGTCGACCGCAAGTGCCCGACGCCGAACGGCTTGGCGATATTGGGTGAGGAGAAATCAATAACGATCGTCTTCCCGGCGCCGACCGCCTGATTACCGAAATCCATTCCATGATTTAAGATGGCCGGCAGAATCATACGCGCCAGGTCTGATACGGCAAGGGCGCAGTTGATATATGGCCCGGCGATGGTGAACCGTCCCGGCTCCAGATGTGCGGCGACTTTGGCCGCCACGATCGGCGGTTTCTCCTTGACCAGCGGCGCCAGGGTGAAGGCCGGAAAGGCGAAATCACCATGGGATCGGTCGCGGGGAACTTCCAGGCGGGCGTAGACAATCTCTTCCAACTGCCCCTCGATCGGCACATCCCCGTATACCGCGCGGACGGCCATGGCAATCTGCCTGGCAATTTCCTCTCGAAAGAAATCCTTCATCAGCCTTTCCTTTCAGGTCAATTGATAATCTAACGGTATTGAAGCCGCGAGGCAATTTCAAATTCGCGCCCCCGCTTGCGGTAATCGCAATAGGGAACAAGCACCGGGACAGGTCAGGCAGTCATTCCATATTCGGTCTGAAGAACAATCCCCTCGGGGGTGAAGCGCTCCGCCCTGCGGAAGGTCACGAAATAGAGCAGCGCTGAGACCACATAAAGGATTACGGCCGCCACCAATGAGGCCGTAAATCCATACTTTTCGATCACCATCCCCCCAGCCTGGGTGGATATCATCCAGGACGATGTCCATGCGAAGGTCAGAACGGCGTTGACGAGCCCATGATGTGATTGGGGAGTCATTTCCATGGCGAAATTGGTGCCGACCGGCGAGCCCATATTCATCAGGGCTCCCCGGATCAGAAACGCCGCAAAAACGATCGGCAAGTGATAACTAAACGCCAGAACCAGCATAAACGGAATCGACGCCAGTTCCGTGAACACCATGGTTCGGACCATCCCGATCTTTCGAACCAGCACTGGCCCGGCCATGACGCCGAGAAACATGGTCAGGTTAACTGATCCGAAATAATATCCGATTTCCTCGGGTGACTGCCCGAACCGTTCTCTGAAGAATAGGTTCAGGAAGGGAATAATCATGCCGGCCCCGGCGCCGACGATGAAGTACGGCACCGTCAACCTAATGAGCAACCCCTTCAATGGTGCAAAGGCCTTTAGGCTGAATTCCAGTTTCTCATCCCTCTCGACGCCGTTCGGCATGGACAGCAGCCCGAATGGAA
>CAZPEV010000054.1:0-14382 GCA_964585635.1 uncultured Ignavibacteriales bacterium
TCTGACGGTCGAATCCCGTCACGCAGACGGGCCGGTGCTGGTGGTCCTGCTGCCCATGTATAAGGAGAAGCTCAATGGCCAGAATTCTGGTGGTTGACGATGAAATCCATATCCGGATGCTTTATGCCCGTGAGTTGGAGGATGAGGGGTATGACGTAGCCGTAGCCGCCACGCCGGAAGAGGCCCTGCGGGCGTTGCGGGTATCGCGGCCGGATCTGGTGGTTTTGGACATTGAGCTGGAGGACAGCAATGGTCTGGATCTGCTCAACCGCATCCGCCAGGAGTTTCGCGACCTTTTTGTGGTCATCAACTCGGCCTACTCGACATATAAGGCCGACTTCCAGACCTGGCTGGCGGACGCCTACATCATGAAATCATCCGATCTGAAACCGCTCAAAGAGAAAGTCAGGCAACTGCTGGCGGAGGGGGCGTGTGACCGAACCATGTAATCAGGATTTGCGCACCCGGCAGGAGCAGGCCGCCCAAGAAGCCGAGCACCTGGCGGCGGAGGTGAAACTCCTGGCAATAAACCTGGCGGTCATTTTGGCCCAACTGCGCAACCGGGAACTGACGCTGGAGGTTCTGCAGGCGGAATTTGCCGAGCTGATCGAAAAAGCACACCATGTATCGCAGCAGGTCAGCGATGTGGCTCAGGCGTTTCATCATCGCAAGCGAATTCTTTGGAGCCTGCCCTCCTCCTCGGAAGTGATCCGGGCGCGCGGAGCGTATGATGCCGTCGAGGTCGCCCTAAACCAGGTGAGCGATTTAAGCGCACAACTTACGGCCAGGATCAAGGCACTGCAGAAGGGCCGGCCGGCGCCGTAGAGACAATCCATGGCAGAAAGGTGAAAGCAGTATGGGGTCGAGGGAAATACTGGGAGAACGGGGTCAAAAGACGGTCGAGGTCCTGATCGTCGACGATGAGGAAAACGTCCGCAATGTCTTTCGCGATTATTGCCTGTCATCAGCCGCCTTCAAGGTTACGACGGCTCCCGGCGGCCGGGAGGCGATTGACCTGATTCGGCAGCATGATTTCGACGTCGTGACGATCGATTTGGTCATGCCCGAGGTATCCGGGATAGATACGATCGAAGCCATTCGTCGGGAGTGGCCGCATCTGCCGGTGGTGGTCGTCACCGGCAACGCCACGGAATGGCTGATCGAGGAAGTCGGACGCTTCGGCGGCTGCCGCGTGGTGCGCAAGCCGGTCGGGATACAGGAGTTTCTCGACGAACTGCTGGATATCGTCGCGGAACGACGGCGGCCGGATAACGGCTGAATTTTCGGCGGCATTTTCCGATGTAGAGAAGGCAGAAAGCCACCTATGGAGCAAGGCTGACCATGAGTGAAATATTCGCCATCCTGATAGTCGATCATGACGGGGATTCCCGGCAATCGCTGATGAAGAACCTGGCCAAGGAAGGATACCTGGTCGAGACCGCCGCCGATGGGGAGGAGGCTTTGGGCAAGCTCGGGCGGACGCCGTTCGATCTGGTCATCACCGATATTGCCATGCCCCGCCTCAACGGCTTTGAACTGCTCAAGGTCATCAAGCAGCGGTTTCCCCGGACCGTGGTGATCGTCATGACCACCCATGGGGACGTCTTCACCATCAAGGACGCCTTGTTGCTGGGGGCGGATGAGTACATCACCAAGCCGTTCAAAAGCTACGAGATAGATCTTATCATCGAACGTGCCTGCTGGCGTATGCAGGCGGCTCGCAAAGACGCACCGCATCCCGGCGCATAATTCAACCGATCTGTTCCCAGTCTTTCCGTCCCGGCAGGCATCGTTGCGGCCGGACGGGTCAAAGAGACAAGAGTTGTCCTTTGGGCAAAAAAAAGCTTGAAAGTCGGAAGGGGGTGCGTATATTGCGCCTCTGAGTCGGAGAGGTGGCCGAGAGGCCGAAGGCAGCTGCCTGCTAAGCAGTTGACCCTTAACGGGGTCCCTGGGTTCGAATCCCAGCCTCTCCGCCAGTAGCGGGGCTACTTTTCTGCTGTCGCGTGGATGACCTGACTTCCGGCTTCGAAGTTGCGAGTTCGATATGTGTCCCAAGTCCCCCGCCGGTAGCGGGGCTACTTTTCTGCTGTCGCGTGGATAACCCAACTCACAGCCTCAAGAATATGAGTTCGATATGCACCCCGAATCGCTCGCCATGAATCCATCGTGTTTCCTGCTGTCGCATGGACGGCCTGACTACGATCCTCGAAAATACGAACTCGATATGTGTCCCAAGTTCCCCGCTTATTCCTGACCCGCCGGGGCGTAGCAAATACCGGCTTCAACCATAGAACAGACCCAAGAAATAACCCAATTGCGGGCCGCCGATCGTCTTCTCCAAGCAATTGGGATGTAATCGTATACGGCCATTCGGGTGGGGCGGAAATTGGGTTCGTTTCATCATTTTCGGGGGGCCCCACTATTTGGCTTAGAGCGGCCCGAAGAGGCGGGATTGCCGGCCCTGAGGAAAGACGGCGGCGGGAAGGGAGGGGGTTCTCACAGATGTATATAGGTATAAGCTCCACCGAGTATCCTTATATAAGGGGAGCACGGTACGAACAACATCGATTTGATGGTGAAATCGTCCTGGATGTGATCGGCAGCCGGCAGTTGCGGGAAGGACAAGTTACGCGGCTATTTGTGCAGCGCCAGATCGTGTTGGAAGGGACATTTGTCCGGCAGTTCTTGGCGGAGCCGTATAAGTCTTTGCGGTATAAAGGGGATACCGGTTTCGCTGATGCGGGCGTCAAGAATGGGACCTTCACGTTCTCTGCTTGTCGGAGCGGGGGAACGTCCTGCAAAAGCGAGGCGCCATCAGGCCGCCGGCGCCTTGCTTTGATCCGCATCGTCGTTGTAACTGATGGCATTGCAATTATTTGTGACTTTCAAGGGGGTGATGCCAAGTACTATTTTGACCATGGACAATCACCCGCCATTAGGTGTCACCGCTCCCACAATTCGGCGCAATCCCCAAATCTGACTGGAATTACTCTTCATTCAATACAAAAAAGGCCGCTATTATCTTGGATATTCACGTATAATGTGCAAATTAAATTGACTGAACTGACAACTGAATCACGAGGTGAGCGCTTATGATCGACTCAACATTGGGTCTTTTGGTGGGTTCAGGTGCAATGGACCCGTCCAGGATTGACGAATTGACAGGCAAGTTGGAGAAACAGCTCAAAGAAGATCCCAATGTCACTCAGACATGGCTTATGCTCGGCAATGGTTACTACCTGCAGGGCAAGATTGCGATGGCTATAGCGGTATTCGAAAAGGCCATCCGCGTGAACCCGCAATTTCCCTATTTTCATTATTATCTTGGGATATGTTTCTATCGCGCCGTCCGTCTTGATGAGGCCATCGTAGCCCTAAAGAAGGTTGTGGAGTTGGCCCCCTCCATGGTTATGGCCAATTACTGGCTGGGCATCGCCTATTTCCATAAAGGTGCGTACAAGGAAAGTCGCCAGGCTTTCGAGTCACTTTTGCAGGGCAATTCTGAGTCTACCATTGCGCATTATCACGCGGCCTTAGCCTGTATTGCCAGCCAGGATCTGAGCGCGGCCCATGCCCATCTGGAAACGCTGGTGAAACTGGGAAACAAGGACCCGCAGGTTTTCATTCATCTGGGCGAAGTTAATTTCCGCATGAATAGAATCGACGATGCCATCGCGGTCTACCGCCAAGGCTTGAAATTAAATCCCGACAATATTCCACTGCAAGAAGCCCTTTCTTACCTGACCGACATCCAGTGGCCATAATTGACCGGGATTTCTGGCGTGGCTAGGCATTTAAACCGTATTTTCAGGGAGGTCACGAGGCCGAAATGAATACTCCGTGGCAAATTTATGATCGCTCCCCTCGCCATCCGCTGGTAGATGTAGAGGAGCCCAATCTCATGCGTGAGATGTTTCCGTATTCCGAAATTCCCAAGACCGTCTTTGACGGCATTGCCGTGGATGCTCGTCCGGCGTCTGACATTTGGATTACGGACACCACTTTTAGAGACGGGCAACAGGCCCGAGCTCCATTTACCGTGGAGCAAATATCAAAATTATTCGACCTGTTGCACCGCCTGTCCGGTCCCAATGGGGTCATCCGCCAAAGCGAATTTTTCATTTATTCCGCCCAGGATCGCGAGGCTTTGGAGGAGGTGCGCCACAAAGGATATCGGTTCCCCGAAGTAACGGCCTGGATTCGGGCCAATGCCAACGACTTCGAATTGGTCAAGAAAGTCGGGATCAAAGAGACCGGCATGCTGACCTCAATTTCCGATTACCATATTTTCCTCAAATTCAGGAAGACGCGCCGCGAGGTGCTGGATTCATTCATGCAGGTCGTCACGGCAGCGGCGGAAGCCGGTCTGGAGGCCATTCGTTGCCATTATGAAGATGTCACGCGGGCCGATTTCTGGGGTTGCGTGATGCCCTTTACCGAAGAGCTGATGAACTTCTCGTCCAAATCGGGTCTGCGAATCAAGATCCGGCTTTGTGATACCATGGGATACGGCCTGCCCTACGCCAATGTTGCGCTGCCTCGTTCCATCCCCAAAATGGTGTACTATCTGCAAAGGGAACTGGGCATCCCCTCGCATAATCTCGAATGGCATGGTCATAACGATTTTCATAAGGTGCATGCCAATTCGGTGATGGCGTGGCTCTCCGGTGTCTCGGCGGCCAACGGCGCCATCCTTGGATTTGGTGAGCGCACCGGCAATTCGCCGGTCGAGGCCCTGGCGATCGAATATGCGTCTTTGACCGGCACGGCGAACGGCATGGATCTCACGGCCATCACCGATATCGCCGACTACGTTCGTGAAATCGGGGTTACCTTGCCGGCCAATTATCCTTTTGTCGGCGAGCGTTTCAACGTGACGATGGCCGGCATCCATGCCGACGGGGTGATCAAGAATGAAGAAATTTACAATATATTCGACACCGGGAAGATTTTGAAGCGGCCTCTGGACGTCAATATTACCGACCGTTCCGGAATCGCCGGAGTGGGATTCTGGGTGAATCGGGAATTGCAGAAGCGCAAATTGCCCGCGCTGGATAAGCGGGACCCGCGCATCGCCAAAATCTTTGAGTGGGTCGAGGCGCAATACGCCAAGGGTCGGGTGACGGCTATTTCGCAGGAGGAGATGATGGGACAATTCAAGAGCGTTTTTCCGGATCCTCAACTGAGTCGGGCGGGGTCCGGGCAGTCCTGAGGTCCAAGGCGGTTTACGGGCGAATAACATGAGTTGGCTTGTTGCGACAGACGAATCGGCGTCATTAGCGACCGATTCCGGTGGGCTCCATCAGCAGATTGAGGCGATCGATACCGTGGAAACTCTTTTTGTTTACGGCTCGCTGCACAATGACCAATATTTTCAGATTCTAACCGGTCGTTCGCTCCCCTCCCAAAGCGCGGAGCTTTTGGACCATCGGCGCATCCAACCCAAGAATAGCTTCGCCTTTGCGGTACCATGGAAGGGTTCCAGCGTTCGGGGCAAGCTGCTGTCCGGGGTGACGTCGGCCATTCTGAAGAGGCTGGACGAATATGAAGACGAGGGACGGCTCTATCATCGGCGCGTGGCCCTTTGTCGGACGGACGCGGGAACCGTCCCGGCCTTCGTGTACATTGGTGATCCCAAAGCTCTGCGAAGCTACATCAAACGCGGATTCCAGGAGCGGGATCGCATCGAGGAATTCGTCCAACGGCAAGTCGACCGGTATTTGGAGCATAAGGCTGATCGCTGCCTGCTCATGGATCGCGGCCATTTCGCCCTGAGGGTGACCCGCGAGCTGCTGTCCGAGGAAATCGAATCGATTCTGCGACAGCATTTTACCGAGGCCAGATTACCGCAATTCATAATCAAACATGAGATCGAAAACGCCAACCTTCCCTCTCTCGATTGGGTGGCGGCGGACCCGAAGGCCATGCGCTATGCCGGGAATTATATGGCCTTGACGGTCAAGTTCATGATTTTCAATCAACTTGAAGAACGCTTCCGCAATGATTATCGCGGCCACGTCCAAGCCTCGGACGACTTTTATCATCGCACGCTTTCGGCGCTGATGGCGCTTAAGCTGCTGACCGACCGGCAGGAGCAGCTTCATCAGGCGATGGCGCAAGCACGGGTCAACGGCTATGCCGATGACCTGAAGTACACCGATTACGCGATTGCCGCCATCATGATCGCCGACGAGTTGTATAATCGTCGTTCGGCCGATGGTATCGTCGCCTGGCTCAATGGTAATCGCCATCCCGGCGTTCAGCCGATCGGCGCCGAGTTGGAATTCTCCAATCTTGGACGGCATGCCATCGGGGCCGGCGAAGATCAGGACCCGATATATGATGGCTTTTATTATTTCTACGATTATGATCTGATGCGCCGCGGCTGGAAGCTGGGTGCCCATATAGATGATCATGGATTTTTGACCAAGGCCGATACCCATACGCGCGGTTTTATTGAATTAGCCTTCGGCCGGTACAAGCTTCTCGGCGATATTTCCAAGCCGGCCACGATGGATCCCTGGGTGCTGGCGCAGATGATACGATTGGCGATCAATTATATTGATATCAGGCCCCATAGTTTACACGTCAGCATTCAGACCTCGCCCGATTCTCCGTTTCAAGCCTGGGCCGACCCCCAGCATATATTTTGCCTGCTTCTGCTGGGAGGAGACGTGAGCGCCGATGAGAGGGGCGTCCTTCGAGAATTGCGGGTGTATCACGAGGAGATTTCTCATCCTGACGTGGGTATTTGCCTATCGCGTTTGAACCGGCATCACAAGAATCCCGACGATACCCACTGGTCTTCGGTGGTCGAATTTCAATTTCCCCGGCTTCGCGCCAACTATGATTATCAACCGCTGATTATGGCTCTCAAGGGTATTCAGGCGAGCGCCAATCCGTACCCGTTGAAGGGAATCAAGAATTGCCCTGATCCGACTTACCTCGCGGAGCTCGAAAATGCCCTGAAGCGGTGGGCGGCCGCGCCAGTCCCGGTGCCTCAGGCTTCGCTCGACGGCTTTCTGGGCCTGGTTGCCCAGGGCTTGGAGGAAGAGGGGCGGCAGGCGGGCGGCGGATATCATGATTACGCCCGGTCAATCCTGGAAGAAATCGAAGGCCAATTGCGGGCGCGCAATCAGGTGATTGCGGAATATCGGAAGACGCCTAGCGTATAGATCCCCGGAAAGGATAACCTCATGCACGATGACAGACTTCAGCACGCCAAAGACCATTTCGGCCGACTAGTCGAAGAGCAGCTGGCCCGGATTGCCGCGATGAAACAGGCTGACGCATGGATTGATTACAGCGTTCTTAAGCCGATTATCGTTGGTGTTTGCCGGGGTGACGGCATCGGACCCATTATTTCGCAAGAAACGCAGCGGGTCTTGGAGTTCCTGCTGGCCGATGAGATTCGCTCCGGGCGGGTGGTGCTCCGTCCGATTGACGGCCTCACGATCGAAAACCGAGTGAAACACCTGGCGGCTATTCCCGATGATGTCCTGGCCGAGCTCAAAGCCTGTCACGTAATCTTGAAGGCGCCGACGACCACACCGGAAAAGGGAAGTCCGTACCCCAACATTGAAAGCGCCAACGTGGCCATGCGCCGGGCCTTGGATTTATTTGCCAATGTCCGCCCGGTCAAGGTTCCGGCGGAGGGGATTGACTGGGTGTTCTTTCGGGAGAACACCGAGGGGGCCTATATCCTGGGAAGCAAGGGCCTGCAGATTACGGAGGATCTGGCGGTCGACTTTACGGCGGTGACGAAGCAGGGGTGCGAGCGGATCATAGAAATGGCTTTTGAGTATGCTGCCGCCAACGGTATCAACCGCCTTACGGTCGTCACCAAGGCCAACGTTATAAAGACCACCGACGGGCTCTTTCTGGAGACCGCCGATCGTATCGGCAAAAGGTACCCGGCCGTAAAATGGGACGCCTGGTACATCGATATTATGACCGCCAAGTTGATCGACCCAAGGCGGCGCACGCAATTCCGTGTCTTGGTCATGCCGAATTTATACGGCGATATTCTCACCGACGAGGCGGCCGAATTCCAGGGCGGCGTGGGCACGGCCGGAAGCGCCAATATCGGCAAACGATATGCGATGTTTGAGGCCATCCACGGCTCCGCTCCGCGGATGATCGAC
The DNA here is from genome assembly GCA_964585635.1 of uncultured Ignavibacteriales bacterium. GTDB lineage: Bacteria > Zixibacteria > MSB-5A5 > GN15 > JAAZOE01 > CAZPEV01. The sequence goes on from CAZPEV010000054.1 coordinate 8,145, forward strand.
GAGGGGCGCGGTCATTATGCGGACCCTTCAAGCCTTATCCGCGCCGCCGCCATGATGGTGCGTCATATCGGCTTAAAAGAGAAGGCTACGCAGTTGGAAATGGCTCTGGATATATGTACGCAACGTGAAAGAGCGGTGGTCATTACGGGCAGGCCGGATGGCGCCACGGCCGGGCAATTTTGTGACTATCTACTCCAGACCATGGCGAATTCGCTTTTGCCGAAGCAAGGCACGGCTTTTGGTCGGACGGCGAAATGAACAGGTCCGGCCGGTAGAGCGATCAGCCTGAAGATATTCCGAGACTCGAAAGGAATGATGTATGTCCGCCATGTCCGTTGATCCGTTCAAGGCAAAACAGCAATTACATACAAGGGCCGGCAATTATACGATTTACTCTCTGGCCCGGCTCGAAGACTCCGTTTCGGCGGAGATATCACGTCTACCCTTCAGCCTCAAGATATTGTTGGAATCCCTACTGCGCAATTGCGATGAATTCGAGATCACCCCTGATGACGTTGTCAGTCTGGCACAATGGCAGGCCGTCAAACCGGCGCAAGTGGAGATTCCCTTCAAACCGGCCCGCGTGCTTCTCCAGGATTTCACGGGCGTACCGGCCTTGGTGGATTTGGCGGCGATGCGGTCGGCGTTGAAACGGATGGGTGGGGATCCGGCCGCCATTGAACCGGTCATTCCCTCGGAGTTGATCATTGACCACTCCGTTCAGGTGGATTATTATGGCCACCCCGGCGCCTTGGGCGAGAATCTCAAGGTCGAGCTTGAACGGAACAGGGAGCGGTATCAATTTCTCAAATGGGGTCAAGGGGCGTTTGAGAATTTCCAGGTAGTGCCTCCCGGCGTGGGTATCGTTCATCAGATCAACCTTGAGTATTTGGCCCGAGGCGTTTGCACTTCAGACCGGAACGGGGAACGCAGCGCCTATCCCGACAGCCTGGTCGGGACCGATTCCCACACCACGATGATCAACGGCCTGGGAATTGTGGGATGGGGCGTGGGAGGGATTGAGGCCGAGGCCGTCATGTTGGGCCAACCCATCTATATGCTTCTCCCGGAAGTCATCGGTGTCCGTATTACCGGTGAGTTGCGTCCGGGTGCCACGGCCACGGACATCGCCTTGACCGTGACGCACAGGCTGCGCCAGGAAGGGGTCGTCAACAAATTCGTCGAGTTCTTCGGCCCCGGCCTGGACTCGCTGAGCCTGCCCGATCGGGCAACGATCGCCAATATGGCCCCGGAATACGGAGCGACGATGGGATTTTTCCCCATGGATCACGAAAGCCTTGATTATCTTCGGCGGACCGGCCGTTCCTCCGATGTGACCGATCTCGTGGAACGGTATACCAAGACGCAAGGATTGTTTCGCATCGATGAACAACCGGACCCGGTCTTTACCAATATTCTTGAGCTGAAATTGGATGACGTAGAGTCAAGTCTGGCCGGTCCGAAACGACCCCAGGACCGAGTCGCGTTGCCCGATGTCAAGCAATCCTTTCTGGCGTCCTTGACGGCACCTATCGATCAGCGGGGATTTAACCTTCCCGCCGACGGGCCGGCGAAGAAGGCGACGGTTCAATGCGATTCCAAAAGCTATGAATTGAGACACGGGGCCGTGGTCATCGCCGCAATCACCAGTTGCACCAATACCAGTAACCCGTCTCTAATGCTGGCGGCCGGGCTTCTGGCCAAGAAAGCCGTCGAGAGGGGCCTGTCCGTCCCCGGTTATGTCAAGACCAGTCTGGCGCCCGGATCCCGCGTCGCCGCCGACTATCTTCGGTCGACCGGCCTCTTACCATATCTGGAAAGACTTGGTTTCCATATCGTCGGTTATGGGTGCACGACCTGCATCGGCAACAGCGGCCCCTTGCCCGAGGCCGTGGCTTCCGCCATATCATCATCTGACCTCGTCGCCGCCGCCATTTTGAGCGGCAACCGTAATTTTGAAGGGCGCATCAATCCGCACACGCGCGCCAGTTACCTGGCTTCGCCGCCTTTGGTCGTGGCCTATGCGCTGGCGGGCCGGATGGACGTGGACTTGACGACCGAGCCGATCGGTACCGATTCCGAGGGTCGGCCCGTTTTCTTCCTCGACCTATGGCCGTCACAGGAAGAAATTCGAGCGTTGCTGCCCGAGGCCGACCGGCCATCACGGTATCAATCGGTTTACGATAATATCAACACAGCAACGGCGGCCTGGCAGAATATAGAAGGACAAACCGGAGCCATATATAATTGGCAATCAGACTCAACTTATATTCAGGAACCACCGTTCTTTGAGCATCTCAATCGCACTTCGGGCGCGATCGGCCCGTTGAATAAGTGCCGGGTATTGGCGCTCTTTGGTGACTCGGTGACCACTGATCATATCTCGCCGGCGGGCTCCATAAGCCAAAGCAGTCCGGCCGGCCAGTACCTGACGGCCTTGGGGGTGCGGCCCATCGACTTCAATTCTTATGGTACGCGGCGCGGCAATGATCGGGTGATGGTCCGCGGCACCTTCGCCAATATCCGCCTGAAAAACCTCCTTCTCCCCGGTACTGAAGGCGGCCTGACGAGGCATTTCCCCGACGGCGAGACCATGCCGATCTATGACGCCGCAATGAAGTACAAGGCGCAGAAGGAACCGCTGGTCATCATTGCGGGCAAGGAATACGGCACCGGTTCATCTCGCGATTGGGCGGCCAAGGGTACGCTGCTGCTGGGGGTTCGCGCGGTCATAGCCGAAAGTTTCGAGCGAATTCACCGGAGCAACCTCGTCGGTATGGGGGTATTGCCGTTGCAGTTCCAGGACGGAGAATCGGCCGGGGCGCTTCGTTTGGACGGCAGCGAACGGTATTCGATCTTTATTGATGATACGCTGCAACCCCGTCAGCTCATACCTGTTGAGGCGGAGCGGGAAGGCGGAGGCAAGACGGTGTTTTCCGTACTGGTTCGCATCGACACCCCGGTCGAATTAAGATATTATCGCAGCGGAGGAATATTGTCGTCGGTATTGAGAGAAATGCTGAAGTGATTGCCGCCCCCGACCGTCAACGGAAAGTAGGCAGGCTTTTTGATTCCTGAGTTCCGTCAAATCTTCTGCAGCAACTCAATCAATATCCCTGAGGTGGATTTGGTGTGAATAAAGGCTATGAAGGTGTCGGCGATCCCCGGCCGGGGCGTTTCATCAATAACCTGCATGCCCGCCGTCTTCAGCCGCGTCAATTCCTGATGAATGTCATCGACCTCCAGGCAGACGTGATGAATGCCGCCGCCGCGCGCCTTGATATAATCGCGAAGGGCACTATTGGAGGCGGCCGGTTCCACCAATTCTATATGGGCGTCGCCGATCGCATACAGGGCCAGATTTACATCCTGACCGGTAGCCGTCCCGGTCATTTCGGGGCCATGGCCGAGCAACGCCGTAAACACTCGGGTCGCCTCAGCCAAGCTGTTGACGGCGATTCCTATGTGGGCCACTTTAAGAACCACCGGCGGTTATCCTTCCATCGTATTCACCCCACACGTTGCGCAGGCAATCAGATATTTCTCCGACCGTGACGCGATAGGTCACGGCTTCCAAGATGGGGATCATGATATTATCATCGGTCCGAGCCGCTCCGGCGATGGCACCAAGAACGCGTTGGACGTCATTATTATCACGGGAGGCCTTTATCTCCCGCAACCGTTCGATCTGCTCGCTTTCCAATTGTGGATCGACCCGCAACAAGTCGGGCGGGGCATCGTCACCCGTCTGAAACCGATTGACGCCGACGACAATCGCCTCGCCCTTCTCGATCTGTTTCTGATACTCGTAGGCTGAGCGCGCTATCTCATTTTGAAAATATCCCGATTCGACGCAGGCGATGGCTCCCCCGCGGCAGTCGATTTCGGTAAGGAGGGCGCGTATGCGACGCTCCATCTCGTCCGTCAAATACTCCACGTAATATGAGCCGCCCAACGGATCAGCCGAATCGGGAATGCCCGTTTCATGGGCAATTATTTGCTGGGTTCGCAAGGCGAGCGTGGCGGAGTTTTCAGTCGGCAAGGCCAGCGCTTCGTCAAAGGCATTGGTGTGCAAAGATTGCGTACCGCCCAGCACGGCGGCCAAGGCCTGAAGGGAAACCCGCGTGATATTATTTTCCGGCTGCTGAGCCGTCAAGGTGGATCCCGCCGTCTGAGTATGGAACCTCATCCGCATCGACCGTTCGTCGGTGGCTCCGAAGCGTTCCCTCACGATCTCCGCCCAGATCTTTCGCGCCGCCCTGAATTTTGCGATTTCTTCAAAGAAATTGTTATGGACATTAAAGAAGAATGACAGCCGGGGCGCAAAATGATCGATCTTCAATCCGGCCGACAAGGCCGCCTGGACGTAGCATACGGCATTGGCCAGCGTAAAGGCAATTTCCTGCGCGGCCGTCGAACCGGCCTCGCGGATATGGTACGAGGATATCGAGATGGTATTGAAGTTGGGAAGATTATCTTGCGCGTAGGCAAAGACGTCGGTCACGAGCCGCAGCGAGGGACGAGGCGGGAAGATATAGGTCCCGCGGGCGATGAACTCTTTGAGAATGTCATTTTGAATCGTTCCGCGTATTTTATCAGCCGTGACGTTTCGGCGGGCGGCGACCGCCACATACATCGCCAGCAGGATGATGGCCGTGGCGTTAATCGTCATGGACGTGGTAACCGTTTCGAGGGGAAGGTCGTCGAACAAGATTGCCATATCATCGATGGTGTCTATGGCGACGCCGGTTTTGCCCACTTCTCCATGGGCCAGCGGATGATCAGAGTCATAACCCATCTGCGTCGGCAAGTCAAACGCGACCGACAATCCGGTCTGGCCCGACCGCAGGAGATGTTTGAAGCGCTGGTTGGTCCGGCGGGCAGTCCCGAACCCCGCATATTGCCGCATGGTCCACAGCTGTCCGCGATACATATCGGGATAAATTCCCCGCATGAAGGGGTACCGGCCCGGCAGCCCGATATCCTGGCGACCCGGCGGCGCTACGGCCGGGACGTCAATCCCGGAGCTTGTCTTTTTGCACCGCATCACTCGAACTCTACCAATATTTGCCCTTTGCCAACGCGTCTGCCGCTTTCCACGTGCACCGTCTTTATCGTGCCGGTTTCGGGCGATTTGATATTATTCTCCATCTTCATGGCTTCCATGACCACAAGCGCCTGTCCCTTTTCGACGATTTCTCCAGGCCGGCACATCACCTGAATGATCAAACCCGGCATGGGGGCCAAGAGGCGACGCTCCGGCACCCGCTGGCCGAGGCCTGTTTGTGCCTTCAAGCGGGCCATTTCATAATCTTCTATCAGAAAACTCTCGGAGCGCGATCGGTGGTAGACCGTGTAATGGGCCTTGTCGACGGCGAATCCCATATCATACGACCAGCCGTCAATCACCACGGAGAACCGGCCGCCGTCCCGCCGGACGAGGTCGACGGTGCGGACCGAATGGCCGTGCCTGACCCGCCATTGGCCGTTTTCTTTTTGCAGTTCGAAATCATAGGTGCGATCGGCTGATGTCGCCTGGATTTTTTTCATTCTCGGACCGCGCGTCTATGGCCGTTCATGCGGCCGGACATTTTCCAGGGATTGACAGCGCTATTCTTTTGACGGGCCGACCTCTTTACCTGGGTCATTTGCTGCAGATCGACGACGGCCGCAGCCATGGCCATTAATTCCCTGTCAGAATCAGTAGGCGCCAGGCTTTCATCGATGTGAGGGAATTCGTCCTGGATAAAATGAGTCGAAAAATGCCCGGCATTGAAATTTGAGTTGTCCATGACCGCCAGCGCAAAGGGAATGGTCGAGGCGACACCTTGAATGATGTATTCTGATAACGCCCGTCGCATCCTTCCGACGGCCTGCCGCCGATCGGTGCCCCAGCTGATAAGTTTGGCCATCAACGGATCATAATAGATGGGGATTGTATCGCCGGAGCAATAACCGGAATCGACCCGAATTCCCGGGCCGGCCGGCTCATGGTAGGCGGAGAGATGTCCGGTCGATGGTATGAATCCGGCGGCGGCGTCCTCAGCATAGATGCGGCATTCAACTGCGTGACCGCGTCTTAGGATATCCCGCTGAGTAAAAGACAGCCGTTCGTTCCGCGCGATCCGGAATTGCTCCAGCACGAAATCGATGCCGGTGACGGCCTCGGTGACCGGGTGTTCCACCTGCAGGCGCGTATTGACTTCCAGAAAATAGAAATGCAGATCATCATCGACGA
>CAZPEV010000054.1:14392-17649 GCA_964585635.1 uncultured Ignavibacteriales bacterium
AACTCAACCGTCCCGGCTCCAATATAGCCGCTCGCCCGCGCCAGCGCTGTGGCTGCCTCGCCCATCTGCTTTCGTACCTGATCATCGATCGCCGGTGAAGGAGCTTCCTCTATGATCTTTTGATGCCGCCTTTGAATTGAGCATTCTCGCTCGCCGGCATGTACGATATGGCCGTGAGCATCGGCAAGAATCTGAATTTCAACATGGCGCGGGCGGGGAAAATATTTCTCCATATAGATCCGCCGGTCGCCGAAAGCCGAACCCGCCTCGGATGCGGCCGTATTAAGGGCGGCCTCCAGTTCCGACTCGGCATGAACTAAACGCATCCCCTTGCCGCCGCCGCCGGCGGCGGCCTTAATCAGAATGGGATAGCCAATACGCCGGGCATCGTTATGCGCGTCCGCATTATCTTCTATATGGCGGTCCAGCGCGGGGGCCAAAGGCAATCCGGCCCTGGCGGCCGTCTTGCGCGCCGCCAGCTTGTCACCCAACAGCGCGATAACATCAGGAGGGGGGCCGATAAAGATTATTCCGGCGGCGCGACATCGCTCTGCAAAGCGGTCGTTTTCCGCCAGAAAACCATAACCGGGATGGATCGCCTCGGCGCCGCACTGACGGGCAATCGCCACAATTTTGTCCTGATCAAGATATGTTTCCGCCGATGTCGATCCACTTAACGAGTAAGCCTGATCGGCGAGGCGGACATGAAGGGCGCTGCGATCCGGGTCGGAATAAACCGCCACCGATATGATTCCGGCGTCCCGGCAGGCGCGGGCGATGCGAACGGCAATTTCCCCTCTATTGGCGATCAGGATTTTCTTCATGGGGTGCTCGATACCTGCCCTTCGGCTACAGGGGAATATTCCCGTGTTTCTTGGGCGGATTAGAATCCTTCTTGTTCTCCAGCATCCGCAACGCCCGGATGAGACGCGGGCGGGTCGTCTTCGGCTCAATCACGTCATCCACATAGCCCCGTTCGGCGGCGATATATGGATGGGCGAACTTTTCCGTAAACTCAGCCACTTTTTGTTCGATCGCCATGTCCCTATTTTCCGCGGACTCAATTTCCTTTTTGAATATTATCTCGACCGCCCCCTTGGGGCCCATGACGGCGATTTCCGCCGTCGGCCAGGCGTAGTTCATATCGCCGCGGACATGCTTGGAATTCATGACATCATAGGCGCCACCGTAGGCCTTGCGGGTAATGACGGTAATCTTCGGGACCGTTGCCTCGCAATAGGCGTACAGCAGCTTGGCGCCATGTTTTATTATCCCGCCGTGCTCCTGATCGGTCCCCGGCAGGAATCCGGGCACGTCTTCAAAGGTTATTATGGGGACGTTGAACGCATCGCAGAAACGAATGAATCGGGCCGCTTTAAGCGACGAGCCAATGTCAAGCACGCCGGCCAACACGGCCGGCTGGTTGGCCACCAAGCCAACCGAGTATCCCCCCAGACGGGCAAAACCGACGACGATATTGGCGGCGTATTCGGCGTGAATTTCCAGAAAGCGTCCGTCATCCACGACCTGATGGATGACCTCCTTGATGTCGTACGGCTTATGGGGCGTGAGCGGCACGATGGCGTTGAGGGATTCTTCCTCGCGATCGGCCGGATCGGTGGTCTCGACAAAGGGCGGGTCCTCCATATTATTCAAGGGGAGATATCCCAGGAGTTCGCGCACATAGTGAAACGCCTCGACTTCATTCTCGGCGGCAAAATGAGCTACTCCGGATTTCCCGGCATGAGTCATGGCACCGCCTAAGGCCTCGAAGGAAACATCCTCGTGCGTGACGGATTAGCCCACGTTGGGTCCGGTGACAAACATATGGCTGATCCCTTTGACCATGACGATAAAATCGGTTATGGCCGGACTATAAACGGCCCCGCCCGCACAGGGGCCGAGAATCAGCGAGATTTGCGGGATGACGCCTGAGGCAAGCGTGTTGCGAAGAAAAATGTCCGCGTATCCGCCCAGAGAAACAACGCCCTCCTGAATGCGCGCTCCCCCGGAATCATTCAGGCCGATGACGGGGGCACCGACTTTCAGGGCGATATCATAGATCTTGCAGATCTTTTCCGCGTGAGCTTCCGATAATGACCCTCCGAAGACGGTAAAATCCTGCGAGAAAATGAACACCTGGCGACCATTGATTGCCCCGGCGCCGGTAATGACGCCATCGCCCAGGAATTTCTGCTTGTCCAGGCCAAAATCGCGGCTTCGATGCGCGACAAACATGTCGAATTCTTCGAAACTCCCGCCATCGAGCAGAAGTTCAACTCGCTCCCGAGCCGTCAGTTTCCCCCGGGCATGCTGCCGATCAATACGCTCTTGGCCCCCGCCCAAGCGGGCTTGCGCCCGTTTGGCTTCGAGTTCACCAAGCTTTTTGTCAATTGACATAGATTACCTTGTTAGATTATACGAGGCAAATATGGTATTTTTAAAATGATAAGTCAGGTCGTCGATAAAATTATGGGCGATGTCGGGCGGTTTTACCTATCCTTCCCTTCTCTCCAAGGCCGAATCGTCGTCGGCACCGACGCCTCCATCCGGTATCCTTAGCTATCCCTTTCCACCGAACTGTGGGACCCCAAAAATGAATCCGATGGGCATAGCCGGCCGTCACCGTTAAGAAGTTGGAACATAATCAGATAGGGTTATTGAGGTGAGGCGGAAATTAGGCTCGTTTTGTCATTTTCGGACACCCGCTATTTGGCTCCGGGTGGCCGGGAGATGCCCTATCGCTGGTATTGAGGGAAGGCGGCGGCGGGAGGGGAGGGGGGGGTTTACTGATATCTATAGGCCTGGTTTCATGGAGGTTGTTCATATAGGGGGAGCAGGGTACGAACGCCATCGATTTGATGATGAAATCGCCGCAGTTTTGCGGTTTCGGTGAGTCTCTCCGACGCGGAGCGGCGGCATATTCCGACGATGGAAAGGGTTGGGTCTTCGTTAGTATAGAGGGACTGCAATTCTTGTTGACCAAGAGACCGGTGGCGGGTTAGATTTCCGTTGCCGTGTCACTCGTGTCCATTTGACTGGCAGACCTTCTGCAAGGTCAGAAGTTGGGATAAGCGAATGAATGCGTGGTACGTAAGTCCTACCAAGGAACGTCTTGCCAAAGGAAAGCAAATCTATGGCAGCAGGTCGTGAGTTTCGCGCGAATGACTTATTCTCCGGTGGCGGCGGAAGCAGTTGGGGGGCTAGGAATGCCGGGGTAGAACTCGTGGCTCCATATGATTTGTGCAATGTTGCCC
>CAZPEV010000055.1:0-17608 GCA_964585635.1 uncultured Ignavibacteriales bacterium
CTACCGTGAGGCTTCTCCGGCTGTCTTGTCAATGATGCTGGCAGATTGCCTGTAAATAAAATATACCCGCCAGACACATTTTATACAAGCGGATTATGATTACCGATAGCGGTGAGGCCATAATGCGCGACAAGACCGAAAGCCGAGGACGAAGACACCCCCATCCATATTCGTAAATCCGGGTGAGTATTTTGTCATATTCACCACAACTTCGATGGTGAATGCGACTGCGCCTGCGCCCTATTATATATGGACACCCGCATTCTACATCTCCGCCCTGAAGCGCTCTTCCCCCTTCGCCCAGCCGGCACCGGAGCGCTCGACCGTGAAGAAAGACGGCAACTATGGGGCCCCCTGAAAATGATGAAACGAACCCAATATTTTCCAGCCCCGACCCCCATATCTGATTGTGTAACATGTGAATGGCGTTCACTTGATCATTCTTATACACACTCAAAAATTGGGTTTGTTTTGGCTTTTGCGCGGGGCGCACACCCCGCCGGTGGTGGATCATAGCGATCTCGGCTCTTTGTCCCCAGACAACACCCTAATAAGGCGTTGCACTTCGTCAGTGAAGTCAGGGAGCCCAGGAAGGATATGGACCATTGGAATTGTGCCTGCCGTACGCCATCGTCCGCCAAGGTTCAATCACCACGCGGATCAAGATATCGGCCGGGCAGACAAAATCATTTGTGCGCGGCCTGCCCCTGGCGGGTCAAACTCTGCCAGATAACGGAAGGGCGAATCATGAAAGACAAAGAACGAGCGAACGAATCCAATTCACTGTAAGCCCAACCCCGCCATGCTAGTCCAACGAAATTTCGCGTCGGTTTTCCGCGCCGTCGATTGGAAACACCGTTGGATGCAAAAAAAAGGCCGGCACATGACCGGCCCTTTTGATATCCCAGCCTTGATCGGCTCAATGACTGCAGGGTGCCGGGCCGCTCTTGAAGATATAGTTAATCACGCAGACCGCATCGCCAATGTTGACCAGTTGATCGCAGTTACCGTCTCCGGCCAGGAACGGAACCGGTGCCGAGCCACTCTTGAAGACATAATTGACAATGAAGATCGCATCGCCGACGTTGACGCTTCGGTCCCCATTGGCATCGCCGCTTACCATCGTGGCCAAGGTGAAAGGCTTCGTGCAATAGACGGTTCCGCCGAATTGATCAAACGCCTCCACCATCCAATAGTAGGTCATCCCGAAGGTCAGCGAATCCACCTCCGTCAGCTTGTACTGGGTACTGTCAACGTCAACCACCGAGGTGAAGGAACCAAGCAGCGAGTCGGTCGACAAATAGAAGGTGTAGCGGATACGATCGTATGGGTCGGGATCAACGGCCCCCGCCCAACTGAAAGTCGGATGCATGCTCGGCGCCGCCGATTTGTCGACGGGGGAGAGCAGATCGAAAACCTGCGGCGCTTGATTGACGGTGTTCACCCAAAACGAGTGCAAACCGCTCCAATCACCCGCTTCGTATGGGTCGCTGGCGCGTACCCGCCAGTAGTAGGCTTTGTCTTCCTCCAGGGGAACACTGACGTGCCACTTGGTGACGCCGCCATACCCCTGCGTCAGTCCGGAGGCCTGTTCAACCATGGTTGCCATGAGCGTATCCTGGTAAAGCTGAAATGCGTACGTCAACGGATCATACTCACCATCGGCGGCGTTATTCGCAGCCAGGTCGGGAGTAACGGTGGTGATGCCGTTCAAATCAATCGGCGACTGCCCCGACGGAGCGGGGGGGCGGGAGTTCATCCGGAATTGAGCGTAGCTCCAACCGGACCACAGCGTACCGTCAAACGCCCGGGCGCGCAGATAATACGTTTGGCCATCAACCAGGTCGGCTCCGCTGTACGAGGCGGTCGAGTCAGTGCCGGGCGTCGGGCCGAAGTTCCACATCTCGGCCGCCGTCCAATCATTGTCGCTGCCTACTTGAATCTGGTACGACTGCTGCGGGTTTCCATCAGGGCTGTGATAGCTCCACAAGATTGTTGGAGTATGGATCGTCATATTCATGACCGGGTCGGGCGATGACTTGAGATCGGCGATCGCCGGACACGATGACGGACTCTGATAGGCAAAGAAATCAAGAATCCGGGCCAGGACAGTGTCTCGCTCGGTCCAACGCGAATCGCCTTTGATTATCGCTTCAAATCCGAAGGAGAAGAAGACCGTCTGGTAGCTCCCGGAAAATGACACGGCGCCGTAGTTCGTCTGCCCAAAGTAATTCATCTCGGCTACTCCGCCGTTGATCGGATTAATATGGTCGGGGGCGGTCTGGTTCGCGGCGCCGCCGGATCCTACAATGGCGACCGAATCGCCGACGATCATCACCTGGCATCCCGCCTTCGCCGCCAGAATCGGCACGACCGAACTTGATAGATAGTCGGCCTTGAGGTAGTTATGGAGAAAATCGGGATCGGCTGTGTTCATCTGGGCCGCAATTCCCTGACCGGAGAGAAAGAGCTTTCCGCCGCTGCTGAGATATCCCTTCATCGCGGTCAATTCATTGCTGTTCAGCAGGCCGAGTCGATAATCGCCGGTGAACCAGATGACCACGCCGTATTTGCTCAAATAGGCGGAATCCGGACTGGAATAAGGATTCGGCCAGACATCGTAGGGAACCCGCAGGTGGTTGAAGCATTCACGGTAATAGCCGTCGACAATATCACCCTCATCATCGTCCACAAGGAGGATACCGACCGGACCCATAGCCCTCTCAAACGCCACGGTGTCGACATCGGCTCCAGCGTTGTAGGTCAGCACGACAAAAAAAGAATCGATCCGTGATGTGTAGCCGACTGGAATGACTATCTCAAAGGGGTCGGCCGTATTCTTCACCGAATCCTTGGCCGCAATGGCTCCCAGAGTCGTCGAGCCGTCGGTAATCGTAACCGAAGCGTCATCGATGAGCAGTTGGGCGGAGACGTCGCTGACCGCTTGGGCGCCATAATTAGCGACGGTGATGGTAAGCTGAATCTTCTCGCCGGCTTCCGGGATGCCGTCGCCATCGCCATAGACGGCATCAGAGACCTGGTTGCTCCCCATCCAAAGCATGGCCCGCTCGGGGACGATCCCGATGACCATGGCCTCAACCATTGGATCACAGCCGGGCCAGGGGCAGTACAGGTTGTCAACCGTGTACCAGGCCGTGTGAGAGTCATTCCATCCGTAATTGAAATGACATTGATCCAGCCCGGAGACCTGCCGCCAGCCATCGAGCACGATGGCGTGACTATATATCCGATACAGGATGGGGCGATTCTGATTGATCTCGTTCTTGATGATTGTAAACCATGTGCCATCGGAATAATTGCTGCGATTGCGAGTGCTGGTGCCGTGGTCATAGCGGAAGTAGGTAGGGAAGACCATGGCTCCATCAAGGGTATAGGCGCCGGAACCGCAGTAACCATAATCCATATCAAAAGCGACGCCGACTTCATAACTTAGCTCGGCTACCGCCGCCGGGGAATTGACGTAGCTGTAGGGATCGGAAAAATCCGCCGCTATCATCTGGCCGGGTGAGCTTCCGCCGCAGGAATTGTCGCCGCCCCACCAGTACGAATGGCTTCCTTCGCCCGCGGGGGGCCACTGATGATACCGTACAATCTGGGCGGCGGCGGTTGCTACGCATCCCACCGCGCACTTCCTGCCGCCATCTCCGTCGGGACAAAGATTATTATATGGCGATCCCTGGTGCCAGGCGGTGGTAAGAAGCGGCCCGACTTCGGCCAATGGCATTTGTGCGCTCTTGGCGGCATTGGCAACAAACTGCTCCGGCGGCACGGCCAATTGATCCCATTTTTCGCGATTGCCGCGATCAAACAACGGCTGCGGGCCGGCTTGCGAAGCCTCCAGGGTGCCGTAAACCTCGACGTATATCCTCATGCGGCTTTGGAGCACCTGTCGCAACATGAGGGCAAATCCCTCCGGGTCGCTCATGTCAAGAGGATATTCATCCGAGTAGACCTTTACCGGCGACATCTCCTTAAGAGCGGGAACAACGACATAGCCACCGGACGAAATGGCGTAATATCGGCCAAGAAGGGTGTCATTTTCCACGATATCCTGACTCGCAGTGATTTTGGGCTCAGTGGTACCGGCCCATGCGCCCTTATGCGACACGATCGTGGTCAACCAGTTCGCGCAGACCGCATCCATCTCGCTGGCTGTGGCCAATTCGGCGCGGACATTTTGCCCGGAGAACAGAAGAACCAGGAGAAAAGTTGCGCCCCATAATACGGCGAATAGTCTGGTGACCGATTCCGGTAGCATTCCCCCGCGATGTCGTTGAGCCATCATTTATACCCTCGGTTATAATGTATCGGCTTCTGTCATCAGAGAAATGACATCCACCGCGCAGTAAGTGCCTGACCGCGACCCAGCCGGGCTGGGGCCGGAAAATCCCAGAGAAAATACCCAGTTCCGGGCACCAAAACCAATATAATAAATCGGCGTCTTTTGGCAATCGGTTTTTCCACCCGTGACTCCGGAAGCGCATCGGGGGCAAATATCTCGGCAACCCTTAGCTCTTCCTTATCGTCAAAGGGACAGAGGCTATTGCGATACAGGAGGAATGATATGGGGAATAGAGATGGAAGATTGATCGCCGCCGTTGCTCTGCTGCTGACGGCGCTTTTGACCGGGGGAATCTGGGGGGATGAGCAGAAAACGGTGGAGAAGGTGTTTACGGTCACTCCGGGCGGTACCTTAACCCTCGACACCGATTTGGGCTCGGTTGAGATCCTATCTTTGCCTGGCAATACGATCAAAGTGTCGGTGCTTTTTATCGCTGATGCCCGGAATCAGGAGAAGGCGCAAAAGATTTTCAGCGATTTTGACCTGGCTTTCAACCAATCCGGCGGAAATGTCGAAATCACCGGAGAATACCGGGGCCTACAGGGTTTACGGGGACTTTTCGGTCATGATCGTTCTCAGCTCGAGGTGGAGTTTACCATAACCGTCCCACCGCAATATAACCTGGATATAGAAACCGCCGGCGGCGATTTGGCCGTCGGAAATCTCAAGGGGACTGTCAGATTGGAGACCTCCGGCGGAAACATCAACCTTGAGCGGATCGAAGGGAAGCTTCGGGGAACAACCTCCGGTGGAGACATAACGTTGACCACGTGTACCGCCAGCGCCGACCTGGTGACTTCGGGTGGGAATATTGTCATCGAAGAGGTTGACGGACCGGTTGTGGCTCGGACTTCGGGCGGCGATATCACGGTCCGGGAGGCCAGGGGTTCCGTTGACGCTTCCACGTCGGGTGGAAATATCAGCGCCTTTATTGCCGATCAGCCATCGGAGGATTGCCGCTTGGAGACCTCAGGCGGCAACGTCGTCGTCTATTTGGCATCGGATATTTCGGTCGACATCGATGCTGAAGCCAATGGCGGCTCGCTTTCGACCGATTTTTCGGTCGCGATGCGGGGGGAGATCGGAGAAGGAATGTTACGAGGAGCCATAAACTAGGGAGGTCCGGAACTCCGCCTCCGCACCTCGGGCGGAAATGTCCGGCTCTATGAAAAATAGCTCCGTGGTGACGCGGGATTGAGGGGTCAGTCGGGAAGAGGGAATGACCCTCGTCGGCCGGCGTATTTTGTCGCAAGAACCGTTAGCCACGGGGCGGGCGCAGGGAATCGACCATTGTTCTGATCGCCGCGATATGGGGCGGGGTCGTTCCACAGCAGCCGCCGATGACCGATACGCCGATGGCAATCAGTTCCTTTCCCTGCTCGGCCATGAATTCCGGGCCTTCCCGATAGACCGGCCGGCCATCTTCCAGGACCGGCAGGCCGGCATTGGGTTGGATAACCAGCGGCATCAGGCTGCAGGCCCGATACGCTCGGGCAATTTCTACCATCTTTTTGATTCCATAGCCGCAGTTGGATCCGACCAGGTCGGCGCCTGCACGGGCCAATTCCCGAACGGCAGTTGGGATGTCGACTCCCATAATCGTACAAAACCCCCGTGGTGTTTCGTCATATGTCATCGTTGCCATGATTGGTATGGTGGGGGAGACGGCTCGAGTTGCCTGAATGGCCAACCTGGCCTCGGCGATATCGGTCATGGTCTCGACACAGATAATATCAACGCCGGCATCGACCAAAGACTCTATTTGACGCCGAAAGCTCTCCAAAACGACCTTTGGTTCAATGTCGCCGTAAGGCGCGAGTATTCGCCCAGAAGGTCCCACCGAACCGGAGACGTACGCCCGGTCGTCAACCGCTTCTCGCACAGCATCAACGGCCGACCGATTTATTATTTCCGTTCTGTCGTCAAGACCATACCTAGCCAGCTTCAGAGGCGAACCGCCGAAAGTGTTGGTCTGGACGATATCCGCTCCAGCCTCCAGATATGCAGCGGCAATCTCCTCCAATAACTCCGGTCGCGTTAAGTTGACAGATTCCGGGCAATCAGTCGACTTCAGCCCCCGTTGAAAGAGCATGGTCCCCATGGCCCCATCGGCCACCAGCACCTCTCCCTGTCGAATCCGGTCCAAAAACGGACGCACTGCTACTGTTCCGGTACCAATCGGTTAACAATCTCGACTGCCTTGACAGCGTCGTATCCATAGGCGTCGGCCCCAATCCGGGCGGCATACTCGGCCGTTACCGGCGCTCCGCCGATGATGAGCTTGATGGCCCTTTTCAATTCTCGTTCCTGCAACAAGGCCGCCACCTCCGCCATGACCGGCATGGTGGTCGTAAGAAGTGCTGAAAGGCCGATGACCGCTGCCCCCTCGGCCATGGCGGTGTCAACAAACCGTATCGGCGATACGTCACTGCCCAGGTCGATGACCTCATAGCCGGCCCCTATTAACATGATTCCGACCAGATTCTTGCCGATATCGTGCAGATCGCCGGAGACGGTGCCGAGTACTACTTTTCCGCGGGACGGCATATTACCCGCGGCAAAAAGGGGTTTGAGCAAATCCAACCCAGCATACATGGCCCGCGCCGCCAGGAGAACATCGGGCAGAAATATTTCCCGCTTCTTGAAGCGATCGCCGATCACGGTCATGCCGGCGATCAAACCATCGTTGAGAATCGTCTTTGGCGGAATGTGATCCGCTAAAGCCTGTTGCGTCAGGGCTGCCACCCGGCTGTTGTCGCCGCCCTGTAGGCTTTCTATGATCTGGCTCAGGATATCCATCAATCGGTCTCCTCATTTGAAATATTCACGGATTTGTTTTGCCCTGACTGCGGCTGCGGCAGGATTGCGTCCGGCATTCACCGCAGTAGGGAAACAATTCCGTGACGGCATGGATCTCCGGCGGACCGGCAATAAGTACGCCCGAAATGGACTTGAGCGGATCCATCAGACAACTCTCCCGCAGGGTAATGCCGATCTTTTCCGGCGAGAGAACCTCGAACAGCCCCCTCTGCGCACTGATATGCCACCCGCAGTATCCGGGGCAGTAACACAGCACGACCGGTGAATGGCCAAGTCTTCCATGGGCGGTCAGATGATGGTGGTAGTAGGTCTCCATATAGCGCGAGGCGCAATCGGTTCCCTCTGACGCCGCCGTATCAAGTAGTGAGCCAAGGACAATATCGCCTGCGGCAAACAGGGCCGTGATCTTTTCTGAAACAGGGGCGCCGCTCGTGACGGCCGTCAGGGCCAGGGCATCGGCCTGAGGATAAATGGTCTCCAATAAAGTGGCCGGGGCATTGAGGCCGGATCCGGCAAAGATCCGGCTAAAATCATCCTTGCCGATTTCGGCCAATATTCCCCGGGGTGCGGCCAGAGCTGCGAAGAGGCGGCAAGCGGATTCAGCCGCCATGACCAGATCAGGCCGATTGGCGAGATCACCCCGCACTCCTTGGGCCACCAGGATTGCCGCCGCCGCCGGAGTTACGGCGGAAATAGGGATATCAATTATTTCCCTCATATTGATCATCCCGGCAGAGATGCCATCCCATAGCGCTGCGCCTCGGCGGTCATCAGCCGCGTCAACTCCCGTTTTTTATCAGCAGCCAATCGCGGCGGTTCATAGTTCTTGATATGTTCAGCGATTTCCAGCCGGGCGCGTTGGATAAGCGTCAGCGCCCCATCTTCCTGCCACCGGGAGCGATTGGCGCGGTCGATTATCGGTCCGGGGAAGTAATGCTCCTGCCGCAAGTGACTTCGCGTATGGTTCGAAATCAGCAGGTGACCATCGCGCAGCAGCTCCTCAAGGCGCGGGAATGCGGGAAAATCATCCCTCGGTTCAATTCCGGCGATCATTCGGAGGGTCAGGCCGCAGATTTCGTTATCGACTATCAGCTTTTCCAGGCTGAAACAGCTTTCGAAATCAAGCATCCCGGGGCCGGATATTTGGTTGATCCCGGAAAGGGCGGCCAAAGTCGCCCCCATCGAGGTCTCCAGTCCGCATTGAGCGTCGAGTTGCTTGGCATCGCTGAGAGCGGTATAGGCCTGCGTCGGAAGATTCAGGTATTTCCCGATCTCGTTATAGGCGCAGTCGATCATCTCCGTTTCGATGGCTCCCATGGGAGTTGTCTCGTACCGGATATCGAATGAAGCCGGGGAGCCGCCATACAGGATCGGCGTTCCCGGGCTGGCCGACTGGCTGATGACAATGCCGCTTAGGGTTTCGGCGGTGTGTTGGACAAGCGTGCCGACTAGCGTCACCGGCGCCATAAAACCGGCCAACGGCATGGCCACGAATTCGACCGGAATGCCATAACGGGCGCAATCGATGACGTTTTGGGAGGTCACGCGGCTCCATTTAAGGGGAGAGGTGGGACAGCAGGAAAAGATGGTCAGCGGTTTGGCCTTCAATTCCGCCTCCGAGCCGCGGATGGCTACCTGGAGGTCTTTCATGACCGGGAATGATTCAATCGTGAAGGCGCCTGTGACCACCGGCTTCTCACCATACAAGAGGCTCAGGTACAGCCGATAGCTGTCGGATATCCTTTCATGGACATCGGCGGGAATCATGGCCGTGCTTTGGGAGGCGATATGCGGCAATCGGCCGACGACTTTGACATAATCGATGTAATCATTGGTCAGTGGTCTGCGGATCGAGCCGCTGTGACTGTCCAGGACGTTGAGCGCCGCCGACCCCGGCGTAAAATTGACGATCTGGTCTGCGAGATTGACCGCCAGGCTTCCCGGGACATCGTACAAGGCAAAAGATCGGGGCGCCGATCGAAGGGAGGCATCGATCATGTCGGAGCTGAAACGCACCATCTGATGGGAACGATCAACGTCGGCCCCCTGGTCCGCCAACATGGCAATGACATCGTCATTATGAACTGTCACGCCCAAACGGCATAAGACATCACGGGCTTCATCAAGGATGCGTTCGATGAGACCGGCATCAAGGAATCGTACGGTTGGTCTCACAAGCCACTCCTTTCACCGGAATCGCCATGCGGCGCCGGCGGCTCAATAACCGGTGTTCCTTCGAAGTTAATTGGTTTTTGTGAAATGTCAACCCCATGGACCCATCTGCCGCCGTCTCAACCTCCCTTGATGATCGACGGCGATATATGGGTCCTGTTCCCGAGGCCATGATCGCCGAAATGAAAAGGCCGGCACAAGGTACCGGCCTTAAGTTGCCACCTGACTGTTGCCAACTACTTATGTAGATGACAAAGTTTAGCCGGCGGTACCACCATGCGCTGGCACCGCTTTCCGCTGGTGGTCTTTCCAACGCAACGGACTTTCTTGACCACTTTCTTCTTGGCGACTTTCTTCCTCACCACTTTCTTCTTGGCCATCGCCATGTTATTACCTCCCGAAAAGGTGAAATTACAGACGCCAAGGTACGAAGTTCAACAATCCTGTCAACCAAAATATATCCCGACCGGCCGCATCGCCTATGGCTTCTCCGGTCCCTCGTCCGGACAGGCAATTCGCCGTGACGATTCTTGCTCCAAAAGAGCTTGAAAATGCGATCATTATCTTGTACCTTTCTGCCCAAACGTTGTGACGGCATTTAGCGACCAGATGATCTGGTATCGGTGAAGATGAGTATAAGCGACTGTGGCCATTATCAAGATACCTATGAAACGACCAGGCGATTGGTCGGATACCGACCCCGACGCCAGACGTCCGATCAGGTATACGCTGAGCTGGGTTTCAAGTGCGGGTTGGAGATCCACCAGCAGTTGAAGACTGATAAGAAGCTCTTCTGCCGCTGCCCGGCCGGCATCTATCAGAACGGCGATGATTTCGACGCCGAACTGATACGACATATGCGCCCGACCCTTAGCGAGTTGGGAGAATACGACGGCACCGCTTTGATGGAGTTCAGAACGAAGAAGAATATTATCTATCGGATAAAGGACAAGACCGCCTGCACCTACGACATCGATGATACTCCGCCGTTTCCGATCAACCGCCAGGCGCTGGATATCGCGCTGGAGATCGCTCTTCTCCTAAAGACCAACATCGTCGGGGAATTGCACATCACCCGCAAACAATACCTGGATGGGTCGATTCCGACTGGCTTTCAGCGTACCGCCATCGTCGGCATCGAGGGGGATATTCCACTTCAGGGCAAAAAGGTCCGAATCATTCAGATCAGCATCGAGGAAGACGCCTGCCGAGAGGTCTCCGACGTCGGTCATTTGCGGATCTATACCACCGACCGCCTGGGAATGCCATTGATTGAGATGGTCACCTATCCGGATATGAAGACGCCGGATGAGGCCGCCGAAGCCGGTCAATATCTCCGCTTCTTGGCGCGCAGCACCGGCAAGGTGCGCACCGGAATTGGCGCCGCCCGCCAGGATACCAACGTCAGCATCACCGGCGGAAGCAGGGTGGAGATCAAGGGGGTGGCGCACATCGCCTGGATTCCCGAGTTGACCCACAACGAGGCCTTCCGCCAAAAAGCGCTGCTGGAAATTCGCAAGGCTTTGCGAGAACGGTTTCCCGATGCGAAAGCATGGACACCCTCGCACGCCGATCTTGACCCAAACGGTCTGCCGGTGCGAACGGAAGCCATTCGGGCGGCCAAGGCAAATCGGCACCGTTTCGCAGCGGTTAATCTGCCGGGATTCGGCGGGCTGTTGTCCTTTTTCACCCAACCGGGCAAGATGTTCGCCGACGAGTTGGGCGACCGGCTCAAGGTCATCGCTTGCCTGGAGCGGCCAAACATGATTCATAGTGAGGCCTTTCGAACGAAATCGGGGGAACTGACGCTTGACCTTCAGGCATGGGAATCGATGCGGCGATTACTGCAGGCCAAGGCGAACGATGCCCAAATTTTGACCTGGGGGGCCGAGGGGGATGTGCAGACCGCCCTGGAGACCATCGAGGAACGGTGCCGCTTGGCGTTCGAAGGGATACCGAATGAAACCCGCCAGGCCCAGGCGGACGGGACTACCATATTCGAACGAGTGCTGCCGGGACCGGACCGCATGTATCCCGACACCGATTCCGCGCCGATACCAATCGAGGATCCTCAGATTGAAGCGATTCGATCGGAACTACCGCAAGCAGTGGTTTTGCGCCTGGCGCAGCTTCGGGAATGGGGTGTACCGGAAGACGCCTTTCGATATTTGCTCAAGCGAAACCTGATCTGGATTGTGCAGAAGATCGTCGAGGATTTCGGCATGCCGCCCCGATTTGTCGCCACCGTATTCGGTCATACCCTGCGGCATATTGAGACGCGGACGGCGCCGTCGGCCGAATTCCGCTATTACACCATCTATGGTTTGTTCAAGTTTATTCATACGCACGGCCTGGAGATGCGGGTCGTCAAAGAAATGCTTCCGGAGCTGTACGCCCATCCCCATATGGTCTTCGATTCCGTGCTAACGGCCATCGGCTTTCACAAGCGCACCCCGGATGAAATCCTGTCTTACTTGCCGAGCCTGACGAAGAAATATTCGGAGATCGTGACTTCGAAGAGACCGGGAGCGGAAATTGACTGGATTATGGGGCGACTGCGGCCTTTGGCCATCGGCAACATGTCGCTAGGCGACTTACGACGAAGCGTGGAGGCGGGAGGCAGCCATGACTGACATGTTCAAAGGGTACAAGGGACCTGCCCTGGAAGCAATGAAGCGCTTCAACGTCCGCGTCTGGAGTGAGGCACAGATCGGATCGACGCGGGGCAATTTCACCGGAATCATTCTGCCGCGCTCCGAAAATGACGATAACCGGCATATCGTGCTCAAGCTGGCGACCGGATACAATATCGGCATTGCGGTGGAGACGATCACCGGCATGAAGGAAATCGGGTACAAAGAAGCGCATTACAAAATCCCCGAAAAAGAATTTCCTGTTTCCCCCAATAAGCCGAATATCAAGTTGCTCGGAACCGGCGGGACGATCGCCTCCCGACTGGATTACCGCACCGGTGCCGTCATCCCGGCCTTTTCGCCGGGAGAGCTCTATGGCGCCGTCCCGGAACTGGCCGACATCTGCAATCTAAGCACCGAGAAATTGTTTGCCGTCTTCAGCGAAAATATGGGACCGGCCCAATATATCACCCTGGCCAAGGCGATCGGCAAGGAGATCGAGAAAGGGATCGATGGGATCATCATCGGCCACGGCACCGACACCATGCATCACACCGCCGCGGCGCTCTCCTATATGATCCAGCACACGCCGATTCCGATCATTCTGGTTGGTTCTCAACGGTCATCCGATCGACCCTCATCTGACGCAGCCCTGAACCTGATGCATGCCGCCAAGGCCGCTGGCGAGTCAGACATTGCCGAGGTCATGGTCTGCATGTTCGGCCCAACCTCGGACCAGTACGGCCTATTGCATCAGGGAACGCGGGTTCGGAAGATGCATTCGTCGTACCGCTCCACCTTTCGGACGATCAGCGATATACCGCTGGCCATGGTCGACCGCCAGAAAATCACGCCGATCAAGACTAATTATAGTCGCCGCCGCAACGACCGCTCCGTAACGGTGAAGCCGTATTTTGAGGAGCGGGTGGCAATGGTGTATTATTATCCTAACATGCACCCTGATATCATCGATTCCCTGGTCGCCAACGGGTATCGCGGAATCGTGATCGCCGGCACCGGCCTCGGCCATGTCAACAAGCCGCTCTACCCGGCCATCGATCGCGCCAGTAAAGCCGGGCTGGCGATATATATGACCGTGCAGACGCTCTGGGGATATGTCCATATGTTCGTGTACGACACCGGGCGCGACCTGATGAGCCTGGGCATTATTCCGACGGAGAATATGCTCCCCGAGGTCGCCTATGTCAAGCTGGGTTGGGCGCTGGGCCAGACCAAGGATCTGGCCAAAGTCAAAGAGCTTATGCTGACGCCGATTTCAGGAGATATCACCGAGCGAGAGCCATACGATGGCTACTTGATCTTCCAGGGTGGGGTGCCGGAGGTGCGCGAGTTTCTCAAGACCATCCGCAAATAGGTCGCAAAATGTCGCCGGCGTTTGGCAAACTCGGAAATAAGATGATGTATTTATGCGTTTGTCATATATGGAATTATGATGCATATTTAAAGTGTTATTCTAATTCCGACCATGGCTGCAAAACCAGAATAATTATAGACTCCGCTGTTGGATACGTTATTGGTATATTCGACGTTAAGGATCGGTTCAAGAAGGGGACCTCTCTGAAGCTTCATCGGCCATTGAACCGTGAGGTATCCCTTCGTCTGCCAATCGTGGCGGGCGTCCCGCCGTTTGGCGTCAACGTACAAGCCCAGAGGCATATCTTTTGGTTCAACCTTCTTCAAAAACTTCTTGTCCCAGTATCCGGCGCCGATGGAGACAATGAACTTGGGAATAAGATAACTCTTCAGTCCCACCGAGGTACTATTTCCCTCCCAGACTGACGCCCAGGGTGAAAGGAAAGATGCCGTCGTGTCACCAGTCAGCAGAGCGTCATCATAGTTTTGGAAAAGACGGCGCGTATAGCCGAAACTAATCCCGGTTTTAGAACCGATCGGTCTTGACCAGCGGGGAGAATAATAGAACATCCAGAGGTTGCTCTCGGCCTCCTTCACCCAGGCCAAGAACCACCCATCATATGGCCAGGGGAAAGGGAAATTGATTATCGGCGGCATCGAATCGATGAAGTAAATATTGTCCTTGTGAGTGTAATTGGTGCGTGAGATTCCGGCTTCCATATCCAGGGTATTGGACCCCCAAAAGGATACCAAGGCGCCCGTGAAGAGGTCGAGGTCTCTTTTGTAGCTGACTTCCGCATTGACATATCGGGTTGATTTGAACGATACGCCGGACCGGACCGTCAACTGCGGCGACACCTGATAACCCGCGGCGGCCATGAGATCCATGACATTATTATTGAATCCCTTGAAGGCTTGATGATAGAGCCGTCCGCTGACCTTGGCGGACAAATAGAGCGAAAAGGGCGACGCTTGATGGATAGGGATGAGAACCAAGCCCAGCCCGCCCATGGAGGTGCTCAACCCGATGAATTCCCGATAGTAGGTGTCTTCACCGGTGATACTGACCTCCAATATTGAAAACGGATATAGTTTCAGGTTCAGCCGGGAAGTCGTGTAGGCGTCATAGATGGAACTGGAATCGCTCAGCAGATTGCTGTTGGTTCCGCCCAGTAGGGAATAGTCGAAGCCGATGCCAGCGTCTACAATTGAGGACAGCGAGATCAGGAACCCGAGCCATAACAGGCAGGCCAAACATCTTTTCCCTAGTGACATACGCCTCCCTCGCAGCCACTGGTGAGGTTGCCGATCCCAATGTCGCTTCCGGGGCCGAACCGTTCGACGGCGTTCAGCCCGCCGCGATGGAGGTAAATTGACCTGGCGTGAAACTCACGCTTGCCGTACGCCGCCGATCGCGACAGTTCCGGCGCGGCCTGAGCCGAAGCGTTTGGGCCGTCATTGAAGACATTCCCGAGCAGACCGGGGGTCTGTTCGCTCGCCTCGGGGCGTTTCTTTTCGAACCGGTCCGGGATACCATCACCGTCGTCATCAGGATCATTGTCGCTGAATCCGTCCCCGTCGATATCGACGAAGGGGGCGAGCTTTGCCGGAACAACATTGGCCGCGCGTCCGATCGAGCCTGTCAGACAGACGGCCAAAGCGACGATGAGGTAATATCTGGTTGCGAGCAACATAAACGTATCCTCAAAGCTGTCGGGCGATCCGATCGGCACCATGTCGACCTGGGGCGCCCATAAACCTTCCCAAGCTAACCAAAGAGAACCTATTCGACAAGGAATTTTCTCGTGGACGACAATCCCGATTCAAAAAAAGGACCAAGGCTCTCTTGGTCCCTTTTCAAAATCCTGCCATCAGGGCCTGTCAACAGCCGGGATTCTTGCCGCCTTTGAACACGTAGTTAATGATGGAGACGGCGTCACCCACATTGACGGCCGAGTCACAATTAGCGTCACCGCTGGCCTGCGGCTGAGGAGCAGGGCCGCTCTTGAAGACGTAGTTGATGATATAGACGGCATCCCCGACGTTGACGGCGGCATCATGGTTGGCATCCCCGGGCGCGCCGATTTCTATGGAAGTCACCGGTGACCAGTCGGTCTCGGCATTATGCTCGTCTTTGGCCTTAACCTTGATAGAATAGCTGCCTATCTGAGACCAGGCATGCGATCCGGTTGCGACCGCCCCCGAAGCGAATGGCCCCAGCCAGCCGCTGGTCTGACCGTCGCCCCAATCCCACAAATACTTGATCTGATCGCTCGGCTGGTAGCCGATGATGACCTCAACGTCGGCTTTGACCGTAGCGCTTCCAAGCCATGTCGTGGAGACCTTGAGTGATACCGATGGATCCTGATCGGTGGCCGAGGTCGTGTACGTATAGGATTTAATGGGAAGGCCGCTCGACGGTCCAACCGGCAAGGTGGGCAATTCGGGCGGGCCATTCACCGATCGAGCACCGCTATTTATGATTGGTTGCGAGATGAAACCGGGGTCAGACGTCCCGCCGATGGCAACCTGGTATCCGCCGTCGAAGTAGCAGGTGGGCAGGTAGTACAGGTTGTAGAAGTCGTACATGTATTCGCCGGCAAAATAAATGGGGCATACCGGTGGCTGAATATTGCAGCTGTCGGAGATGACCTCCATGTAGTGGAAATTGAAGTTACCCGACTGGTAGAGGTTGTACAGAATGGTATTGATGGATGGACAATAGGGGCACCATGTTGTGGATCCATCCTCAACAAACACCGTGTGCGTATATCCGGTTTTGACCACATTGCTATCCGTTTCTCCGGGCTTGGCCGCCGCACAAGCATCCACATAATGACCGACAAAGAGACCTCCACCCGGCGGATCTGAGTATCCGAAATTCCCTTCGCCATTGGCCACGGTGGCCTCGAACTCAATATTTCCCTCGGTGATATTGCCAAACCCGGACAAGTTGCCATCCCATGTCCTGGAAATCCTCAGGGTGTCGAGGTAATGCAGAGAAACGGCCGTGTCTAGCGCCAGGCCGAGGAATCCATGATGAAAAGCGTGGTTGGTCTGATCCTTCCAGCGAGATACCGGTTCCACAACATAAAGCCGCACATATCCATCATAGTCGCCCGCGGCTTGATTGCGACCTTCCGTCTGCAACCGTGCGGTCGGTGTCTGGCCGGGCTGATCAATACGCCCGGGATCGACCTGACAAGCATTCTCGATCGGAGAAGCTATTGCGGCGCCCACCAACAAGATAGCGCCCAGTACGAGCAAAACCCACCGTGAACCAGGATACATAGTCACCTCCAAAAATGTCACATACCCAGCCGGATGCTATTCACCCAATTGCGAAAAACCGCGTACAAAACCAATATAATCCGTTGGACAATTTATGCAATCGAATTCGAACCGCAACCGGGCGATCAATAGGGATAAAATACGAAAAACAGCGCCGAGAGAGCCCCCAGAATCCACATCCCGGAGTGGACCTCCCGCACCCGGCCGGCAAACAGCTTCATGAGCGGATATATGACGAACCCGGCCGTGATGCCGATTCCCAAATTATAGGTGAAGCTCATAAGGATAATCACCGCAAAAGCCGGAACGGCCTCGGACAGATCGTCAAAATTGAGCTTGACGATGGGGGACATCATAAGGAAGCCGACAAAGACCAGCGCGGCGCCATAAGCGCAGGGTGGAACTGCAGCCATAAAGGGGGCGAAAAAGAGGGCCAGAAGAAATAGGAGAGCGGTGACCACCGAGGCGAAGCCCGACCTGCCGCCGGCCTCGATCCCGGCCGCCGATTCAATAAATGCCCCGGAGGTGGTGGTTCCCAGCAAAGACGCCACCACGGTTCCGACGGCGTCACAAAGCATCGGTTTTTGAATGTCAGGCAGGTTGCCGGATTCATCCAGGAAACCGGACTTGTAGGCGAGCCCCAAAAGCGTCCCGGTGGTATCAACAAAGCCCATCACAAAAACCGTCAGGATGATTGGGAAGAAATCCCACCGAAACGCCCTGCCGATATCAAGTTTGAGAAATATGGGCTCCAGGCTCGGCGGAAGGCTGATCCATTGGGCCGGCACGGCGGCGGCCTTGAAAACAAAGGCCAGAAAAGTGACAACCAGGATGCCGATCAAAAGGGAACCGTTGACCTTTCTGATCGCCAATGCCACGATGAGCAGAAAGCAGACGATGCCCAATAGAACCGGCCCCTCGCCCAAGCTTACGACATGGACTGGTGCCCCTTGAG
>CAZPEV010000056.1:0-17115 GCA_964585635.1 uncultured Ignavibacteriales bacterium
AGTGCGCCGTCCCCTTGCGGCGGACCGCTACCCTTAGGCGGCGTCCTGTGCGCGGTCCGCCTGCGGCGGATCCTCGTCCGCTGCGAAAAGCTCTATTGCTCGCCGATGATGCGAGTGAAGATCGCCAGCGTCGGCTTGCGGAAAAAGGCAATGATGGTCGACGTCAACGCCGCCACGACGAGCGTAACCAGAAGCAGCACCAAGAACATGACTCAACCTTCTGTACTTAATTCAAGATTCGCCGCGCCTCGGCACGATGCAGATCATGACGAAATCATCACTTCCCTGATTGGAATACTGATGGGTGGTGTTGAGCGGCACGACGGCAAACGAGCCGGCCGTCAGGACGTTTCGCTTTCCCTCGACCTCCAGCGTGCCGGTTCCGGAGATGACGTAATTGAAATGCTCCCAGTCGTGGCTATGACGGGGTGTATGTCCGCCGGGGCGCAGGGTGAACACCCGCAAGACATGATCTTTCCATCCCTGATCCGGTCCGATGGGAACCTGTTTGAGCACATGCTTGATCCCCTCGCCGGTGATTTCCTTCTTTTCGATTTCATCCAGGTGCTTTATGAACATCGTTTCCTCCGTCTTCGTGTCATCGCTGAAGATCAACGTCGCTTATTGGAAAGAACCGTTTCCGGTGCGGCGCGGTTCCCGGCGCCGGGCGCCTGCGAAAACGCCCCCGCGGAAAACCGGCGGGGGCGCGGGGGCAAGGGTCTATTCAGATCCTGCCGCGGCCGTTACTCGGTCAGCCGGAGCGGCATCAGCAGGCAGATGAAATCCTCCTTGGGGGTGTCGGCGGCATACATGATGCCGGCCGAAACGGGATTGGACAGCTCAAAGACGACCTCACTGCCCTCGATCCGGCTTAAGATGTCGTTCACGTACCCGGCGTTGTATCCGATTTCCATCGGCTCGCCCTTGTATTCGCAGGTCAGCGTCTCGCGGGCCTCGCCGCCGACGTCGGTGTTGGTCGTCGACAGGGTGACGCTGTTGCCCTTGATCGAGAACTTGACCTGATGGGTCAGGGAGTTCGACAGAATCGCCACCCGGCGGACGGCGGCATAGAGATCATCCTTGCCGACGGCGAGATGCTTGTCGGTGCTGGCCGGCACGACGGCGCCATAATTGGGATAGGGACCTTCGATCAGGCGGGAACTGATGACGATCTCTCCCAGATTGAAGACGATCCGGTTTTCCTCGAAGATCACACCCACGGTACTGACGCCGGAGCCGATAAAGCGCGGGATCAAATCCAACACCTTGGGCGGGATGATGACGTCCTCGTTCAACCCCTTCAGGGTGGTATTATCGACCGCCACGCGGGACAGGCGATGGCCATCGGTGGCGACCATTACCATTCGTTCCCCTTTGGTCTGCCACAGAACGCCGTTAAGGGCCGGACGGGTCTCATCTCGCGAGCAGGCAAAGGTGGTGCGCTTGATCATGGTGCCAAGCACTTCCGCATCCAGCGTTATCTGCTTCTTCAGGTTGACGGTGGGCAGCTCCGGAAATTCTTCCGGAGACACGCCGCCGATTTTATAGTTTCCGTTGGGAACCTTGATTTCAATCCGATTCGTCGTCCCTTCAAAGGCAATATCCGTCTCCGGCAACTCTTTAATAATATCAAACAGCATTCGCCCCGGAACCACCCCCGAACCTTTGCGGCTTACCTCAGCATCAAACGTTGCGGTAATGGTCACGTCAAGGTCGGTGGCCGATAGTTTGAGTTTGGATTCCAAGGCTTCCATGAGAATATTGGACAAGATGGGAAGGGTCGACTTGGCCGGTACGACTGTGAGGACCGCCTGGAGATACTGCGTCAACCGGGATTTGGGAATCGAAAACTTCATGAATGTGCTCCTTACGAGAAAGTCCTTCACATAATTCTTATTATTGTATTCCTTGAAGAATAAAAGGAATAACAATAATAATCACGGTGAAGTTGTTGATAGCCGGTTTTTTATAACCTTAACCCTTTGATTTATCTGTACTTACCTAAACAGTAAAGGATACCCCGTTGTTAAAAGGATTGTCAATATCTCTTTTGATTGCGGGGGTTGATACACATATTGACAGCATCTTCGGTTGATCGTCAGGCTATCCACGCATCCATCCCCTGGCTGTCCACATCATCGTGTCAGGTTACGTTTAATGGTCTCGACGCGCTGGCGAAATTCAGGATCGGTCGTCATCATCTTTTCAACAAGGCTGCAGGCATGAATAACGGTGGAATGGTCGCGGCCGCCATAGGCCTCACCGATCGATTTGAGGGAGCCCTTGGTCAACAAGCGGGTCAGATACATGGCCACCTGTCGGGCCAGCGCGACGGTCTGCGTCTTCTTCTTGGCGGTCAGCATGTCGACCTCGATGCCGAAGCTGTCGGCCGCCTGACGCTTGATGTTTTGGACGGAGATCGGGGGGCGACGCGTGCCAAAGGTGTCGGACAGAACGGCGATGGCGTTTTCCAGCGTGATTTCCTTGCCGCGCAGGGAGGCATAGGCCAAGAGGCGGATGAGCGAACCCTCCAGCTCGCGGATGTTGCTGGTAACGGAGTTGGCGATATAGGAAATGATATCCTCGGCGATGATGATATTTTCCGCCTCGATCTTGCGCTGAAGGATGGCGGTGCGGGTCTCGAGGTCGGGAGGCTGAATATCGGTCACCAGGCCCCAGGAGAATCGCGACAGCAGCCGTTCCTCCAATCCTTTGATGTCTTTGGGGGCCCGGTCGGACGACAGGACGATTTGCTTGCCGACGTTGTAAAGGGCGTTGAAGGTGTGGAAGAACTGCTCCTGGGTCGACTCTTTGCCGGCGAAGAACTGCGTGTCATCGATCAGCAGCACATCGACGTTGCGATAGAGGTTGATGAAATCGGTGGTGGTGTTGCTGGAGATGGAATTGATGAAGTCGGACGTGAATTTTTCCGAGGTGGCGTAAATAACCCGTTTGGCGGGGTTGGATTTCATAATATGGCACCCAAGGGCCTGCAGCTGGTGGTGCTTGCCCAGCCCGACCCCGCGTTATTTATACCGCGGTTTATAGTTGGGCGGGCGGGGCCCCCCGCCCACGGCCATGGCGGCGGCATAAGGAAATTCGTTGAAGTTCCCGACCACCAGATTATCAAACGTGTAACGCTCGTTGAGCATGCCGGATATCCCCCTGCTTTCGGTGGCCGGTCGCTGTGGTCCAGAAGGTATGATGGGGAGGCGCGTCAGGTCCAGCTCCGTCTGGGATTGTTCCTCATGGTTGACAAGAAAATCATACGGCAAATCCTCCCCGCAGGCTTGGCGTAGGGCCTCCGCGATCAGGTCACAATAATGTTCGCCAATCCATTCGGCGACAAAGCGATTGGGAACAACGATATGAATGCCGCCGTTGCCGTTGGAAATTCCGGTAGTATGTTTCAGCCAGGTGGCGTAGGACTGCTTCTTTATTCGGTGTGATATATAAATGAGGCAGTCATTCCAAACCTTACCGTGGTCCTGGATGTCGGCCATGATCCATTACCCCTCACACACGCTATTTCCACACGAGGTGTTGATAGGCGGTTGACCCTTTCCTGTTATCTCTCAATGGCTTGCGCGAACAGAACTGAGCCCAACAGGAAGTTGTCCACATTTTCGCATCAGATTTTCCGCCTGGAAGTCATTGTCCGAAAGGACAGTCCTAGCCCCACCGGAAGTTGTCAACACCCTGTTAACATATTATCGTCCATTGAGTTTCTGTCGCCAAATTATCAGGAGCGAAGGAGGCTGTCAAGAAGCGAAGTGCAGATTTATTTGGCGGGAAAGGTAATCGATTTTGAGCGGTGGGGTTACGGCGACATTTTTTCTCTGGTGAGGGTCGTTAAATACTTCGCCGAAATCCCGCAAAACAGACGACGGTTGATAATCGTATTGAAGCCAAAAGGTAAACGGAATACCGTCAGGTGATGACCAGGCCGGTATTTTGTCGAGGGGACGCAATTGCTGGAAATGTGGTCGATATTGTGTAATGACGTGTCACGGCGATGCGAGGGCAAGATCTTCCTGATGATTAAAAGACGGCAGACTCCGAGCGCGTCGTCCGGAGCCTGCCGGTCATGCCTTTCATAGGCCAACGATTATTTCTTCTTTTTCGATTTCAGATCCGTCAACGCCACCTTGGCAAATTCCACCTTCATGGCGTCTTGAGCCTTCTTGTACACTTTTTGCAGTTTACAATCAGGCTCATGCTGGCAGTCAATCGGACCCTTGATGCAGTCATAAAGGAAAACCGTGCCCTGGATGGCTTCGAGAATTTCCAGGAGCTTGATTTTCTCCGGGGGCCGCGACAGGCGCACGCCGCCGCCATAGCCCCGCACTGAACGGACCAGGCCGGCCCGCGACAGGTCGGACAGGATTTGCGGCAAAAATTTTCCGGGAATATCCTGCGCCTGAGCGATGGCTTCTGAGGTGGAGAAATAATCCTTTGCCTCCGAAAGCTGCCACAAGGCGCGAATGGCATACTCGGTACGATTGTTTATCACAATGACTCCTCCGTTTGGGGATTGATGGTATCGAAATAAGAATGCCGGTACGCCGGTGAGATCGGATGGCTCCATCCCGTCGGCGAGAGGGTCACGGCGGGCGAATGGGCCGTGACCGTTAATAGCATAATTCTGCTAAAACCGGTTATCATAGAAGAGGATGATACAATAATTCCAGCCCGATGTAAAGAATATTTTTCACAAATATCATTAGGTTGCCCCATGATCTGCCCCGGGTCGCCGCGAAACCGATTAGACGACAAGGGGATGACGGCCCCAGCCGGAGCCGCGAGGCGGGGCGCAGAATCGGCTTGACAATCCGGCTGAATTGACTACATTGGCTGACCGCCGATGGTCGGCAGGTTCGGGAATGAGCGGTGATTAAGATCGTGTGTGGTCTGGGTAATCCGGGGACGCCTTACCGGCATACCCGTCATAATCTCGGTTTTGACGTGATCGACCATTTGCGAAGCCGCCTCATAGTGGAAGAGGCGGGCGGCGAGGCCGGGTACGAGTTTGTGACCGGCCTGATCGGATCCGAGCGGGTTCATCTGATGAAACCGCTGGCCTATGTGAACCGATCGGGCCTGGCGGTTGACCAGGCCCTGCAGCGCTTTAAGGCGGAGATCACGGAGCTCTTTGTCATATGTGACGATTTCAATCTTCCGCTGGGGAAAATTCGTATCCGCCCGGCCGGATCGTCGGGAGGCCATCATGGGCTGGCCTCCATAATCGCGGCCACGGACCGGCGCGACTTCCCGCGACTGCGGGCCGGCATCGGTCCCTTGCCGGAGGAGGCGGTGGCTGATCGGACCCTGATTCCCCGGTTCGTCCTGGGGCAATTTCCGGCGGCGGCGGCTGAAATCGCAGAAAAAATGGTATCGCTGGCGGCGGCCGCGGTGGTGGAGGTTATCACCGGCGGTCTGGAGCGGGCGATCCGTACATATTCGAGTGCCAACCCTACTCCGGAGCGATGAGCGCCGGGGTCGTTAACGTCCGAAGGGAGGTGTCAGAGTGTCTGTCTACGATTGTACTTTCATTCTTAATTCCCAGTTAGACGAAACCGGCCTG
Source organism: uncultured Ignavibacteriales bacterium (assembly GCA_964585635.1). Taxonomy (GTDB): domain Bacteria; phylum Zixibacteria; class MSB-5A5; order GN15; family JAAZOE01; genus CAZPEV01. The sequence continues at coordinate 5,585 of CAZPEV010000056.1, forward strand.
GAGGGTCAGATCACGGCCGCCAAGGAGCTGGTTCAGCGGCACGGCGGTAAGATCGTCAGCGACAACCGCATTGGGCTGCGCCGACTGGCGTATGAGATCCAGAAGATGACCCAGGGATATTATGTCAGCCTGGTGTTCGACGGGACCGGCGAGGCGGTTCGCGAGCTGGAGCGGTCATTCCGGATGAATGAAGACTGCCTTCGATTCCTGACCTGTCTCTTTCAGGAATTCAGTCCCCGGGATGAGAGAATTCTGGGCCGGCCGATGCGGTCGGGAGGGTATCGCGGGCGGCGGTTCGACCGCGGCGATTCGTTCGAGCGGCATGACAGCGGCTGGAGCGGCGACGAGGAGTAGGCCGTCCGATGGGCCTTATTCCGAAGCATTCTACGGGAAGGATATTGAGGTATGGAACGGAAGAAGAAACGGCACTGCCGTTTTTGTGAAAACAAGATCACCGATATCGATTATCGGGATGAGCGTTTGCTGCGGCGCTTTGTCACCGAGCGGGGCAAGATCATCCCGCGCCGGATTTCCGGCAGTTGCGCCCATCATCAGCGGATGCTGACGACGGCCATCAAGCGGGCCCGGCATCTGGCCATTTTGCCGTACACGGCGGAAACGTTCAAGTAGCAGGGCCATCAGCATGAATCTTCGCCGTATCAGCGGCCCGCTCGGCGGCCTGTTGGGGATAACCCTGCCGCTATGGATCGCCGTGCCGATCGTCAGTTACATCGCCGAGATTATCCTGGTCTTTTTGATCATGGTGGCGACGATTGAGGGTCGCGCGTGGATTCCCCTGGCCGGAGCCGGGATCGGGTTGATCCTGGGCGGGCTGCCGGGGCTGATGCCGCTGCCGATGGGATTTCTTTTGCCTCTTTGGCTCAAGGCGGTGGTGCCGGCGCTGATTCTGGGTTTGTTGATGCGCTCCGGTTGGCACGCCGGGCGGTCATTCGTGGCGGCCTCGCTGGTGACCGCGGTCCTGATCGGGGTGGTCTATTTTCAAGCGGCGAAGCTTTTGGCCGACGAGATTGATCTGATGACGCGGTCGTTGAGCGGCATCGTCACGACGGCCCTCAGCAGCCAGGGGTACGGCGCCGAGACGGTCAGCGAGTTGATCGACAAGGTGCAGATAACGGCCGAGTTGATCAAACGCTTGCTGCCGGGGATCCTGGTCATGTCCGGCCTGACCCAGTTGTTCGTCGGATTTCTGCTTCTGGAACGGTATTGCACCCGCGCCGACCGCTACTTTCCGGGTTTCGGGCCGTTCATTTACTGGAAGATTCCGGACCGCGTCTTATATCTGCTGGGAACCGTCCTGGCGGCGCGCCTGACTCTGGAGGGAACGCGGGTGGCGGCCGACAATCTGCTCTTTGTCCTGGCCTTTTGTTATGCCGTCGGGGGCCTGGCGCTGATCGAGCATCTGCTGCGGCGGCTGCAGCTGCCGGTCATGATCAAGATTGTATTTTATCTGGGGTTGTTCCTCATGCAGGTGCCCGGATTGATCCTTACCTCGGCGGCGGGTTTGTTTGACAGCTACTTTGATTTCCGTCGGGTCCGGGCGCACACCCTGGGCTGATGATGACAGAAAGGATATGACGATATGAAGGTAATTTTGACGAAGGACGTCGCCGAGCTGGGCCAGTGCGGCCAGGCGGTGGAAGTGAAGCCCGGATATGCGCGCAATTATCTGATGCCGCGCAATCTGGCTATCCCGGCGACCAAGGGAAATCTGCGGGCGGTCGGCAATCTGAAACAGCAGCAAGAGCTGCGCGACAAGAAACAGCGCCGCGAGGCGGAAAAGGTGCGCGATCAGCTTGAAAAGCTCGAGCTGGTGGCCGAGATGATGACCGGCGAGGAAGACAAGGTCTTTGGATCGGTCACCAATCACACCATCGCCGACCTGATCCAAGCGCAGGGGCACACGGTCGATCGTCGCGACATTCTGGTGGATGAGCCGATCAAGGCGCTGGGGCTGTACACGATCAAAATCAAACTGGCCAAAGATGTAACCGCCGGCGTGAAGCTGCAGGTGGTCAAGAAAGAAGCCTAAATGGGGATGATCGAGGTACAGATCGACGGCTTGGCGATGGATCTGGTCTCCAACTCGCCGGTAGTGGTGCTGGCCTCCAAGGAATTGAATAAGGTTTTGCCGATCTGGATCGGCCACGGCGAGGCTTGGGCGATCGCGATGGAGATGACCGGGGTCGGTTCCAAGCGGCCGCTGACGCATGACCTGTTCAAGAGCACGATCGAGGCGATGGGCGGCCGTCTGGAGAAGGTCGAAATCACGGAGCTGAAGGAGCAGACCTTTTACGCCCGGTTGCTGATCACCCTCGACGGCCGGACGGTTGACGTCGACGCCCGGCCCTCCGATTCGATCGCGCTGGCGCTGAAGGCCAAGAGCCCGATTTTCGCCAACGCCGAGTTGCTGACGCTCAACCCGGAAGACCTGCGGGTGGAAGCGACCGACGAAAAACCGCCGCCGCCGCCGGGCGGGGGGACGGCGGAATCGCTGGCCGATCGTCTAAAGCGGATCGATCCCGAGGATTTTGGCAAATATTCGCTTCTGGAGTAGCAACTCGCGGCCCGGTCGTGGCGATACCGGGCGGTCATTGCCCAGGGTGGCAAGGAATTGACGAAATCCCCCGGACCGCCGGCGGTTATCCGCCAACCGGCGCTGCAGCTTTCAGTTGACAACCGCTTGGGTTTATAATTAATTAATAACCATAATCATTCACCGCGGGTCTTGAATCTAGCGCATTGCCAACGGACGCCATTGTACGTGCCTCATGTCGTCTGCCCGGCGTCTATTATATATATCAATCAATCGAGGAGGAGGAGCATATGGCGCCTCGAAAGAAAGTATTAACTCCCCCCAACGGGTATATCCTGAACTGCAAACCGTCGCGCGACACCGAGACGGATTGGACGATGGCTGATGCCATGGCCGGGGGCTCCATGGCCGCGGGACCGACGCTTCCGCCATCCAAGGATTTGCGTGAGCCATCGTGGTGGAAGATTCGGGACCAGGACGGCACCGGAGCCTGTGTTGGTTTTGCCGCCGCCGACAGCGTGCTGCGCTGGCATTACGTCAAGGCGCAAAAGATTCCTGCCAACGCGCTGACATCGCCGCGCTTCATCTGGATGGCCGACAAAGAAACGGATGACTACACCACCTATCCGACGACGTTTCTCGAGACAGACGGGACGATGGTGAAGCAGGCCCTGCAGGTCGCCCGAAAATTCGGCTGTGTTCTGGAGAAGGATCTGCCCATGACCGGTCCGCTGTCCTTCCTCAGTCTGGGGGCCTTCTATTCCAGGGCCGCGCAACTGCGGATTGCCAGCTATTACAACCTGATTCCCGGTCAGGCTCCTGATCTCAAAATTTGGAAAGCCTGGATCGCCTTCCAAGGCCCGATTCTGACCAGGCTGGAGGTCGATCGAACCTGGGACAACGCCTCGGCTACCCAGGGGCATCTGCGCACGTACCTTCCCAATACGGCCCGCGGCGGACATGCGGTGGCGCTGGTCGGGTACACGGCGGACTATTTTATCGTCCGCAATAGCTGGGGAACCGTCTGGGGGGACCAAGGCTTCGGCTATGCTCACAACGATTATGCCAAGAAGGCTTTCACCGAGGCCTACGGCGCCATCCTATGAGGCGGAGTCATCAGTCTCCCGTCTGAGGTCAACGGCCAACGACCCGGTCGAAATGGGCCGGGTCGGTGGCTCCCTCGGTATTAATCACCAGAATCCGTGTCCGGGATCCAATTGGCAACCATTCGGCGGCGGGACGGAGCCGGTCATCCGTCCGCAGGGCCAGAAGGGCGGCCAGACCGGCCGCGCCTGATTCGCCGGAGATAAGGCGAGGGTCGGTTCCGGTCGGATGGTAGCAGGTCCGCATCGCCTCGACCGCGAAACGGTCGGTGATCGCCAGAAAAAGATCGATTCCATCGCGGATCAATGGCCAGGCGGCGGCTGATGGGGTGCCGCAATTCAGCCCGGCCATGATGGTTTTGGAATCGCCCGTGGCGGTGCAAAGGTTGCCGAACCGGGCCGATTCCAGCAGGCCGGCGGCGGCGGTCGGCTCGACCGATATTAATTTCGGCTGACGGCGGCCGTAGCGACGGACATAATACCAAGCGGCGGCCGCAGCCAGACTTCCCACGCCGGATTGCAGGAACACCAGATCGACTCCGGGATCATCCGAAAGATGAAGCGATGATTCCATCTCCCGGAACAGGGTCAGGTAACCGGCCATGATATCGCCGGGGATAGTCATGTATCCGGGATAACCGGTATCGGCGATGACCTGCCGGCCGAAGCGGGCGGCGTCAGCGGCGGCGCGGCGTACGGCGTCGTCATAGCTGCCGTCGACGATGACTACCTCGGCCTCCTCCTTGCGGACGTTTTCAATTCGGGCCGCGACAGTTGCGCGGGGCATGTAGATGACCGCCTTTTGCTGCAGCCGTCGAGCGATCCAGGCGATGGCCCGGCCATGGTTGCCATCGGTGGCAGTGCTGAAGGTGTAGCGGCCGGCGAAGCGGCCGCGAAAGGTTTCGGTCCAGATATCCTGTGGATGAAGCCTGGTTCCGGTTTCGGCCTGCCAGGCGTCTCTCAGGAAGCGATAAATGGCGTAGGAGGCGCCCAGGACTTTGAAGGCGCTCAGGTCAAAGCGTTGGGCTTCATCCTTGACCCAGATAGATCCGACTCCCAGCTTTTCGGCCAAGGCGGGAAGGGAGACCAGCGGGGTCGGCCGGTAGCCGGGGATGGAAGCGTGAAAGGAGGTTATGTCGTCGTTGCGAAAGGGAGAATAAGCATCATTCTCCCAGACAGGGGAGGGCAGGTGGTTGGGATTGATGACCAGTTCGCACATCGGACAGACCTCGCCTATATAGAGTCAGATGTCAGTATAGCATATTGGCAAAGAGCAGTGAAAGATGATTTGGGTTGCGACTTTCCGGGCGGCCGAGCGGATCGGGCATATCGAATTGCCGGGCCGCGAGATAGGCGATATTTCGGCCGGCCCGGATAAACGGCGGATGAGCCGCGGGCGGAACTCCGTCAAGTAAATCGGATAAGCAGTCGATGAAGAGATAAAGACCGATTTCTGCTGAGGCGAGGGTAAGCCGCAGACTCGCATCTGGTTGAGCCTCTTGTGGAAAAATAGTAATGGCATATGATAGAAAGCAGCATTTCGTCATATAGAGAGGCTGAAGGGTATTTCAGAAGTGAGGCGGCTTTCGGTCGGCCGGGTGGCTTGTATTGGCACGCGCCGGCCGGGATAATGCCGCCCGGCATATAACGGCCATCTGCATTATTACCGTTGCCCCCCAAGGCGGGCCGGGGATACCCCCCGGCCCGCCTGTTTGTTTTGCCTGTCCGGATGCTCAAGCGTCCGCAAGCCTCGCCTCCCCTAGCAGCAAAAAGTTGTGAACCAGTGGCTTTGTTTTCATGTTATATTCGACATGCCGTCTTCTTTGCGGCATAGAGGCAAATTGCAATTAATGAAATGGACTGCCATGGTCCAGAATCAGTACAAGGAGTGCACCATATGTTAAGACGGATGTTACTATCGGCCATCATACTTCTGGCGCTAAGCATTCCGGTCCAGGCGCAGGTCTGGAATATCGACCCGGCCCACTCGCATGTCGGCTTTACGGTCAAGCATCTGGTCATCACCAAGGTGGACGGCGAATTCAAGGATTTTGCCGGGACCATCAAGGATTTCGACGGCAAGGATGTCACCAAAGGATCGGTCGACGTCACCATCCAGATCGCCTCGATCAACACCAATATCGACCAGCGCGACACGCACCTGAAAAGCCCCGACTTCTTCGACGCCGCCAAGTTCCCGACGATGACCTTCAAGTCCAAGAAGATCATCAAGGGGGCCGGCGACAAGTTTACCATGATCGGCGACCTGACGATGAAAGGGGTTACCAGGGAAGATACACTGGATTGCACGTTCAACGGCGTCATCACCGATCCGCAGGGCAATACCCGGTCCGGCTTTTCGGCCTCGACCGTTATCAACCGTCAGGATTATGGCCTGTCCTGGAGCAACAAGCTGGCCGACGGCAGCCTGGTGGTGGGCAACGAGGTCACAATTGGGTTGGAACTCGAAACCATCAAAGCCAAGTAGCACCAGGCAGCACAAATGCGGTAAAGGCCATAGTTGTCTATGCGTCCGATTACGGCAGCACCAAGAAAATGGCGGAAGCGGTCGGCGCCGACAATGTGTCCCAGATTTAATAGTCATTGGGCGTCGGGCGACTCTTCGCCCGCTCCTGCAGGCGTGCCGGCGCGATATAAGTCCACCCTTTGGCCAGCTCGTTTTTTGATTGATTTTGGCCTGCCGGCGGGTGTAATTGACGGGTAATTGGCAAGCACGCGGGGTGGTCATGCGACGAGTTGTTCCATATGTGTCAGCGGTGGTCCTTTATTGCCTCCTGCTGCGGGGGGATACCGCAGGTGGGGCAGCCTCCGATCCTATAACCAGCCCGCGTTTGGATTCTTTGATTGCGGCTCAGAATCTTCCGCTCCAGTCATATCTTGAAAAACGGTTTTCGGAGGCGGCCGGGTATGTCATCGCCGGGCCGCTCGATCCGCTATATGTCGGGACGCCGCTGCGGACGGAGCTGTATCATTCCGTCCGGATCATCTGTCCCGATCCTGCGGCCGTGGAGACGGCGCTGGCGGCGATTAAGCAGGATTCGACCCTGGGCGTCGACTCGTCAATGGCGTATATCCATCAGGCGCGCGCCGATGACCCGGTGGGGTACCGTGGTGCATTGATCAAGGGAAGGTGGCGAGGCGAGCCGGTCACGATTCAACTGGCGACGCTGCAGCAGGTCCGCTGGCTGATTTGGGCCAGGGGGATTCTGGAAGGAGAGGATCCCCTGATTGGACGGGGGAAGTTCGACCTGTATGCGCGCGCCGTCTCGGAGCATCTGTATGCCACCGACCGGCGCTGGAACAACCTTCCAACCCCCAAGGCGGTCGATTATGGTCTGCACGATTCGGCCGATGTTTATCCCCGTGTTCCGCGTCCGGTTTTTGAGGTGGAATTGGATTTTCGGCGGTTTCTCAACCAGCGGGCCGGTCTAAATACCTCATTTGCGCAAGGGATCCGGGCCTTTGTTCCGACCGATTCGCTTTTGGAGATGCTTCGCGACAGCGCCCCGGCGGTCGCCTATCCCAACAAGATGGCGGTGATGCTGCAACGGGAATATCTGGAGTTCTTTGCCCGCGACGGCAACATCGCGACGATCAAGACGCTGACGCGTCAGGTTTTTGATTCGCTGCCAACCGGCGTCTATTCGTTTGCCGTCGGCCTTTCGGGCAAGGTCCGCTTCTGCAAAAAACCGACGCCGGAGGAGATGCGGCTGATCGAGGTCAAGACCGGCAACAAGGCGCCGCTGGTGACCGAGGCCTTTTTCTTTCCCGGCGAGCCGGTCCTGGCGGCCGGATCATTCGCAGTTCAGCACGACTCGATGGCGCGGATGGCGGCGGTCAATGCTTTTTCGGATCAATTCTTCTACTGCAACCTGTCGCCGTCGCTGCGCGATGACGTCGCCGTCAGATCCAATCAGTATGTTTTAAGCCTGGGCCGCTTCTTCCGGGCGTTGGACGAGCTGAATATTCCCTACGGGAGCTTGCTGATCAGCAAGTTCTGACGGCCGGTCGGCAGACCTATTGATATAGGGTATTATATTTGAGCCGGACAAATATGAAAAGGGTATGGCTTCACATTTCCGACGGGCTGCCTGCGGCCAGCACGAGGAGAATATAACCATGCGATCATCGGCGGCGATCGGCCTGATCGGGACCTTCTTTATGATCGTGGCGCTGTTTGTCCTGCCGCGCCTGTCGAGCCAGGCGGTCTGGCCGTTCGTGGTTATCGCCGTGACCGTGACCGGCCTGTTCTTCCTGGTGCGGTGGCATGCCGCCCGCGCCGCCTATCGCTGTCCCGCCTGCGGCCGGGAGTTTACGGTTTCCCCCTGGATCGATTTTTTGAGTCCGCATACGATCGGCGAAAAACTTCTGCGTTGTCCTTCCTGCCGTGAAAGCTCGTGGTGTATCGAAACCGACCGCGCCGCCGGCCAGCTTTTCGAGGCCGAAAAAGGGAATCAACCCCCGGGGGCGCAGTTTGCCGCTGCCGGCCGGCTGTATTTGCAGGTCGCCGTCGTCATGGCCGTGTATGGCGCCCTGTGGCTTTATACATTGCGTTTCCTGCAGGTATCACCGGCCACAGCGGAGACGATGATGGTGCTCAAGATTCCGCTGGTGACGGGGCTTTTGCCGCTGCTGCACCTGATCTTCTGCCTTTTTGCGGCGCGGGAGGGGTACCGCAGCCGGATCTATCCGATCATGACCGGTTTCGTCGCCGCCTTTCTGCTCTTGGCGTTTTGGTCCCAGCACCAAATGCTCTCGTATCTCCGGTAATGATTCAGCCTGACCCGGTCCTGGCCGCCCCTTGACGGGCCGGCCGATTTGGATTATATTTTGCCCATCAGTCATTCAAGGGCCGAGGCGCCCATCTATCAGGGGAGGTCATCATGCGTGGCGTAACTTGTCGTCCCGGAATGGCCGGGATCGTGGGCGTGCTGGCTCTGGCGGTTCTTCTTGGCTGCGATTCGCCCAGCGGGCCGGGCGGAGGCGGGGGCGCTGGTCAGGGCATCGCCGCCATGTTTCCTGCCAACCGGGCGCAGAATCAGGATTGCAATCTGACCCTGCGCTGGACATATACCGACACCACCGATACCAACGTCCTGTTCGCCGTCAATTTCGGAACCGAATCCCACCCGCCATTGGTGGCGGAGAGTCTGCACGAGGCCAGCTTTGCGCCGGGCTTCTTGGATCAGAATACGATCTACTATTGGCAGGTGACGGCGCATGGCTCCGGCGGCCCGCCGCTCCGCAGCCCGGTTATTTCATTTCGCACCCGTAAAATCGGGGGCACCGAGTTTACCTACCCGCTGGCGATCGGCGATCGCTGGGAATATCGGTACACGTCGATAGGCTTCAATTACCGACCCGACAGCCTAAGAGATTACTATCCCTGGAACGAAACCGGAACGGCCGCGGCAGAGATCATCAGGCGGGATACGTTAAACGACACGCTGGCCACCTATGTATTGCATGTTTCCGTAGCGATATCGATCACGGCTTACGAGAGTAACGATTATATGAATAATGCCGCTGACGGCCTTTATTTATACGCCTACGACCGCAGCAGTTTCATCGCTCCGGCAAGGGCATGGTGGCGATTCGAGGGAGGATTCGGCCCGAGCGGCGGCCCCGGACCCGACCTCATCAGCAGCCGATCGGGCGGCCCGCAGCCGGGTGATTCCCTCTATTATGAATCGCCGCCGGTCAGATCGCTGGCCTATCCCCTCGAGGTAGGGAACCAGTGGGTTATGCGTGAGCTCAACGCCTCGGGATTACCCTGGCGGATCGAAAAGAAAATCATCGATTATGGACCGCAAACTGTGCCGGCCGGAACCTTCGACTGTTACACGATCCAATGGCTGTGGGATGTTGACGATGATGGCATTTGGGATACCGGTTTTGAGGGATATGATTATGTCGCGCCGCAGGGATTGATCAAACGGGTGATCATTGTGCATGACCTTTATGCAAGTTCATACGAAGGTCCGGCGGGCTTGTTCGATGTGATGGAAACCATCGAACTGACCGATTACCAGTCGAGATAGAACGGATTCTACTGCGCCCCCCGTCGGGGCGCGATTCGATCCGATGAAGATACGTTGGGCCGGACCTTTACCGGCCCTTTGTTTTTCTTTTCTCGAACAGCGCCATCCAGGGGCTGCCGAAGCGTCTTTTCTCCGTTTCGATCAACCGGCGGTCGATGAAATCCGGCACGGTCAACGAGCGCTTCCGGATGCGGTGGATCGTGGCGGCGATCCTGGTTTCATTCACCAGCGTTACAGCACTTATCAGACGGATCCCTCATCCGACCAGATCGGCGATGATGCTGTCGGCGATCAGGAAGCCATCGTCGGTCAGCCGCATCCAGCCTTCGTCGTCATCAAGGTGTCCCGACCGAACGTAGCGGCTTGAGGCCGGACCTTGGAGAATATCGATCGCCGCGGCGCCGAATCTGCGAATCAACCGCGCCTTGTCGATTCCCTCGGCCGTTCTCAGAGACAACATGATCGCTTCCATCAGTTGCTGCTCGCTGGAGAGTTCCTCAACGAAGGCGATCGGCAGATGCCCCGCCTCCAGCCGGTCGATGTATGCCCCCAGGCTCGGCAGGTTGCCGTAACGGCGATTGTTTGCGAATCCATGAGCGGCCGGGCCGAGGCCGATATAGGGCGAACCCTGCCAATAGGCGAAGTTATGCCGCGCCAGCCGTCCCGGGCGGGCGAAGTTGGAGACTTCATACCGCAAATAGCCTTGATCCACGAGCAGATGCGCGCCGAAACGATACATCGACGCGCAGGTTTCATCATCGGGGAGGGCGATTCGCCCGGCGGCGATCCGATCGGCCAGGCGCGTTTCCGGTTCGACTGTGAGCTGATAAAATGAAATATGGTCCGGTTCCAGCGCCGCCAGTCGTTCAATATCGATGCGCAGTTGGCGCATCCGCTGCTGGGGCAGGCCAAAGATCAGATCGGCGGCGATATTCTGGTACCCGGCGGTGCGGCAGAAATAGAAGGCTTGGTAAATATCTTTGATTCGCAACCGGCGATTAAGGCGCCGCAGTAGCCCCACGGCAAACGACTGCACGCCGATGACGACCCGGTTGGCTCCCATGGCCAGGGTTTGTGCCGCAAAAGCGGGCCTCAGGCTTTCCGGGTTGGCTTCAATCGTGAATTCGTAGCCGGGCATCAGGCGGCCATAGGTCAAGACCGTCTCCAGCCATCGCTCCAATAGCTCCGGATCGGCCAGCGAGGGTGTGCCGCCGCCGATATAGATCGACCCGATATCTATCGGTTCATGCCCGAACGACGACAGAACCGTTTCGGTTTCGTACGTCAGAGCGCGGAAAAACCGTTCGATCGCCGCTTGAGTGTACCGTTCCTTGTAGAAGTCGCAGTAACTGCAAAGGTTGGTGCAGAAGGGAAAGTGCAAATACAGGGCGAGCGGTCCCGGATAGGGATGGAAGATGTGGCTATAAGGTCTGTCCCATCCGGTCGAAGCGGACCCGGCGGGAGAAGGAGAGGAGGTTGTGCCAGAGGATTTGGAAGGATTCCAGGACGTAGGGCGCCTTCCATTGGGGCGCGCTGGGGTCGGGCTCATAGGAGAAGTATACGAAGATCGCCTTGCCTTTAATATAGCTTTTATCGACGCATCCCCAGAAGCGGCTGTCCTGGCTGTCGTCCCGGTTGTCGCCCATGACAAAATACTGTCCCTGAGGGACGGTAAATGGCCCGAAGTTGTCGCGCGGCGACAGTTCGGCGGCCATCACCCGCTGGTCGATGTTTTTGGATTCCCCCGGTATCGGCGCCCCCGCCCCCGTTACCAATACCCCCCTATAGCCGAGATCGGCCCGCTGCCCCCCC
>CAZPEV010000056.1:17125-17592 GCA_964585635.1 uncultured Ignavibacteriales bacterium
GCGCCACGGCGCCGTTAACCATTACCACCTTATCGACGATCTCGACCGTCTGCCCGCCGACCGCCACGACCCGCTTGATGTAATCCTTGGTAGGCTCGACCGGGTTTTGAAAGACGATGACGTCGCCGGCCTTGGGTGATGACGACTGGTAGGCCAGCTTATAAACGAAGATATAGTCCCCTTCCATCAGGGTATTTTCCATCGAGCCGGAGGAGACGTGGTAGGCCGAGATGATAAACATCCGAATCAGGACCGCCGCCAAAAGGGCGATGGTGATCGTTTCGGCATATTCCCGGAAGACCGATTTTTCCCGGCGAAGCCGGCGGCTGCCGCGGGGAGGCTGGACCGCGATACGGGTCGGCGAATCATTGACCTCAAAGCGCGGCTGGGTATCGGACGACTGCTCCATGCTTTTCAGATTATCGGCCGGGCGGGGCAAAAATTGAGCACCGGGGAGCGAACGGCGA
>CAZPEV010000057.1:0-17096 GCA_964585635.1 uncultured Ignavibacteriales bacterium
GCTCATTCATCCACGGCTAAAGCCGTGGTGTTCTGTCTTCGACCGCATAAAAAAAGGGCCGCTCTGCGGCCCCGGAACGTTGACGACACCATAATAATATGTGCCGTCGGGCGCTTCGCTTTGGGTCGAGGTCTGGTAAAAGACCCGATTGCCATTGTGCCCCTGGTCAACGTAGGCGGCGTCGTTTTCCGCGTAGATTTTCAGATAAATGTCCTGCCTGCCTGACCATAACTCGTCTGCATTTGAAACCGGCCCCATAGAGAAATTGCCGTTGTCCGCCGCCCAGGTCGAAGCTAAGAGATCGTCCGCTATGTCGTCGTCATCCCACAACTCCACCCGCACCTTCCTTGCCACCTTTTCAACCGTCGGTGGATTCATATCGCGATATGCCGTCGTGCCGTTCACCGTAATTGTCCCCGGCGCGCTCCAGTAAAATGTCTTCTCGTACACGTTATCGGTCTCGCACGACTCGTGAATCAGGCTGTCGTTATCTATCTTCATGGTCAGGCTGTGGTACCCCTGGGATATGTAGTCCTTGTGATCCTCGAAATATGTATCCAGCCCCGGCAACAAGTAGGAATAACATTCAAATACCGTATCCAATATGCCGCCGTCAATATAAAGGGCTACCGAAAAAGGCGCGGCGGTGACGGTTCCTTCATTGATGACGGCAACATCTATATAGGTGGGGGCATTGCCGCAGAGGTTCCCCGTGACATTGGTGCCTGTGACCGACGACGGCACGATGGGGGCATCCCACCAATAAGGGGTCGTCCAGGTCAGATTCGGTAAATCCGCTATTGCGTCACCGGTAAGGCTGATATCATCGAGAAAGACCCCCCGGTAGTCGCAATAATCATAATCGCTGTAGAACAGAAAAGCAATATACAACGAATCACCTTCTTTCGGAATATCAAGCGTGAATTCTTCCCATCCCGAAGAATATCCCGTTGCATTATTGGAATAGTTGTTCCAGCTTTGCCCATCATAGCACCAATACACCTCGAAAAAGTCATAGTTGGTCTCGGTTTCGTACCATAGCCAGTACTTCAGCTTCACATTGTCGTGACCCCCTATATAGATGCCTCCATGGGTATATTCTAACCACGACCACATGAAGTCGTCGTACTGCACCCCGTCAGGCATATTCCCCTCCGCAGCGCACCAAAGAGAGAAGTCGCCGGAGTGCACCTCGCCGGAATCGCTGGTGACATCATACCAATAGTCGCGGCCGTTTTCCTCGTTTTCGTCCCAGTAGCTCCAGTCATAATACCACCAGGTCTCGAAATCATAATTCAATAGTACATCTTTCGGGTTCTGTCTGGGCACTGGAGCCAATGATTTCTTCCTGTCCCATATCCGTTGCCGGGCCGAATCCTGCTCTGCAGGCGTCAATTCATGGATCTCTCGGGGATATTTCGGATACATACTGTAGCGAATCTTGCGGCGACTAAGCTGGCCGCCTTCGGATTTCGTAATTGCCCCACGGTAAAAGCCGACGCTATCCATCGGTTGCAGGCCGTTGCCGACTAACTCCTTGACAAAATCGTAATCGGCGGGATTCCGCAAGTCAATGATCATGTCGCGTTTCACATCCTTATATTTCTCATTAAGCTCCGCTTCCCTGACCCGGACCCGTTCCTGAGGACTGGCGTATTGTTTGAGTTTTTGAAACTCGTACTCCCCCCGTTTCCTGTACCAGGTCTCGCCATCCACAATGATGTGCTGTTCGTCTGCGTCAGTCAAAGGTGTCCTTTCCTTTATCTTCATCAATTCCCAGTCGCTCGCCTTATGGGTAGAAACCTTGACCTTGGTGGTATCACCCCATTCATGCAGTAGCCGCGGGGTCTTTATAAGCCGCCAGTATTCCTCCGAATATCGCGGCTCTTCATCCTTGGGTAACGTTCGGGGATCAAAGGAGAAGGTCTTCACCGAATCCCCTGTACTAGCCACATAGAATTCAATCCCAATGAATCTGCCGACCTTTATATAGGTTGCGATTTCGAAGCCTGTGGTGTCATCCTTAGGGAATGTCACTTCCAACGGAAAGACCAACGAATCCCCCGGATTAACCACATGGCGCCATTCGGTTTGCCCCGAGTATTGGATGGCCCCGGAAGGCGTGAATACAAACGCCATGGTATCCAAGAAAACCCCGGATCTGAAGAAAGCCTCCAGTCTGACAGGAACTCCGGGAATGACAGGGCTAATCGCGATAACGTTCATGCCTATGCCGCCTGGTGGCATGAGATCGGTAGGCTGCTCCTGGCCAAAGCCGAGTCCGGCCAAGAGGCCGAAAGCCATAACCAAAACTAACCCTTGACGAAACATGACTGTTTCCTCCTCAATAGGTTTACCGGCCACGGGCTGATTTCTTCCCGTCTCCACCGGCAATATCGTTTTGGCGCGGGCTTCCTACCTTCCTTCAGGCACACGGTCTTCCGGGATCGCATCCCCTCCACCGCACATCAACCTTATAATACCTCAATCCCCATGTCAAGCCATATTGCTATAATTGTGACGAAAATGAAGGTATTCCCGTGTGCGGTCGGATGTCCTCGTCCGCCGCGAAAAATTTCCAATGGCATCAGGGACCCTTTTGTACCGTGCGGCTCTTGAGTTCCCACGATTTGGCCGAGGCCTCCCGCGATGCCGAATCGGGATTGGTCATGGGCAAAAGCTTGTGAAATTTATACTCCCCGCGATTGCGGGTCCAGGCTTCACCGTCAACGTCAATGCCCTCGCCATCTGCGTCGGTCAAAGGCGTCTGCTCCTTCGCCTTCATCTTGTCCCAATCGGTCAGCTTGTAGGTCGTCAACTTTCCCCCAGGCGGCACGCCGGGTTGATCCCGCAGCAGATGCGGGTCACTCCTGTAGTCCCGGCACCGGGTGTCATTCGTCACAAAATAGAGACTATCAGCGGCCACAAGACTGTCAACTCCTTCTCCCTCGGCGCGAATGATAATGCCACTGGTGTCATTGGGGGCCAAGACTATCGGCAGACGATAGGTCAACCACTCTCCCGGCCTTATGCTGACGAACCAGATTCGCGGCAGGGTATACTGGAGCTTGCCGTCGGTGCTGATACTTATGTGCAGATTATCCAGGATCATTTCTGATCGGAGGCATAAGACCAGGTCTATCGGCGTGCCAATAACCAGACCGCTTACATTGAACACCCGGATACCAAACGGGGACGTTATGGTATCAATCGGGCCGCCTTCCACCCGTCTAACGGGCCGCTTCAGCGGAACCAACTCATCCGCATGGCTCTGCAAGTACGACTCAGGGTATATCTGTTCAGGCATCATCTTTACGCTTCGAGGGTCTATCCTCCAGGTCCGTACTTCTTCAGCTCCCGTCACGAAATATAGGCAGTCACTCATTAATAGACTACCATCGTCCTTTCTCTCGGTCCGGATCACTATTCCGGAAGTATCATTAGCAGCCAATTGAATCGGCAAATCATAAATCAGCGAATCTCCCGGCTTCACAGTCACACGCCAATCCCTTTCGCCCGAGTATTCAAGCTTGCCATAGGTCGCCACTTTAACATGAATACTATCAAAGTACGTGTCAGACCTTATGAACAACACGACATGTATCAGACGATTTACGGCCAGGTCGCTCGCTGGATTGAGCCCAATTCCGTATGGTGGGATCATCGAACAAAACGCCGGGCTGCTTGACAGAATCATCACAACCCCTGCAATCATTACTTTTTTCGATATAGTATTCAGCTTGCTCATAATTGCCTCCCCTTCAAAACGCCCGCGCTTGTTATCGCACGCGCTCCGGCCATCGCATGTGATATCAAGATTGCGGGCGATAGTACCGTTATTAAGCCGAAGAGAAGAATTCCTTTGGGCTTCATTAAGCGCCTCCTATCTAATGAATATTCCGTGGGGAGGCCATTTTCTTCCCCGCATGCAACTGCTGATAGCTCGTCCGCCTTGGTCTAATCAATGGTGCTCGTGGGACAGGAATCAGGTTCCTCCAAACAGATTTTGCAGTATGAATTCTTGCTTGTCAAGCAAATTCTAAATAAAATTGACGAAAGAGGGGATAATATTTTCCGCAGTATAAAGAGCCTTCTGGCGGTTTTTCGATGATCCTGACTCTTGTTTTACATGCCGCGCGGCTGAGCATCTCTGACCGGCAATTGGGGATAGGGAGCGTCCTTGATGCCTTTGCCCCGTAATTGCTTGAGGATAGACCCCTTGGCCACCGCCCGATAATAACCGGCCGGCTCCATCGCCATCAGCGAATCCACCAGCCTCCGCGCCACCTCATAATCTTTGGGATCACGAAGATCCAACGTCACCTCATGAGCCTGGCCGGCATATATCCGGCCAAGGGAATCCGCTATCCTGCGGCCCCCGGCCGCATAATCCGTGATCGGGACCGCCGGGTGAAACTTATACTCCCCCCGGGTACGGGTCCAGACCTGACCATCGATCGTGAAATCTTCTCGGTTATATGCCGTCAGCGGCTGCTCCTCCATCTTACGCATCTTCTCCAAATCCTGCTTCTTGCGGTTCGGGAGATAGTCCGACTTCTTCACCACAATTCGTCCGGAATCCGTCATCATCAGCATATATGACGTGTCGGGAACCAGCGGCGGATTGACGATAGGCTGGTTCTTCTTCCGTTCGATCTCCTTCAGCAGGCTGTCGATCTTCTCTTGCGATACCGGATTCCCATGCTCATCGGCGATACCCCCGCGCCCATGCGGATACTTGGCCGCCTCAACATCAAGCATATGCCCGGAACTGTCAATCCGCTGCATATGGGAAGCCGCCATTGCCTTTGGCGATAGTCTCGGGTCACCATGATGCAACTCAATCGTGTCAGGCAATGCAACCCAATAAAAATCAGCAGGTTGCCATACCCCCTTGGCCTCAATTGACAGCTCAATACCGGATGTGTCATTCGCGGGGATAACAAGGCTAATCGAACATATTGCCTGCTCTCTGGCATCAAAAGGGACGATCATCGTATCCGGACTGCAAAGGTGAAGATTGTCGACTCTGCTCACGACGACTTTGACCGTATCAAAATGAAATCGGGATTCTTTTGGAGATATGGTTAACCCCAGCGAAATCGGTCCGGGACCTTTGGGATATGGGATCATTTCTCCCGTCACCTTGAGTGGATTGATTGTCGGTTTTGTTGCCCATACCGGAGGGGGCGAGATTAAGGCCATAATCAGCAGGCCGCAGCTTATCACAAGAAATCTTCTCCTGCCCATCACATAACTCCTTACTTCAATATATTATACAATCCTACGCCCGCTTTCTGCCAGGCAAATTTCGCTCCACGGGGAGCATATACGGCCCAAGGCTGATTCAATAGTTGAATTATTACCCGCAGGCTAATTAGTACAAACAATGAGACTGCTTGTCAAACACATTCTTAATGAATTTGACGAAAGATGGTATCATTTTGTGCCCAAAGCTGCGCGGAGACGAAAGGCCCGTCAGCGATTGCCGCCGCATGCGTATGGGGTATGTCCATGGCCTGAGCCTTATAAAGACAAGGTCGGCCGACCAGCGGGAAAACCGCCGTTTATTCAGAAAGCACGCGCGCTTGCACGCAGCTATTCCTGATTACATCTTCCCGACCGTCGCCAGCACATAATTGGCGGTGTCGAAATATTTGGCGGCCGCCGCCTTCACCCGCTCGGCCGTCACCGCCCGCATCCGCGGAAGGAATTTCTCGTCGTAGTCGTACCCCACCCCCAGGTACTCGCCGATGCCCATATAATAGGCCTGGTTGATCCGTGACAGCCGCCGCGTCAGCGACGTCCCCCAAATGCTGTTCTTGGCCGTTTCCAGCTCGTCGTCGGTCGGTCCCTCGGCTTTGAGCTTTTCGATCTCGGCCAGGATACCGTCGCGCGCCCGCTCATAGTTGGCCGCGCCGGTCCCCATGGTGCAAACATACCAGCCGAAGTCGCGGTCAAACGACACTCCCGCACCCACCGAATAGGCCAACCCCTGCTTCTCGCGCAGGTTCAGTTGCAGCCGGCTTGACAGAACCTCCGCCGCCAGTTGGATCGCGGCCGTGTTTGAATCGGACACTCCGGGAAGATAGCTGCCGAGGAAAATATAGACTTGCTCCTTCTCCATCGGCAGATGGGCCGCCTTCACTCCCACCGGGACCGGGCCGGCCAACGCTACCGCCGGCGGCAGCGCAACCTTGGCCATGCCGCCGAAGGCATTCTCGACCATCGCCATCATACTATCGGCGTTTCGATTGGTGCCGACCGTAATAATCATGTTGCCGGGGGAGTAGAATTTCTTGTGGTAATCCACCAGGTCGGCCCGCGTGATCGTCCCGATGGTCCGCGGTGAGCCGTCGATTGTCTTGGCGTACGCCTGCCCCTCAAACAGGGTGGCGTAAAACAGGTCGCGGCAGGCATCCAAGGTCGAGCCGGAATTCCGTCCCAGCACCCCCATCAAGGTCCCGCGCACCTCTTCCATCGACGCCGAATCAAAGGCCGGGCGACGGATCATGTCGGCGAACAGCGCCAGACCCTCCTGCGTGAAGTCGTCGATCGTCTCAAATTTCATAAAGGAGAACTGGCGGGTGGTGTAGAAATCATCGTATGGGATCCAGGGGTTGTCAAACAGCGTCACCTGCGCCCCGATCGAGGCCAGCTTTTTCTCCAGTTCGGCGGCGTCCAACGAGGTCGTCCCCTTCCGGATCATCCGGTTGACAAAATCGGTGATACCGGTCTGGCCGGGCGGCTCCGAAGCCGACCGATTTTTCCCGATCACGTTCAGCGCAAACACGCGGCTGTCCGGATTCGACTTGACCACCACCGTCAACCCGTTCGGCAGCACCGCCCGCCGAAAGGTCGTGTAGCTTTTTTCCTTCTGCTCCTGATCCGCCGCCTTCAGCGGATAGAACACCGTGGCCACATACTTGAGGTCCTTCAGCCAGCGGTCGGTGGCGCGCAGCATGATGGTGGGATTGACCATGGCGATGGCGTCCTGGTACGCTTCCATGAAATCCCAACCGGTGGTCACCATGAGCGGCGCCACCGTGAAACCATAGTAATGCAATTTTTCCTGCATATAGATCTCGTTCGCCTTCTTGGAGACCTTGATGCCCTCCAGAATCTCGGCCGAGGGTTCATAGGCGGCGAAGTTGGTCAGCATCGTGTCGATGTCGGCGATGATGCGGTCGGCTTTCTTTTCATCGCCGACAACCACCTGGATAATCAGCCGCGAAAACTCCTCGGCCGTCTCCAGCTCCGCCGAGTACGACTGATACAGCGGCTTTCCCTTGTCATCGACCAGCACCTTCGCCAAGGGCGAGATTTCGTCGGATGAAAGGTACGCCGCCAAAAGATCAAAGGAGAAATAGTCCGGGTCGGTGTAGTGCGGGGCGTCGATCCCGATCGTGATATAGGTGTTCTTGGTCGCGCCGGCCTTGCGATAAACCTTTTTCCCGACCGGGGGAAAGTAACTGACCACCGGCGGCGAGGGCAACTCCACCCCCGGCACGATTCCGAAGTTCGAGCGATAGAGCTCGATCATGTCGGCCGTGGCAAAGTCGCCGATGACCAGCCCGATCATGTTGTTGGGCGCGTAATATTGCTTCCAATATTCAATTACTTTGTCACGGGGGATGGATGCGATGATATTCTTGTACCCCAGCACCGGCCGTTCGTACGGCGTCTTGGCCATCGACCGGGCGCTGAAGAAATCATCATTCAGGCTCGTCTCGGTGTCGTTCTCCTTCTGAATCTCCTCCAGGACAATCTTGCGCTCTTTGGGCATTTCGTCTTCGGGGAAGATGGAATTGAACAACTGGTCGGCCTGGACCTCCAGGCCGTACCCGATATATTCCTTGGGCATGAGCACCAGGTAGGCCGTCAGGTCCTTGCGGGTGAAGGCGTTGACATACCCGCCATGGCTCTTGATCCCCTCCGACAGCTCTTCCCGGCTGCGATTCTTGGTGCCGTCGAACAGAAGGTGCTCCAGAAGATGGGTGACGCCATTGTTGTAATTGGTTTCATACTTGGCTCCCGCCCGGACGAAGACGATGGAGGTGATCATAGGCGAGCTGTGGTTCTCCTTGAAGATCACTTCCATGCCGTTTTCGAATTTCACCCTGGTGGCGCCGGCGGCCGTCAGGCCGGAGACCATTAGCGACAGCCCGAAGGCGGCCACCACAAGGGACAACCGATATGAAGACTGCAAGACCCGCATTGTCGAGGCTCCTGGTTTGGGACTACCGATATTCCCGTCTAAGTCCAACCTTAAAAAGTACTTAAGCTATCGGCCTGAGCGATAAAAGTCAAGTCTTCTCTTGATAAATTGATTGACATACCGGCCTTGTTTGGTATATTGGATGTCTGTTATGCCGTTACCTGAACACTTGTGAAAAGGAAGTAGGCGAAACATGAGCAGAGCGCAGACGTGGCGAATAACAGTAACCCTGTTGATGGTTCTCGCCGCCCTCTACTACTCCTGGCCGACCATACGCTTCTGGACGAAGGCGCAGGCGGATAGAGACCGGTTGGGCCGTGATAACCCGGCCCAGCTCTTTAAGATGAAACAGGAGGCTATCCGTCTGGGGCGGGACCTGCAAGGCGGCATGTATGTCGTCCTGCGGGTTCAAATGGAGCAATTGGATGAAAAGGCCCGGACAGATGCCGTCGACCGCGCCCTCCAGATCATCCGCAACCGTATCGACCAGTTCGGAGTCACCGAACCGATCATTCAGAAACAGGGAAACGACCGGATCGTGGTCGAGCTTCCCGGGTTCACCGACACCGACCGGGCGCAAAAATTGATCGGTGAAACGGCGCAACTGCAGTTCAAGCTTCTGGAAACGATGGAAAACGCCACCCTGCTGCTCGGCAAGATCGACAAGGCGATGAGCGAGGCCGGAATGTCAGTGGAGGCCGTGACCCCGAAGACGGGCGATAAACAACCGGCCAAGGATACCACCCAGTCCGACGTCATGGCCGATCTGCTGGGTCAAAAAACCGACTCCCTCAAGGATACCACGGCGCAAACCGAGGAAGAAAAGGAAACGCCGTTCTCGGTCTATTTGGAGCAATCTCCCGGCCAATCCGGACCGGCTTGGTTTGTCGAAAACGAATACGTGGCCAACATCAAGGCTATTTTCGAGCAGCCGCAGATCAAGCAGTTGATTCCCAACGACGTCGAGTTTGCCTGGGGCACACGGGCGGAGCTTAATAAGGGGCGGTCGATGACGCCGCTGTATCTGCTCAAGAGCCGGGTGCAAATGTCGGGTGAATATCTGACCGACGCCGACCCCCAGATGGATCAATTCGGCAAGCCGGACGTCAATTTCCAACTGACCCGCGAGGGGGGCCGGATATTCTCCCGCGTCACCGGCCCGAACATCGGCAAGCCGCTGGCCATCGTGCTTGACGGCCGGGTGGAATCGGCGCCGAATATTCAAGACCGGATTCGCGACCGGGGTCGGATCACCATGGGCTCCGGCGCCACGTTCGAGGAAGCTCGCGACCTGTCGATCGTCCTCAAGGCTGGCGCGCTGCCCGCGCCCGTGGAAATCATTGAAACCAGCGTCATCGGCCCCTCGATGGGCAATGACTCCATCACCAAAGGCCTGACCTCGTCGTTTGTGGCCCTCTTTTTGGTCTTGGTCTTTATCGGGATTTACTACCGGCTCTCCGGCGCCATCGCCGACGTCGCCCTTATCTTCAACCTCTTCTTCCTGCTGGCCGCGATGGCCGGCCTGCGGGCCACGCTGACCATGCCCGGCATCGCCGGCATCATCCTGACGATGGGTATTTCGGTCGACTCCAACGTGCTGATCTTCGAGCGTATCCGGGAGGAAATGCTGACCGGCAAGACCATCCGGGCCTCGATCGACGCCGGATACGACCGGGCTCTTTTGACCATTATCGACAGCCATGTGACGACGCTGATCACCGCCGCGATCCTGTTTATCTTCGGATCGGGGCCGGTCAAGGGATTCGCCGTATCCCTCTTTCTGGGGGTGCTGATCTCGCTGTACACGGCGCTGATCATAACCAAGGCGATCTTTGACTTCCGCAAAGGATACAAGTCCCTATCCATTTAGGGCTGAGGAGATGACGGACAATGTATAGATTATTGCGTAAGACGAATATCAATTTCATCGGGGGGCGCAAGTACGCCTTCGGCTTGTCGACTGTCTTGGTGCTCCTCGGCCTGGTCGCCTTTGTCAGCATCATGATGGGCAAGGCCAACCTCGGTATGGATTTCACCGGCGGGGCGATGATCCAGGGGAACTTTGAAAAACCGATTGACATCTCCGCCCTCCGCGCCGCCCTCAACGGCGGCGGCTTCCCCGACGCCTCGATTCAGGAGCTCCAGACCAAGGGGGTTCAAAATTCGTTCCTCATCCGCGTGAAAGCCGAGGGTGACAATCCCACCACGGGCACGACCGAAACGATCAAGAAGCTGCTCGGCCTGGTTGCGGCTTCCTTCCCCGCCAACGCCTTTCACAAGGATTCCGAGCACGCCATCGGCCCGGCCGTCGGCGAAACCCTTCGCCGCCAGGCGAATCTGGCCGTCTTCCTGGCGATGCTGGGGATCTTGATCTACATCTGGTTCCGCTTCGATTTCCGCTTCGGCGTCGCGGCCACCATCGCCACCTTCCATGACGTTCTGGCCGTGCTGGGCATCTTCTGGATTTTCAATATGGAAATCGACTTGTTGGTGATCACCGCCTTGCTGACCCTGGCGGGCTACTCGCTGACCGACACGGTCGTCGTTTTCGACCGGATTCGAGAAAATCTGAGGCTGTTCCGCAAGAAAGGGGATTTCGTCGCCAGCATCAACATCAGCATCAACGAGGTGCTGTCGCGGACGCTCATCACCTCGCTGACGGTGCTTCTGGTGGTTCTCACCCTGCTGTTCTTCGGCGGCCCGGTGCTGTTCAGCTTTGCCCTGGCGCTCTCCATCGGCGTGGTTATCGGGACCTACAGCTCCGTCTTTGTGGCCAGCCCGATTGTCGTGGAATGGGAAGCGCGCAGCCCCAAGCGATTCAAATAAGATTGCCCTGCGACCACAAAAAACCCGCCATCGGGCGGGTTTTTTTTGTGCCTGTGCCATTGCTACAGAAAACGGCTGAAATCGATGGTGACCGTCCGGCTCGGGATCGGCATCTGAACCATCTCCACTCCGGCCAGCCGAAACATCCGTCGGGCCGCGACAAATTTCTCATCGTCGGGGTACTTGTCATTGATATAGACGACCCGGCGGATGCCCGCTTGAATAATCATCTTGGCGCACTCATTGCACGGAAACAGGTTGATATACATGCGGCAGTTGCTCATGCGGCCGAAATCACTGTTGAGGATGGCGTTCATCTCGGCGTGGCAGACGTAGGGATACTTGGTATTCAAATACTCCCCGTGTCGCCCCCACGGCAATTCCTCATCGGAGCAGCCGGCCGGGAAGCCGTTGTACCCGATGCCGACGATCCGGTTCCCCTCGTTGACGATACAGGCGCCGACCTGGGTGTTGGGATCCTTGCTGCGCAGCGACGATAACACCGCCACCGACATGAAATACTCGTCCCAGCTAAGATAATCGTTCCGCTTGACTGTCTTTTCTTCCGCGACCATACGCTCCATAAGCCTCCTCACGCGCTGACGGTGTTGTCCCTGGCCATAGTATAACGCTGCCGGCGGCGCCTGTCAACCCCGGCGACGACCTCCGCCGGATGCGAATTTGCTTGCCAGACCGGCCGCCGCCGTCGTATGTTCGGCAGGTTTGACACCCGGAAGGATACGCTGACGGACATGAATATCTTATTTATCTGCTCCGGCAATTCGGTACGGTCACAGATCGCCGAAGGCTGGGCCAGGCACCTGGCCGCCGATGGCTTGGGCGTCACCTCGGCCGGCCTCCGGGCACTCGGGGTTCATCCCCGGGCCGTCGCCACGATGCGGCAGGCCGGCGTCGATATCTCCGGTCACGGCAGCCGCACGATTGATGACGCCCTGCTGCACTGGGCCGATCATATCGTCACCCTGTGCGACTCCGTCAAGCCCTTTGCCGTCGTCTTTCCTCCAACGGCCGCCCATCATCACTGGTCAATCCCCGACCCGGACAAACCCCGTCAGGGGGAAAGTGCCGAGGAGGCCTACGACCGGGTCCGCGATCAGATTCGAATGCTGGTGGAACAGCTTCTCCAAGAACTTCAGAGGCGTTGACCCTGATTGTCGACACGGCGGCCCTGTATCAGCGATGACGCGGTGATCCCGTCTGTCGATGGCCTTGACCGGGAATGAAGGGTAATCGCCGCGCGGATAACGGCGTTGGCTGGCCTTACTGACTGTCTTTTCCGCTTTTCTGCTGTTCCTGCGCCTGTTTTTCGCGCACCGCTTCCCAGTAAATGCGGATCTCTTCCTCGACCTCCTTTTGCTTTTCCAGGGTCGAGCCCGACGGCTTGATCCAGGTGCTGTCCTGCTTGTACCAGCGCAATTTGAGCGGTTTGATCGACAGCGAGCTGTCCGCGTGAACGTATTCCATCTGCAAGTATAAATAAGCGGTATCTTTCCAGACATTCACCGAATCAATTTGCAGGGCATTCAGGGTATCCGATTTATAGGCGGCAATGCGCGGCATACTCAGGAATTCCTGCAAATCCATTTGATCTCTCACGTAGGGAAATTCATTTTCATAAATCACCGTGCGATCATTCACCTTGAGCCGGGTGAACAGGTCGATACAGCGGTCGGTGATCGCCGCCCGATCAGGATCCAGCACCGCTTGTTTCTCGCACCCGGAAAGGACACTCAGAATCAGAGCCAGGACAATCAACCCCACCGACAGCCGCAGATTACCTTCCATAATACCTTTTATACACCTTTCTCAACCGTTTGTATCCCTTTTCCCGCCATGACTCGGCCGCGGACCGCCCAGGCCGCCGCCCGGCCTGATTATCGGCCGAATGACCGCCTTGCTCCAGGTCCGACATGGCTCCCCTCGGCCAGCGCCGGTCGCGCCCCTGGAGATGGCCTTGGCCGTCAAGGTGCGCTTTTTTCAGGCTCGGGTCAACCACCAAATGGCTGCCGCGCCCCCCTTCCGGCAGAAAGATAATCCCTGGTCAGTCACGCCACCGGCCTGATGATCGTCCTTCCCCCCTCTTCGACCGCTCGGCCGAGGGGGATGTCAACGTCATGGTCGAACGCGATAATAATCTCACCCGCCAACGCCCGTCTCACCAGCGACCGCTTGACCTTCATGGTGTCGAGCGGGAACAGGTCGACCGAAGCGACATAGGGTACCTTGAAGTGGTGCGACGAGGGGATAATGTCGGCATAATAGACGACCGTCTTGTCCCCCGACCTGAACTCCACCCCCTGATGACCGGCGGTATGCCCGCCGGTCTTGACCAGCCTGACTCCCGGCCGAAGCTCGACGTCGCCGTCCACCAGATCGAGCTGACCGGCCTGCTCCAGGACCTTGAGCCGGTCGACGATATAAACGGCCGCCGTCCGTTCGTTCGGATTCATGGCATCCTGCCATTCCTGCCGCTGGACGACATAGCGGGCCTTCCTGAAGCGGGGCACGATCCGGCCGCCCGCCTCGACGACCGCGCCGCCGGCATGATCGGTATGCAGGTGAGTCAGGATGACACAATCGATATCGTCCGTCGAAAAGCCGATCTGCTTCAACCCGGTTTCGATGCGCGAAGGCCCGGCCACGGCATAGATCGCCTTCTCGCGCTCGGACAGCACCGTCCCCAACCCGGTGTCGCAGAGAATTCGCTCGGCGCCGGTATCGACCACGAACAGGTTGGTTTGCATTGCCACCAGGTTGTCGTCGTCGGAGGCGACCATCTTCCCCCAAATCTTCTTGGGCACGACGCCGAACATCGACCCGCCGTCGAGCCTGAAGGTCTGTTCCACAAAGTAGTGGATGGCAAAGCCGCCGAATCGGTACATTGGCCCTCACAACAAACGAGGGACCCGGGATCGGGTCCCTCGCAAACTTGAGCTTGAGGCCGACCCTCAGCCGCGCAGATAACTGCCGGCGATGACCAGCCGTTGAACCTCGGAGGTCCCTTCGTAAATTTCGATTACCCGTTGGTCGCGGTACAGTTTCTCGATAATCGAGAATTCGCCGATGTAGCCGTACCCGCCGTGAATCTGCATGGCCCGGTCGACACAGAACCGGGACGCCTCGGCGGCGAACAGCTTGGCCTGCGACGCCTGGGTGGAAAACCGCTCACCGCGATCCTGCATCTGCGCCGCCTTGTAGGTCAGTCCCCGGGCCGCCTCGACCTGGGTCGCCATGTCGGCGATCATCCATTGAATCGCCTGCAGCTTGGAGATCGGGGCGCCGAAGGCGATGCGGTTGTTGGCGTACTTGATCGACTCATCCAGCGCCCGCTGGGCCAGCCCCACGCCCTGGGCGGCCACGCCGACCCGGGCGCCGTCGAGGGTGGCCATGGCGTATTTGAAGCCGGAGCCGTCTTCGCCCAGCAGGTTCGTCTTCGGGACCTTGACGTCCTTCAGGTAGATCCGGCCGGTCGTCGCCGCCCGCATCCCCATCTTGTACAGCAGTGTTTCGCCTTTGAATCCCGGCGTGCTGCTTTCCACGATGATGGTCGATATCCTCGGCCGCTTCCCTTCCTCCGGCACACCCATGCGGCAGAACAGCACGCAGAAATCGCAGTAATCGCCATGCATGATGAAGTGCTTCTTGCCGTTGATGACGAACTGGTCGCCGCTTTCCATCGCCGTCGTGCTTTGATTGGCGGCATCCGAGCCGGCGTTTTCCTCGGTCAGGGCAAAGGCCGGCAGCCAATCGCCGGAAGCCGATTTCGGCAGGTATTTCTTCTTCTGCTCTTCATTTCCGTAGGCGATAATGGGATAGACCGCCAGTTGGGGAACCGCCGTCAAAAGCGACGTCGGCGCGTCCCAATAGGCCAATTCCTCGATCATCGTGGCATATTCCAGCGCCGTACATCCGCCCCCGCCGTACTGCTTGGGCATGCTGTAGCCGATGAATCCGGCTTTGGCCAGCTTCCGGTAATACTCTTTGGGCAACACTTGCGGCTCGGGTCGACGATCCAGCTCGATAAAGATCGGCTTGATTTCCTTTTCGGCAAACTCCGCCACGCGGCTGCGCACCGCCTGCTGACTTTCATGGATATTGTACCGCTGCATGCCGTAACCTCCGTATCGTTAGATATATGTCGTCCTATAACAGCTTGTCGTTCTTCCTGGCGGCCGACGCCGCCTTCGTCAACCACTCAATAATCTCGGTGGTCGTGGCTCCCGGCGTAAACAATCGGGCCACCCCCATCTCTTCCAGCGCCGCGATATCCTCATCGGGGATAATTCCCCCGCCGAACAGCAACTTGTCGCCTCCCCCCCGCTGCTTTAGCAGGTCGAAAATCGCGGGAAACAGGGTCATATGCGCCCCCGACAGGATCGACACGCCGACGGCGTCGACATCCTCCTGAATCGCCGCCGTGACGATCTGCTCCGGGGTCTGCCGTAGTCCCGTATAAATCACTTCCATCCCGGCGTCACGAAGGGCCGCCGCGATGACCTTGATCCCCCGGTCATGACCGTCGAGGCCCGGCTTGGCCAAAAGTACTCTGATCTTGTCCGCCATTTCTTTCCCCGCTTGAGGCCGCCCTTGCGTCCCGGTCGGCCTTGGTTGTCAGTCACGCCGCCGATCGCCGCTAAAACATCGGCGGCTCCTGATATTCGCCAAAGATCGGGCGCAGGGTGTCGACAATCTCTCCCTCCGTGGCATAGACCCGCACGCAATCCAAGATGGCCGTCATCGTGTTGCCGTCGCCTTTGGCGCACACCGCCAGATCGGCCAGCGTCCGCCTGACCTTGTCGTTGTCGCGACTCTGTTTTACTTTATGCAGAGCGGCCAGCTGATCGCGCGCCGCCGTCTCGTCGATCCTCAGAACCGGAATGACAATCTTTTCCTTCATGACATAGTCGTTGACACCGACGATAATCCGTTCCTTCCGTTCGATCTCTTTCTGATACCGGTAGGCCGATTTGGCGATCTCCCGCTGGAGATATCCTTCTTCGATGCATTGCAGGACGCCGCCCCGGCGCTCGATCTCCGCGAAATAGGCTTCGGCCTCCGCCTCCAGCTGGTCGGTCAGATGCTCGACAAAGTACGACCCGGCCATGGGATCGATGGTATTGGCGACGCCGGTCTCATGCATGATGATCTGCTGCGTTCGCAGCGCCAGCAGCACCGCCTTTTCGGACGGCAAGGCCAGCGTCTCATCCATGGAGTTGGTGTGCAGCGATTGCGTGCCGCCCAGCACCCCCGACAGCCCCTCGAAGGCCGTTCGCATCAGGTTGTTTTCCGGTTGCTGCGCGGTCAGGGAACAGCCCGCCGTCTGGGTGTGGAAACGAAGCAGCCAGCTCTGCTCCTTCCTGGCTTTATATTTGTCCCGCATCCGCCTGGCCCAAATCCGCCGCGCGGCGCGGTACTTGGCGATTTCCTCGAAGAAATCCTGGTGGGCATTGAAGAAAAACGATAAGCGCGGCGCGAAGTTGTCGACGTCCAGCCCGACCGCCAGCGCCGATTCCACATACTGGAAGCCGTCCGCCAACGTAAAGGCCAATTCCTGGGCGGCCGTGGAGCCGGCCTCGCGGATGTGATAGCCGGAAATCGAGATCGTGTTCCATTTCGGGACATGATCGGCGCAGAAGGCCATCATATCCGTGATCAGCCGAATTGAGGGTTCCGGCGGATAGATCCACTCTTTTTGAGCGATATATTCCTTGAGGATGTCGTTTTGCAGCGTTCCGGTCAGCTTGGCCGAGGGAATCCCCGTCTTCTCCGCCACCCCCACGTACATGGCCAACAGGATCGAGGCCGGGGCGTTGATCGTCATCGAGGTGGAAATCGCACCCAGGTCGATGCCGTCGAAAATGATCTCCATGTCGGCCAGCGAATCGACCGCCACGCCGCACTTGCCGATCTCACCCTGAGACCGGTCATGGTCGGAATCGTACCCCATCAGGGTCGGCAGATCAAAGGCGACCGACAGGCCGGTCTGCCCCTCGCGCAACAGGTAATGATACCGCTCGTTCGTCTGGCGGGC
>CAZPEV010000058.1:0-13650 GCA_964585635.1 uncultured Ignavibacteriales bacterium
TCCGTTGTCATGTCCAGCGCGGCAAACCCAAACTGTTTTCCCAGATAGGCCCTGATGATTTCCGATAATTCGAAATAGAACAGCCTGACCTCTCCCTGGCCCGGCAAATCGCGCTCCCGAAGCATGGCCAGCGCCTCAAAGGCGATCTCATAGGCCGGTCGGGGGTCGATTATCTCCGCAGGCATGGCCCGGCGCCGTCGGCGACGGATAATGTAGGCGGCGATGGCGCCCAGCACGAGCAGGGTGATTATAGTCACGTTCCGCGCGGTGTGACTCTGCGCCAACGACAACTGCCCCTTGAGTGGTCGCGGCTTTAGCGTGTCGGCCTGGGCGCCCTCTGCCAGGATCGACTTGATGACGATCTTGATCGGATCGGCGGCGATATATTTCACCGTCGAATCGGCCGTCAGGTACTCGACCGGGAGCGGAGGAATGACATAGTCGCCGGTGGTGAAAGTGCGAATGCCGAACCTCATGCGCTGCTGCCGGCGACCGTCCTTGAGTCTTTGCTCCGAACCGACGTTATAATCCTTCACGTCAAAGCCGCCCAGATTGGCGCCCACGGCCGGGGGGGTAAGACGGATCGTCGAATCGTAGGTAATCGTAATCGTATATTGCAGCAGGTCGCCGATATAGGCGGTTTGCTTATCGATCTCGGCCGTTATCTCGATGCCGTTGCCGGCGGCAGCCGCGCCGGTTGCCGTCGCCGCCAGGACAATCAGGATGTAACAGGTCGCCGCTCGCACTATTTCCTCCGGTACACTATCATACGTCCGAATGCCCGGTCCGGTTCATAGCCGGCGGCGACCGCCGCCGCCAGCGGCGGATCGGGGTGATCGACGACCACCAGACATTCCGGCCCTCGGCCCTCGAGGGCAGCCCGTAATTCCTCAGACGTCACCAAGCGATAGAATTCCTTCTCCTGGCGCGATAACGGCAGCGGATATTCAAAGCCAAGGAACTCCGTACCCGGCCAGACCGGCCGATTGGCCAACACCGGCACTATCGGCTGCTCCGACAGAATCGGTCCGGTAATGTAGGCCGCATTTATATGGGCGCAGATCCGCTTCATGTTTGCCAGCGACAAGTCTTTATCGGAGGCGCGCACCGCTCCCACAAAAATGACCAGATAAGGGATAAGCGCCAGGATGTAGACAGCCAGACCCCAGTCAATCAATTTGCGGCCGGACATAAAACGCAGCCAGCGGACACTGCCGTTCCTGAGAAGCCCGACGCCGCCCGGGGTCGCCAGCAGGACAAATGGCACCGCTTGAACAAAGTACTGCTGATGGACCGGGCTGGGCGCCAGATAGATCAGCGTCAAGATCAAAGCGGTGACACCGGCCAAACCAGTTGGGGAGGCCAGCAGCGTCCACGGCCGCAGGCTGATCTGATTCCTGCGCCAGGCTATGACGGCGGCCAGGGCCAGAACAAGCAACAGCAGAATCTGTGGATTGACCAGCATTTTGCCGATGACCTCGAGCTTTTGCAGCGCGGAACGGGGGACGGTCAGGCTGGGATCGCGCATAAGGTGGAATCCCAGATTGTCAAACAGGAAACGCTTCGGCTCCATCGCGAGGAGATAGATGGCCGGCGCCGACACGATTATGCCGCCCGCCAGGCCGGCCAGAACGGCGGCCATTCTCCGACGCGCACTGCCGGCAATGATGGAGAGAAGAAAAAACCCGGCCACCGGCAAAAGAACCAGGCGGACATTCACCGCCAGAGCCGCCAGGGCGCCCGCCAGAAGAACCGCCGGCAGCTTTTGCCCGGACAGGTACTTGATGATGCTGTAGAAAGAGGCCATCAGGAACAGGTCGGACCAGGCGAAGGTCTTGGCCACCGAATGCCAGGAGACCACCAACCCGGAAAAAACATACAGGGTTAATAATATTACGATGACGCCGTTGTCCGAGACCGTCCGCCGCAGCGCGGCATAGAAAAGCAGCGTCGTCAGGACGGCGGCCATGGCCGACGCCACCCGCGTCTGAAAGAGGGTCGCCATCCCCTGGCCGGAAAAGAGGGCGAACAGGTACGGCAAATAGGGCATCTGGGGATAGAAGAAATCACGATAGACCATCTTCCCCTCACCGGCCGCCCGACCCGCCGACAGGTAGAATCCCTCATCGCCGTCAGTCAGCCGATTGAAGGCCAGGAAAGCCAGCAGGCCGACCTGCACGGCGATCAGCAGGATAATGATCAGTCTGTCTCGTCCCGCGACCACCATCTACCTGACATTCTCCTCAAACACCTGCACCGGCTCGGCTTCGCGCAACTTGTTGACATAGTCCACGACCGTCTTTTGCCCCTTGTACATGATATAATCTTGGACCACCTGTTCTCTGACATCCTGGAATTGCCGGCCGCCATATTTCTCTTTATTGGCCCGGAAATAGAGATTAAGCTCGGTGCTGTCCGGCCGGACGTTGGGAATGATCTTTTCCCGCATGTAAATCTGGGTCAGGTAATCCTTTTCAATGTTTTTTAGATCCTTGAGAACGCGGCCGTCCCGGTCGTATCCCTCGCGCAGGGCGGCGTCGTAGATCAACTGCCGACCGATCATCTGGTCGAGAAACTTGCGCCGCTCGTCCCGCGAAATCATCTTGTCCCGCATCTCCGCCGGCAAAGTCTGAATCATATCGTTGAACTCGGCCTGGGTCACCTCATGGCTGCCGACCTTGGCCACCAATTTGCCGGCTGGTTTGGTGGTATCCGGTTCGAGATTGGCCTGGCGGTCAAGCTCCCGCCGGGCGTCCAGGCTGCGCCCCATCCGCTCCAGGCTGGTAATCAGGTTCTTGCCGGCCTCGTTGATATAGGAGCCGTTCGGATCCAGCGCGCGCGCCCGGATATAATAGGCGGCCGCTTGGGCATAATTGCCGATATCTTCGAAATAGGTTTTGGCGATCAGGTAATTGACCGCCCCCCGCTCGCCGGGGTTAAGCCGGCTTATATCCAATATCCTCCGGTATTCTTCGATGGCCGCTTCGGGAAGGCCATTGTCGGCCAGTTCGCCGGCCAGCTTCTTGGCGTCGGCGACCAGATCGGCCGCCGGCTGCTTCGGCAGGGCGCCATAAATCAGAATCACCAGGACCACGGCGGCGGCGCTCAGCCCCAGGCCGGCCCAGCCGACGATGGCCCCGTATTTGTTTTCCTTTCCCATCACCGACGTTTCTCCCGCATTTTGAAGAATTGAATCAGCGGCACCGTATACGGCCGGTCGGTGCGAATTTGAATGAAGTCGAGATCGATCAACTGCAGCGACCGTTTCAACTGGTTCATCGCCTCATCCGCCTGCTCGGCGAAGCGGCGGCGGAATTCCCGCGACGACGTGTCGATCATCATGATCTCATTCGTCTCGGCATCCTCCAATTCCATTATCCCGTAGTCGCCGAACTCCAGCTCGCGCGGATCGGCGATCTTGACCGCGATCATGTCATGCTTCTTATTGGCGATCCGAAGCGGCTGCCGAAAATCCTCGGAGAGAAAATCCGAAATGAGGAACACCACCGACCGCCGCTTGGTCACGCGGCTGAAAAACTCCAAGGCGCCGGCGACGTCGGTCCGGGTGTGTTCCGGCGAGAAATAGAGAATTTCGCGGATCAGCCGCAGGACATGCGCCCGGCCCTTCTTGGGCGGGATATACTTCTCGATGGTATCGGTGAAAATAATCAGGCCGACCTTGTCGTTGTTTTTGATCGCCGAAAAAGCCAGCAGGGCGCACAATTCAGCCGCCAGTTCCTCCTTGTACTTCTCGTGCGTGCCGAACCGTTCCGAGGAAGAGGCGTCCACCATCAGGATCACGGTCAGCTCCCGCTCTTCTTTGAACTTCTTGACGTACGGCGCCCCGGTGCGCGCCGTGACGTTCCAGTCGATCAGGCGGATGTCATCCCCCGGCGAGTACTCCCGCACTTCTTCGAATTCCATGCCCCGTCCCTTGAAGGTGGAGTGGTATTCGCCGGAGAACAGGTCGTTGACCAGCCGCCGCGTGCGGATTTCGATCCGCCGGACCTTCTTAAGCAGTTCCCGGGGTATCATCGCCGATCACGGCACCTCGATGGTATCAAACACTTTTTGGACGATGTCGTCGGCCGTTTTTTCCTCGGCCTCGGCTTCGTAGGTGACGATCACCCGATGACGCAGCACGTCATGTCCGATCGCCTTGACATCCTCCGGCGTGATATAGCCGCGCCCCTTTAGAAAGGCATGCGCCTTGG
This sequence comes from uncultured Ignavibacteriales bacterium, assembly GCA_964585635.1. Lineage (GTDB taxonomy): Bacteria > Zixibacteria > MSB-5A5 > GN15 > JAAZOE01 > CAZPEV01. The sequence continues at coordinate 4,215 of CAZPEV010000058.1, forward strand.
CCGCCAGGTTGAGATAGATCGTGGCGCGGGGGGAGGCCCCGTACAGGATGAAATCGGACAACTCCGCCAGGCCGAAGCGGGCCGGTTCGCGCGTGGCAAAGACGATATTCAAAATATAATCTTTGACCTTTTCATCCACATAAATGCCCGTGACGACCTTGCGGGCGGCCATGATTTCGGCCGGCGCCGCCACCGTGCTGACGCCGATCTCTTGGCCGATCGTCATCCGGTTCATGATTATCCGCTCCTCCTCCTGGGATGGATACGAAATCCTCAGCTTCAACATGAACCGATCAACCTGCGCCTCCGGAAGCGGATAGGTTCCCTCCTGTTCGATTGGATTCTGGGTCGCCAGCACCAGGAACGGCTCGTCGAGGCGATGCGTCTCTTCGCCGATCGTCACCTGATGCTCCTGCATCGCCTCCAGCAGCGCCGACTGCACCTTGGCTGGGGAGCGGTTGATTTCGTCGGCCAGGATGATATTGGCAAAGATCGGCCCTTTCTTGACCGAAAACTCCGCCTTCTGGGGATTGTAAATCATGGTTCCGATCAGGTCGGCCGGCAGAAGGTCGGGCGTAAATTGGATGCGCCGAAACTTGGCGTTAATCGCCGCCGCCAGCGTTTTCACGGCCAGCGTCTTGGCCAGGCCCGGCACTCCCTCCAGCAGGATGTGGCCGTCGGCCAGCAGACCGATCATCATCCGATCGATAATATACTTCTGGCCCACGATCACCGACCCGATTTCCGAGGTCAATCGGGTCACGAATTCCGATTTCTTCTCGACCTCGTCTTGAATCTGTTTGATATCCAGGTCCATCGGTCCTCCATCTATTTGTTATTTATCTGACGTTCAAAAAAGGCGGACACCGCGCGGTAGGTGTCCTCGATATCGGCCGGCGGCGGGGCATCGGGACGAAATTTCACCTTGAGCGCCTTTTCCAGCCATCCCCCCAGTGCCGCCCGCTCCTGGTCGTCATCGATCATCGCGACGGCTCCCAGCACCTCTTCCCCGGTCATGCCGGATAACGCCAGCTTCCGCTCTTTTTCGATATAGCTGAGAAGCAGGCGATAGAGACGAGAATAGAACAATTTGCCGTCGGCTACCGTCTCCTTCTTGATTTCTTTGAGCGATTCGAGGTATCCCTGATCCGCCGCTTGAGGCTGAACCTTCCTTTGCGCCCGGCGTCGCCGGACGATTACCGCAGCGGCCCCGCTTATGACCACGCCCAGGGCGACGATCGCGGCAACGGCCCAATGCGACAGACCATTTTTCTCCGGCCGCGGCATCGGTTTGGCGATCTCGACCGTCAATCGGCCGGTCTGCAGTTGTTGCTGCTGATTGGTGGTTCGATTCGTGGCGGTCAGATCCATTTCCCGGATAACGCCGGTGCCGAAATCGGTCGGCTCCAGGATGTAACGATAAATCCGCAGCGTCACCTCCTGGCTTCCGCGAGCGGCGTCGGCCCGGCTGGAGACCGATGATGACGACCCCAGGATCTTCAGCTTATCCAACTCCGGCAGGGGAAAGTCGCTGATCTGGTATTGGAAAGGATCGCCGTCCCAGGTCAGGGTGACGGTCAGGGTGTCCCTGGCCTCAAAGGGGATGGCCGTCCGACTGACCTCGGCCGCAATGCTGATATTCCCCGCGCCGGCCCTGGCGGCAAGGAGAAAGGTCATAAGAATCAGAATGAGGTTCGGCAAGCGGCGGCATCGAATCATAGATATGTGTCCAATTAACGACTCAACTCCGATCCGGTTAACGGATTTCATGTCCCTTCTAAAGATGGATTATACCACTATAGGTCCGAAAGGTTTAACCTTTTTTATGGTTCTGCCATGGATGACATGCGCGACGACGAGAAGCGACCGCGGTCAGTAATTCCTGCCGATCACCAATGCCACCATGCCGGCCAGCATCTCCAACCGCATCAATGACGCCACCATCCGGCATCTGTCCGGCCCAGGTTTGATCGCCAGCCAGACCATCTGCGCTCCCGCCGGGACAATTACAAGCGCAAGGACAACATATAGATACGTTAGACTGAACCACCCCACAATATATATCGCCAAACTGAGAACCACAACCGCTGTGATCAGGGTTCCACTGGCTATGACTGTAAGACGCGGACCAAATACGATCGGGGCCGTCCGCCGTCCGATAAGGCGATCACCGGCAACATCAGCCGAATCCTTGATTAACTCGCGTGCCAGATGCATGACAATCGCCAGCACGGCCGGCACCACGGGGCCCGGCCATGTCAAGGCAGAGGCCGCACCTGTCGGCGTTCCTCCCAAGAGGAAGACCATCCCCCCTAATACCGCTACGGTCAGATTCCTGGCAAGAACCACTCTCCCCAAACTCGTATTGTAGAGGGCCAGCAAGACGACGACCGTGATTACGATGATCTTTCCCCACAGCGTCAGCCCAAACAGCAGGGCGAATGATATCACCAGAAATATCGCCGCCGTCGTCTTGGCCTGCGCCGGCGACACCTTTCCCGATGGCAAGGCCCGCCGGGGATGATTGATCCGGTCGGCCGCGACGTCGCTGAGGTCGTTGATAATATTGCCGAACCCGCAAACGAAAAAAGCCGCCGCCATGGCCGCGATATCGGGATGGCGCGGTTGCGATGTCGGCGAAAGGTACTGCCCCACGGCGACCGCCAGGGCGGCCATCAGACAGTTATGTATTCGAATCAGTGAGAGGTTGGCCAATATCGCGGTCACAAGCCATAATCTGGACGGCAGAGCGGGTCGGGTCAATCCTAAAACAGCGTGGTCAGGCCGAAGTGTATCTTGCCCGTATCTATCCGGTCGTTTTGGCCCCAGCCGATTTCCAGCGTCGCCCTGGCGGCTTGGCTCCCGATATACAGGCCGAAGCCCGACCCGACGCGGGTAAACTCCTTCGACCCAACCGAAGATGGCGCCGTCTCCTGCCGGGTGTAGACATATCCCATATCGGCAAAGAGAAAAATGGCCAGGTCGGCCGATGGCCGAAGGCGGATTTCGGTTTGGCCCAGAACCGTCCGGTAGCCGGCGAACTCATCCTGACGGTAGCCGCGTAACGATCCATAGCCGCCCAATTTGAACTGCTCCGCATAGTCGATCAGGTCGCGCGACGTTATCCTGACGTTGGCGGCCGCGTGCAGGCGGACAATCACCTGGCGGACGAGAGGGAAATAGCGTTCTCCATCGACGGCGAACAGCGTTTCATTGTTGACCTCGGCGGTGGCGGCAGCCTGTGGTTGGCTGACCCGATGGCTGTAGGTCAGACCGAAGGCGGCCCGTCGACCGCGGACGGGATTGGCGGGCGTGTCAAACCGCTGTGCCTCGTATCGAAAGATGCCGTCGAGGGTTCGGAACGACGCCCGCTGCGATGATTGCGGATCGGTCTTGCTCCACGACACGCCGCCGCTGAGGCGGGTCGTGGCCTGCAGATACAATCCCACGGTCGCTTCCGCCGAAAACGATTGATACGATGAATCGAAATCGACCTGCGTCAGATGGACTCCCAGTTCGAGATGATCGGGGATGAATAACGGCTGGCCGAAACGAAAATCAACGCGGGACGATTTCCGATCCTTGCGATCAAACAAAATCCCCACTCGCCGACCGGCGCCGAACAGGTTGAGCGATCGGAAGTCGAGACGGCCAATCAGTTCACCGGCCATCGTCCCCTGGCGCGGCAGATATCCCCCTCCCAGATCCAGGCTATTGGCTTTAAGTTCCGAAAGGTGGAACAGCACCTCGGCGCTCGTATACTCCTTGTCGGGAACCAGTTGCGGGGTCGAGTCAACTCTCAGATATCCGCCGGCCTCGATTCCCCGGACAGCGGCATCAATCCCCGCCGGGACCAGCAGCTCCCCTTCATTGAGCCGTGACAGTTTGCGGACAAGTTCCGGAGACGTTCTCGACAGCCCTTTGAATCGCACCCTTTCGACGGTAATCGTGGAGCCGGTGATCAGCCGGAAGGCCAAATCACAGGCATGATCGTGAATCGACAACCGCTCGGTATGAAGGGTGGCAAAATAATACCCGCTGTCCCGATAGGTGGACACTATGTTCTGCCGAATGCGCTCGATGCCGGCTCGGTCGGCAGGCCGGCCGCGATATTCCGGAAGATCTTTGTCAATCACTATCCCGGCCGATGTAACAGTTGTCAGGCGGATGGCGTCAAGGTGGAATTTCTCCCCCGGCCGGATAACCAGCGTGTCTCCACTATTGCTGATGCCGCCATCCAAATACCCGCCGTCGGCCAGCAGATCGAGAAGGCGGTTGACGATATCATCCGATCGAGGCTGAACGGCCAGCGGTTCAATCGCGCTTATCAACCGGCGATCCAAAATCCGTGGCGATGGCTCCACCCGCCAGAGAACCTGGGCCGGCGCCGTTGCGAAGAGGACAGCCGCCGACAGCATGGCCGCTGTTATCTGTCTAGAATCGCGCAACCAGTTCTCCCCGTCCAGCGAATTCCGCCGGACGATGCTCGAATATCCGATCGGTCACATTGACCGTCAGCCGTAATGACTTGCCGATATCATAGCTGCCGACCAGCCCGATCATAGCCGACCGGCCGAATCGCCGGCCGTCAGTGATCACGAATTCGGGCTGATTGAACGGCTCCAGCGCCTTCAGATAACTGCCCTCGGCCTCGGCCCGGATCTCCCCTTGCCCGGCCCGCCGATAGACCACCTCGCCGCGCACCCAGCCGCCGTATCCCCGACCGTGCGAGACCGTATCCGCGATGCGGATATAGCCGACCTCCGGCTGATACTGCCACCGCCCTTGCACCACCGGCACGCCGGCCAGATAATCGGTAATCCGCAGATGAAGTCGAGCCACGCCGAGGCCATGCTCCCCGCTGAGACGGCGCCGCCACTGCAACCTAAGGCGCGCCCGGCCCGACAATTGGCTCTTGAATTCGGCCGCATACTCTTTCTGATCGCGGTACAGAAGAGTTCCCGCCTGCTGCTCCTCAAAGCCCCCGGTGTATGTCAGACTCAAAACGTAGAAGTTGGATACCGGAAACAACAGCAGAGCGTATACCTGGCGCCGGGTGCGGCGAAGGTAGTCGCCCGATCGGCTGGCCCAGGGAAGCAGCCAGGCCATGGTCCGACCGCCCCCTCCGGGGCGTTCTTCCGTGACCTGAGTCCGCAGCCGGCCCGAGACTTGGGATAAGATCTTCCGATATCGGGCAAAGACCGGCAGGCGCCCCGGATAAAGAAGGATGTTGTGGCTTTTTTCCCCAGTCGATACGGAAACGTCCACGCCTGTTTCCTCGCGGACTCGGATATAGCCGCCGTCGGGATCATAGAGGTACTGGCCGTTTTCATAGCGGTACTCCCCCTCACCGTCGGCAACCTGGATATAGCGATACCGGGAGGCCTTCTCTGCCTGAAGATTCTGCCGATATTCCGCCTGCATCATGATCCATCCGCTTCCGGGCGTATACTGAAGCGACGCGGCGTAAAGTCGTTCAATACGATCATCACGGTCCGAGTCCAGCCGCCTTTGATTGAGGTAGGTTCCGGCCAGCGTCAGATGAAACCGGCCCAATTGCTCTTCGGAGGCCACGTCGATTCTATCCTGCCGGGGGCCTTTCCGGCCCAGCGCGGCGCCGACAAATTCAATTCGACGGGATATGCTGACCACTGACGAGCGGAAGTAGGCCGCCCCCCGGTACTGCTCATATTTCTGAACATCCGGGGCCGCCTCGTACCGATTCTTGGACATTTCCCGGTCGATGTCAAAATCCAGCCGGACAGACGGTATCCCTTTCACCCCCAGCCCGGCGGTGAGCTTTTCGAAAAGGCCGTCTCCGGCCGGGCCGGATAGGCGCTTCCCTATGGCGGATTGATAAGTCGCCCGCGGCGTGAGGGAATGATTCTCGAAAAGATGGACGGCCAGATTCATGCGCGATGACGTCAGACGGTCTTTATACTCCAAATACCCAAACCCGGCAGCAAGATGGTTGTCGGCCATGGTCCATTCATCGTTCGTCTCCGCCCGCAATTCGTTTCCGGATAGCGCGCCGGTCGGGAGCGCCCAGACCCGGCGATCGTCCGGATTATCAAGGCGGGTGACCGAGGTGAATCCCTCATGGCGATAACGGACCATCACGCTCCCCTTGATCCGGTCATTCTGATGGGTGTACTGGGCTTCCCACTGACTGGTGAAGTTATCGCCGTCGTCGGCCGACGAATACAGGTTTCGGTCCCGGTCATTCCCGATGAAGCGAAACTGAAGGAGGCCGGAGGCGTAGGGCCGCAACTCAAATGAGGTGACCATGAAATCATTACGGCTGGGCAACGGCAGAAACAGGAGCGGCAAGAATTCTCCCCGGCTTTTCCCCACATACTGATAGATACCATCGCCGAGGTAACGGTAATCCCCCTTTCCGGAACCGACCGAGGAGAAGGCCACCTGATACTGCCCGGCCCCGCTCCCCACAAATTGATAATATGGTTCCCCGACGCTATCGGTCAGGAGCGTGTAGGCGCCCCCGGCGGTCGGCACCGCCCCGCTCTTGGTCGCGTTTTCGGGCGAGTCACCGGCCAGCTTCAGGATTTCAATATCTGACGAGGACAGAGCGCCGAATCGCAATTGGTCTTTTTCATCGGATTCGCGACGGGCTCCGATTTCGACCGCCGCCTTCTTGCCGGCCACCCTGATCGCGCCGGCGACGTCATACACCGCCTGCTCGTAGGCGTTCTCGGCGGCTTCGAAGTCAGCCTCGATCCGGCTGCGCGAGCTGATCAAGACTCCGGGCGAGAAGGTTATCCGGCCGGCCGGATAATCGATTCGGTATTGCTTGTCGCTCCCCCCTTCCAAGAACCGGCCGTCGAGGTAAACCGTTTCCGATCCAGGTACGACCCCGGTCGGCAGGCCGTTATTTCCCAAAAGCTGATACGGTCCCTGACGGCCGTCCAGGCCGCTTAGCGTCTGCTGAACGAACTTGCCGGCCGGGCGACCGATCCCGGATGAAATTTCCAGGTTGTCGCCGCGAAAGGCGGCGTACACCCCTTTGATCCGTTTGGCGGGCAGGCTGGGGTCAGTGGCGATATCACCGCCGCGGGCGCTCAACCGTCTCCCTTCGATTTCAAAAAAGTACTTATCCAGCTCCGACAACATCACCGTCCCCCCCGCGCCCGTCAACCCTCCGGAGGATCCGGTCCCTCTATCCGCCACCGAGCCGTGGAGGCGCAGGTCAGTCGCGATGGTAGCGTCAAAGTCCAGCGCCAGCCCCTGAGAAAATCGTCCCTCGCCCGAACGTCCGACCGTCATCGAGAACGACTTGTTGCCGCTCAGGGTGACTTTCTGCGCTGTCATCGGCGGCTGCGTCGGAACAGTCACCGGTTCCGGTCCGGCGTTAAGCACAGTCCTCCCTTCCGGCACGCTGTTGCCGGCCGGCGCCGCCAGCCAGTCGGGCACCTTGAACACGCTCACGGTAATCGTGCTGCAGGAAACCATCGGGTTCAGGATCAGGCGACCGGTGGCAGGACTGAGGGAGTAATCGTCACGCGGAAGCGGCCGTCCATCGCAGAAAACTGTATCCGTTCCCAGAGCCACCGGCCCCAGGTTGGTTTCGATGGCGCCGCCTGTCGGCACAGGCTGAATGGTGATTCTGATTCGGCGGGCAACCAGAGGATTGGTCAGAATGATGAGTAGGAAGACGCCTAGAAGACTGACCCGACCGCAGCCGCGGCCGATCTGCCGCCTACCGGTTCTCCTCATACTCGATGGAGAAGTGGAGGATGCGGTTGTTGCCGGCATCGGCGACGTAAAGACTACCGTCGGGGGCAATGGCCAGCGCTTCGATATCGGAGAATCGGCCTTCATCCGGCCCCGTCGACCCGGTATGAAACAGCAGGCGGCCGTCGTTCGTGAAGGCAAACAGTTCGTCGGTTTCACGGTCTCCGACCCAGACCGTTCCCTCCGGGGCAACGGCTACCGCCGCCGGGTGTTTGAGACTTTCCCCGCCGAAATCGTACAGGTAATTTCCGAAGTCATCATAGACGGCGATACGGCCATTGGCGCCGTCGGCCACGTAGCAGCGCCCGGCCTTATCGGTGGCCAGCCCCAGCGGATTAAGCAAGGCCCCTTTCCCGTACGCAAAATCACCGACATAGCGGCTGAAGCGCCCGAAGTTGTCCAATCGGATCAGGCGGGAATTGTCGTAATCGGCGACCGTCACCTCCCCCAGAGGTGAGACCGCGACGCCCGAGAGGCGTCCCCGACTTGACAGGATTTCATTCGGCGCGTCCTGCGGAATAATCTCGCTGACATAATTGAGATCCATGTTCATGAGCACCACCCGCCGATTGCTGGCATCCACGACATAGAGGGTCAGCCCGCGGTCGATGACCATATCCTCCGGATTGTGAAAGCGGCCGACCCCCTCGCCATAGCTGCCGTAGTCGCGCACCGGGTTCGATTGTTCGTCCAATTTTATGAGGCGATTATTGCCGCTGTCGGCGATATACAGCTCCCCCTGTGGGCCGACCGCCACTCCGCAGGGTCGCTTGAGATCATAGGCCAGCACTCGGCCGGATATCTCGGATTCGAGAGCCAAACGTTGAGGAACCCTGGCGACGGATTTGATATCAGACAACACCGGCGGCGAGGGACGACCGCAACCCACCATAGCAGCCAACACGGTTGTCAGCGCCAGCCGCCGCATGGCTAGAATTTCCGCGAAACGACGATATGGACGGATGGATGTTGTCCCCCCAGGCGCGGTGAAATCTTGAATTTGTATTCGCCGAATTGGGTCAGCGATCCCATTTTCCGCCTGGCCGCAGTGACCGTCCGGTAGGTGTCGATGCCGGAGACGATGCGATTGACGAGCGCCAGCCCAAGCATGAAGGTGGAATTCCGGAAGGCCCGCTTGGCGTTGTCCTTGATCTGTTTGTACTGCTGTCGGTCGGCGTCGGAATCCCATTGCCAGTAATAGGCGCGGTTGTCGGGCATATAGGCGCGGTCGGGAAAATAGAGACGGCCGAACTGGTTAAACTCATCGCGATTGTTGTAGAAACCGATCCAGTCATAGAACTGGTCATTCTTGCCGCTGTTGTCGACCGCGGCATGCGCGGCGGCATATGACCGGTAATCATCCGTCTTCCAGCCGCCATAGACCCGCATCGCCGCAAAGCCGGACCAGATGGCCGCCTCGATACCCATGAATATCTGTCCGCGAAATCGTTCGCCGGCGTAGTACTCACCGGCGCCGGGGAACAAGGCCGAGAGAAGCAACGCTTTCTGAACCGATATCCGGCGCTCGGATGATGGCCGGGACATATCGATAAAGGCTCGTCCCGTGTCGGCTACGGCCAGGGCCAAGCCGTCCGAAACCAACGGCAACGGCCTTACCAGCGGCGCCGGAACCAAATTCGCGCCCCAGCTACAGGCCGCCATGAGGCCCACCGCCAAAACAACA
>CAZPEV010000058.1:13660-17080 GCA_964585635.1 uncultured Ignavibacteriales bacterium
CCCGGTTGGCATCATTCCTAAAACCTGTACCGCATCGTCAGCATCGGGAACCGGCCGTATTCGTTGGACGCCGCCATGGCCCGGAACGACAGCTTCTGCGACGACTCATCCAAACGGTCATTATGCCGCTTGGCCGACCAGGCCGCCTCAAATCCCGAAATGACATGATTGACCATCATTACCAGCAAAGAGGTCGTCGCCCGATGGTACATATTGTTGGCGTCGTGACGCATATCCTCATAATGCAGACGGTGAGCCGAATAGGTATGTTCAGTGGCATGACGATCGGGCGTGGTCAAAGGGGTGACGTCATCCCAGCCAAAGACGAATTGGTTGTACTTGCCGATCATCTCGTAATATTGCTGGGTCTTGGTATTCGGCAGATGATGCGTGAAGAAAAACCCTGATGTAGGATCGCCCGGAGTATTAAAGGTCGAATCGTCATCACGTACTTGCCAATTGATATAGAGAAAATCGCTATAGCGGTCGTTCGACCAATGGGCATCGGCATAGGCGTTGAACAGGTCGGTCTTCACATCCCCTTTATGATGATAATAGAACACGCCCGTCCAAGACAACACTTCTATCCCGAAGAAGGCCGCCGCCTTGACCCTGGAGCCGACATATAATTGCCCGGCGCCCGGCAGAAGCAGCGAGTACAGAAAGGCTTTCTTGCCGTTTTTCCATCCGGCGGCGCGCGGGGAATCAGCGCCGGTCCGGACATCCAGACGGGGAAATTTTTCCGGGGCCGTGCCGGTTTCCGGAGAATCAAGCGCTCCAAGGCGAAGAGCGGTGAAGTACTGGGTCACGCTGGCCGGCGCGTCGTTCGCCACAAAGGGAGGCGAAACCGGCCGGGCCTGAAGGACCAGAGGCGTAGCCGCCAACAGCAACCCCAACAGTCCCAACCTTGTCTTTATTTGACGGCCAAATTGCATCAAAAGCTGTCCTCCGCTATTTCACCACCGCTATCGATTTGAACGCCACCGCATTCCTGCTGCTGATCGTCGAAGTGGCCTCCAGGCGGCAATGATAAACGCCGGACGCCATGCCGTCCAGGTTCCAGATGATCTCATCGTCCCGATTTCCATCGGCCACCTCCCGGTTGACCTCCGTGATTTTGTCTCCCAGGGCGTCAAAGATCGTCATCGTCACCCGGGCCGGCTCGCTGACATAATACCGAATGGTCGTGGACCGTCCGGTGCCCGGATTGGGATAAGCGTAGAAGCGGGCCGGGGGCAGAAAATCGGACAGCGGCGTTTCCGCGCCGAGCTGATCGAGCGCCAGATAGCGGGAGCCGTCCGCCGTTCGTCCCGCCATCGGCCAGTATCCCGAGCCGTCGCGCCAGCCGACCTCCCAGGCATTGAGCCAGCCGTCAGCGCCACTGCAGGCCAGCAGACCGGATGGTCCAACCCGCAGATGCAGGGGGGTCGCGACTCCCATGACGGTATCCCCCGACGGCAGCACGCCGTGTATCCCCGACGGTACCGGGAAACCATCTATACGCACAACACCCGGCGATACCAGATACAGGTTGCTGTAATAGTTGTAGTATTGATAATAGATCGTATCGGGAGGGATCAGGGTATCAAGGAAGGTGACGACCACCGACTTTTGATAATAGATGGAATCGAGGGCCACGGCGGCCAGATCAGGTTTGCCGTCGCCGGTCATATCGGAAATTATGGCCGATGATATCACCACCTGCCCCGGACGGCCAGCGTCGAGAATGACCGGGAAATCGGCCGCCGACTGACCATAGCGGTCGAATCCGTGGAGCCGATTGGTGCCGGGAACGATCAGGTTGGGGTAGCCCGTTCCCGAAAAATCCGCCTCGCTGGGCGCGGCGGCGACGGTATCGCCGACCTGCAAAGTCAGCGGTTCGTACGGCACGATGCTGTCGGTTTTGAATGAGTAGGTCCTGATATGCCCGGTGCGCGACACCAGCGTCACTTCGTCAAATCCATCGCGGTCGAAATCGGTCGCGATCGGCGGATAGAATCCGAGATCGTCAATGATAACCCTGTACCGGACGGAGGTATCCGGTATGAAAGAATCCCGCATTTCGTGAATTGGCCCAAAATCGGCCCGGAATAGGATCGACTGCCCGTCACGCTCGCCAAGCAGCGCCGCCCCGTTTTGCCAGCGACAGGCGCCGACAAATGATACGTTATTTTGGCTGGCGGAGTTCTGCTGAGCCATATCCCATGAGTACGCCAAAATATAGTCATCGGCCAGAATCGCATAGATGACCTTCCCGACTTCATCAGGAATGATCGCCTGCACCGCTACCGGGAACGGCAGCGACCGCCAGAAAAGCTTGGCATGATAGATGTCCGGCCCCAGGTCATTGGCCTCCGGCAGAAAGGCGTAGACCCGACCGTCGGTGGTTCCTACCAGCACCAGCGTCGTATCGCCGAACCGGGCGACGACCGGCGGCGTCGTAATCTCCGAATCTGTCTGGGCAAAGACCGGCATCGTGGCTGTCGTGAACTGCCGGGCAGCATTGGGATTGACGTCCGTCCCGCCGATTATCGGACTATAAATCGTATCCGGGTCGTCACGCAGGCCGTCCGGGTCAAGAAAATCGCGGCCGTCGACCGAGACCGCCATGATGCGGCGTCCGGAAACCGTCAGGATCTCATCCTGCCCGTCGTTATTGAGGTCGGCGGCTACCGGCGCCAGACCGGGACGAGACGGTATCGACATCCGCCGCGGGAAGTTGGCGGCCATCCGGTCCTGAGCCAAATTAAAGGTCATTATCATCCCCGGCGGAGAGATATTGCCGACGGCGATGTGCGTGTACCCGCCATCGTTGGATTTGGTTGGAGGATTAGTGTATGTCGCCAAGGAGTCATTGTTGCCGGCGTAGAAAAGTTTCTGGGGGGTCCCGAAACCGTTGTAATAATTGCCGCCGAAATCGATGCGGCCGTCACCCTCAACCAGGCTGATGAACCGCCGGTTGCGATCCCATTGCATGGTATTGGCGTCAAAGTTGTTACTGAAACCATCAAAGGGGAAATAATCCATCGCCGCGACGCCTTCGTCGACATGCCAGACGGCGATACCGGCCGCGTTGCCGGGCAGATGGAGGTCGTATTCCGGAACCGCCTGCAGGCTGTCGCCGGAGACCTTCACCGGCCAGAGGATGACATCGGTGGCGCTGTCCTGCCGCAGGCCCGCCACCTCGCCATCCACGTCCCCCCGGCGATTCTCCAGGAGGTAATACTCGGTGGACGAAATCGGTATCTTGGCGATTTTGGTCCGTGAGGTTTGCATCTTCACCGCCGCCAGCTCGATCGCAGTTCCCTGGCGATATTCCACCACCTCATCAAAGCCGAGAAACGCCCGTGACCAGGCCGAGGGGAAAACCGGCACGCTGCCGAACATCCTCTCCAGCATCCCGTAAACGTCGACGGAATC
>CAZPEV010000059.1:0-3539 GCA_964585635.1 uncultured Ignavibacteriales bacterium
CCGGTAATCCTCCAGCGCCAGCCGCATGTCGACCGGCTGAAAACCCTCCAACCCGGCGACCCAGTCCTCGGGCGCAGCGCCCCAGATGGATGAGGCCGCGATCGCCGCCAGGGCGTTGTACACGTTGATGCGACCGACCAGCGGCAGATGGATTGTCTGTCCCTCGATCTCGAAGACCATGCCGCATTCCCCCTCGGAGCGCACCTGCCCACCCCGGAACCGGCATTCGTGGTCGATGCCGAAACCGACGAAGGCGAGCTTCCGTCGCGCCGCCTCGGCCGTCAGGCGAGGATCATCGGCATTCAAGATCACCGCCGCGCCGACCGGCAAGCGGTCAACCAATTCGAACTTGGCGGTGACGATCCGATCGATCGACATCATCGTCTCCAGATGAGCCGGGCCGATATTGGTCATCAACGCCAGATCCGGCTTGATGACGGACGCCAGGCGCGACATCTCTCCCGGCACCGATATGCCCAACTCAAAGACCGCGAACTGCGCCTCCTCCGGCATCTGGCCCAAGGATATCGGCAGACCATACAAGTTATTCAGATTCCCCGGCGATCGATAGACCGCGTGGTGGATCTTCATGATGGCATACAGCATCTCTTTGGTCGTCGTCTTGCCGTTCGAGCCAGTCACGGCGGCGAAGCGGGCCTCGCTATGACGGCGCAGGTAACCGGCCAGGTTGAGCAGCGCCTCGTGGGTATCGTCAACGACAAACATCGGCCCCAGCGGCTTGCCGGCATAGCGCTCCTTGCGCGAGCGGCTGATGACGGCGGCCGCCGCCCCCTGGGCGAAGGCCGTCTCGACGTAGTCGTGGCCGTCATGCTTGTCGCCGATGATGGCGAAGAAGATCTCTCCCGGCTTGATCGTCCGGCTGTCGATCGACAGCCCCGTGATATGCGGAACCATCGCCTCGACCCCAGAGGCCGCGTCCGACTCCAGCACCTTTTGCAACATCTCTGGACTCAACCGCTTCACCTAACCGCCAAATCCCAGCGTCGCCAACTCCTCGCGTACGACCTCGCGGTCGGACCAGGGGTGCTTGACGCCGTTTATTTCCTGGTAGGCCTCATCGCCCTTGCCGGCGATGAGCACCATATCATTTTCCTTGGCCTGTTTCAGAATGTGGGCGATCGCCTCGCGCCGGTTTTCGATGATCGCCGCCGCTGCGCCCGCCTGCAATCCCGGCTTGATTTCCGCAATGATGGCAGCCGGTGATTCCGATCGGGGATTGTCCGAGGTGACGACGGTGTAGTCCGACAACGCCGTCACCGTCGCTCCCATGAGCGGCCGTTTGCCGCGGTCGCGGTCGCCGCCGCACCCGAAGAGGGTCAAGATCCGCCCGCCCCCAAGTTCCCGCATCGCCTCGATCGTGCGCCGCAGCGCATCCGGCGTGTGGGCGAAGTCGACAAAGACGGTAAAGGGGGCGGCGACCGCGACCCGCTCCAGCCTCCCCGGCACCACGGTGGCCTGTTCCAGCGCCGCGATGACGGCCTCGAGGTCAATCCCGAGCGCCAGGGCCGCGCCGGTGGCCGCCAGGGCATTGTACAGGTTGAACCGCCCCGGAAGGTGGAACCGCACCTGCCGCCGACCCTGGGGAGTCGCCAGCGCGAACCGAGACAGGCTCGGTTCCAGGCGATACGTCTCCAGGCAGACGTCGGCCGCGCGATCCGCCAGGGAATAGGTCATCACCCGGCCAGCCGCCTTGGGAATGAAGCCGCGGAACTCGGGGCTGTCGTAATTGATGACGGCCCATTGGTGCCGTCGTCCGACCATGGCCAAAAGCTTTTCCTTGGCCGCCAGGTAATCATCCATGTCGCGATGAAAATCGAGGTGGTCGCGGGTAAAGTTGGTAAAGGCTGCCACGCTAAAATCGACGTTGCGGACGCGATGCAGCGCCAGCGCGTGAGACGATACCTCGATCACGGCGCCGACGCAGCGGTTCCGCTTCATGGCGGCCAGCAGCCGAAAGATGTCGAGCGATTCGGGCGTGGTTCGGGTGGCGGGAGCGCTCTCGCCGCCGGTGTCATACACGAGGGAGGTGATCAACCCGGCCTTATGTCCGCCCGCCGCCATCATCGCGCGGGTCAGAAAGCAGGTGGTCGTCTTGCCGTTGGTGCCGGTGACGCCGCAGAGGTCGAAGCCCAGCTCGGCCGCCGCATACCATACCGCCGCCAGATCGGCCAGCGCGGCGCGGGCATCCGGCACGATCAGTTGCGGCACCGGACAGGACGATGATTCCCTCTCCGTCACGACGGCCGCGGCGCCGCGCGCCACGGCGTCGTCGACAAAGCGATTGCCGTCCTGGGCAAATCCGGTTATCGCCACGAACGCCGCACCGGGCGTGACCTGGGTGGAATTATAGGTGAGGCCGGAAATCGCGACGGCATCATTGCCGATCAGGCGCGACCCCGGCACTATCCTGGCCATTTCCCTCAGTACGATGATCACTCTCCTTGTCTCGCGCGCACACCAGGCTCATTCCCTCTGCCAATGACATCGCCGTCCCCGCCGCCGGGGTCTGCGATACGATCCGCCCGGCCCCGTCACAGGTAAAGGGAATCCCATAACGGTCCAGCACGGCGATCGCTTCCCGCAAGGTCATACCCTGCAAGTCGGGCGCGAAGCGCTCGGTTCCCACGGCGTTCAGGATGCAACGGACGGTATCTCCCTCGCCGACTTGCGTCAGCGGGGCCGGACAGGTCCGGATGACCCGGTCGCCCGAGCCCGAGAAAGCCGCCGCCAGACCCAGTTTGGCCAGCGTGTATTCGGCCTCACCCCGGGACACGTTGGTCAGATCGCACAGCATCACCTGCGGCCGGGTGGTGTCTCGGGCGGGCTCCTTCGCCGCCGCCGAATCCTTCTCCGTGGTCATGACCGCGATTCCCTGATAGTTGTCGATCGCGGCAAACTTGATGGCAATCTCTTTGAACGTCGGCCCGGCCGTGTATCCTCCATAATGGATCGGCTCGGCCTCATCGAGGATGACAATGCCGGCCACGACCGGGGAATCGGCCGGGAAGTACCCGGCGAACGAACCCATGAAGCGATTCTCGTAATAGCCGCCGGTCTCGAAATTCGGCTTCTGGGCCGTGCCGGTCTTGCCGGCGATCTTGAACGGCGTCGGCTTCAGCGGCTTGCCGGTGCCCCGTTCCACGACCCCTTCCATAAAGGATTTCAGCGTCGCCACGGTGGCATCGTTGAGAATCTTCACCGGATGAACCTCGTGGCGCTCCACCACGGCCCCGTCCTGGTTGATATATCCCTTGACCAGAAACGGCTGGTTCAGATATCCGCCGGAGGCGACGATGGCAAAGGCCTGCGCCATCTGCAGGGCCGTGACCGACACCCCATGGCCGATGGCAAAGGTGGCGGTCGTGAATTGCGTCCACCGATTGGGGGCCGTCAGCACTCCTTTGGCTTCGCTGTTGAGGCCGCAGCGGGTCTTCCGCCCAAAACCAAGCTTCTTCGCCATGGCGAAGACCCGCTCCGGCCCCACCTGGTAGGCCACCTTACCGGTAATTATATTCGAT
>CAZPEV010000059.1:3549-14682 GCA_964585635.1 uncultured Ignavibacteriales bacterium
AACGACTCGCGAAAGGTCAGCCACTCAAACTTGTGGTCGTCGCGCAGCTTATGCTCCCCCAGATACCAGGTGCCCCCTTCGCCATAGTAGCGATCGGTCGGCTGCACCGCGTTCGTTTCCAGCGCCGCGGCGGCGGTGACCAGCTTGAAGACCGACCCCGGCTCGAAGACCCCCGCCACCGCTTCCAGCTTCATCGGCTTGCGGGTGGAATCGGCGGCGGGATTGCAGTCGGCCGCGGCGATGATCGCGCCCGTCCGGGGGTCGAGGAACAGCGCCATCCCGGCTTTGGCTTTGTATTTCTGCACCGCCAGCGCCAGCTCCTTTTCCACGATCTGCTGCTTGTCCCAGTCGATGGTGAGGACGATCGAGGCGCCCGATTGCGGCGCTTTCAACGGCACTTCGCTGATCCGATATCCGACCCCTTTGCCGTCCTTCTGAATCATTGACCGGCCCGGCGTCCCTTTCAGCCGGTCATTCATCTCCATCTCCACGCCGGAGCGGCCGACGTCGTCGATATCGACGAATCCCAAAAGCGTCTGGCCGACGTTTCCGTAGGGATAACACCGGGTCGGTTCCTCACGCAGAAACAGACCGCATCCCACGGCGCTTTTCTCGAACCGTTCCAACTCGACCGGGGTCAGTCCGCGCTTGATCCAGCGGAAACGCTTGGGCTGCAGATCATACTTGCGTTTCAGGTCGCGCAGATTGCGGCCCAGAATGGAGGTCAATTCCCGGTACGTCCGGTCGACGTCCTCCGGGCCGAGGGGGTAGGCAAACAATGACGTGAAGTTGGTGTTGACCGCCACCTTGTTGCCCCGCACGTCGTAGATTTCGCCCCGCGCCGCCGGCAGCTCGATCAGTTCCTGAAACTGATGCTCCGCCTTCAGCTTGAGTTCCTCCCCCATGACGACCTGCACATACAACAGGCGCGTGAAGAACAGCACAAAGGTCATCACGAAGAGCAGGAAGACGACCCCGACCCGTATT
The DNA here is from genome assembly GCA_964585635.1 of uncultured Ignavibacteriales bacterium. GTDB lineage: Bacteria > Zixibacteria > MSB-5A5 > GN15 > JAAZOE01 > CAZPEV01. The sequence continues at coordinate 4,537 of CAZPEV010000059.1, forward strand.
TTGGAGTAATGGGTCGTCATTTCTTCTCGAACAGCTGTCCCGCTTCAAGCTGATTGGGCTTAACTTCAACCGCCGGAAGGTTGCTCTTCAGTTTGTCCATGGCGGTGGTCAGGCCGGCAAACCGGCCGCGGTCAAGATTGCGCTCCGCAACCATGAGGGTATCCGGAAGAGGCGGCGCCTCCAGGGCCAGATTCTGCGCCGGCTTGGTCGGCCCCAGATGGAGTTGATTGACCTCGATGAATTCCTCGACCTTAGCTATTGACGACGCTGTCAGCCATTCCGCTTCGAGCTTGGCCAGGTGATCCTGCGCCGCCTCATTCCGTTTTTCGATTTTCCCGATATCCACGACCAGATTTCTGACCCACACCCGCTGGTAGATGTAGACCGACGACACGGCAATGATCAGGATGATCACGCCGATGATGCGGAGGTAGCGGTCCCGAATCAGGCGTCTGGTCTGGGGACGGCGGCGATAGATGAACATTCCCGTGGAACCCATCTCAGACCTTCTCCGCCACCCGCATCTTGGCCGACCGGGCGCGGGGGTTGTCGTCCACCTCGCGCGCCGACGGCGTGATCGGTTTCCTGGTGATCAGGCGCAACGGGGCAGCGACGTTCGGGACGGGACGGCCGGATTGGTCGCGAAACATTTGCTTCACGATGCGATCTTCCAATGAATGATAAGCGATGACCACCAGCCGTCCTCCCGGTTCCAACAACGCCACCGCGGCCTCCAGTCCGCGGCGAAGCTGATTCAACTCATCATTGACCTCGATGCGAATCGCCTGAAAGACGCGCGAGAGGGTCCGATTCAGGTAGCGCGGATTGGCCACGGTCGCAATCACGCGGGCCAAATCGGCCGTGGTCGCCAGCGGCCGTTTCACCCTGGCGGCCGCGATTGCCCGTGCCATTCGCGCGGCCTGCCTCTCTTCGCCGAATTCGAACAGTATCCGGGTCAGACGGTCGACGGCGTAGGTATTGACCACGATCGCCCCCGTCACCTCTCCCTGTTGATCCATGCGAAGGTCCAATGGTCCCTCATCGCGATATGAAAATCCCCGCGCGGCGGTATCAAGCTGATGACTGGAAACTCCCGGATCGATAAGCACGCCACTCACCGCTGCAATCCCTGCTGCCTGTGCCAGTTCCCCTAAGCGGCCGAAGTCACCCCGGACAAGGTCGACGCGGGCCGGTCCGCCCGACAGGCGCAGCCGCGCCTCCTCGAGCGCCTCGGCGTCGCGGTCGATGGCCAGCAGGCGCCCCGACGGCGCCAGCCGTGACAGAATACGTGAGGAATGCCCCCCGCCGCCGACCGTTGCATCCACGTAGATACCATCGCGCCGAGTCACCAAATGATCGACCGCTTCATCGGCCAATACCGGCCGATGAAAGCTATTGGCCGGTATCATTCCGGAATAGCCTTTCGGCCACTTCTTCGTAGGTCCGGCCGTAGTTGTCCAAATAGGCCTGGTAACGAGCCGGATCCCAAATCTCGATTGACTGGTTGACGCCCACCACCAGCACCTCCTTCTGCAAGCCGACCAGTTGACGCAGTGGATCGGGAATGAGAATCCGTCCTGCGCTGTCGATCCGAACACGACTGGAGTACTGGTGGAGACGGCGATTAAAGTAGCGGAAATCACCCTGGGTGAATGGCAGGGTATCAAGACGCTTTTCGATTTTGGCCCACTCATCCTCGGGGTAGAGCGACAAACATCCATCCAGCCCTTGCGTCAGCACCATTATCTCGCCGGCCGGTATCCCCCGGCGCGTTTTCTTCTTCTGGGGATCAGCGGTACCGGGACGGATCTTGGATGGAATTGAGAGCCGACCCTTCTCGTCGATTACACAGTTAAATGTCCCGCCAAATCCCGGCAAGGGCAACTTCCTTTCCCATAATCACCCACAATTTCCCACTACGCCGCAATAATGTCTTCAAATGTGATTTCTGTCAAGAAAAAAAGTGAAAAAAAGATGACGGTAATTTCATATCGTCCAACAAATAAGAATAAGTGAAAGTTGTTCTACCACTAGCCTCCAACGGGTCAATCGATAACCCGATTTTGCCTCTTTTTCACCGGTCAATCGTTCCGTCGCTGGGAATGTTTCGACACCTGTTGGACTCGTCCCATCCTTTTCAGGGCGGTTCCACGCGGACGGCACGGGCCTCTCTTTCTGCCGGCCTAATCTGTTGCGCGACAATTTATTAGAAAATCAAAAAGGCGATGATTTTCGAGCCGGAGGGCATCCCGATTGCACTCCTGCCCCTGTGGGAACGCGTGACGGAGGTCTGGAGAAGCAATGAGATTTGCCTGCCTTTTGGCTCTGTTGGCGACGGTGGCTGGGATTTCGGCGGCCCCGATTGATACCATTCGGTTTGAACCTGATCGCCTGGTCTTTGACCGCGCGACCGGAATTATTCGTTATCCCGGCGGCGATCTGATCGCCGAGGCCGGCCGGCCCGTGCTGCCGCTCCAGTCATATTATTACTATTCATTTTATATTAATGAGTCACGTCCTATCAGCGGCCGGGTGCTGGCGGCCGACACCATCGCGCCGGCCTTTCCCTGGTCGCTCAACCCGCCCGATCAGACGACCTCCGACGGCGGCCCGATGATAACGCCGGCGCCGATCGTACCCGGCCCCGACGGGTTGTATCCGGCGGTCCCCTGCCTGGCGGCCGTGCAGCAGAGGGCCGGTTGCCTGATCTGGTCGGTCGCGGTCTTTCCGGTGCAGTTTTTGGCCGACGGCCGACTGATTGTCAATCGCGAGATCGAGTTGGCCATCGACGATCCCGCACCGATGATGACGGCGGGCATGCCTCCCGACGAGAACCTCTTCTTCGCCCCCATCATGAAACGGTCGTCATCATCCTCCTCCGGGGAAATTCCCGGTTGTCCGCTTGGCGGCGATTGGGTCATCATCGCCTCGCCGGATTTGGCTGAGGCCTGGTCGAGCCTGGTTTACCTGAAACGATTGACCGGTTTCGACGCCGATATGGCGGTCACCGACTCGATCTATAGCGCCTACGGCGGCCGCGATCAGGCGGAGGCGCTACGCAACTATCTCAAAGATTTCTATCAGGCGGGCGGGCGATATGTCGTGCTGGGAGGTGACGAGACTCAGGTGCCGGTTCGGTACGCCTATTACTGCAACACCGATACCATCCCGAGCCTGAATAATCAGATGATCTGCGACCTTTACTTTGCCGATTGCACCGGCGACTGGGACGTCGACGGCGACGGTATCTGGGGGGAACCGACCGATGACCGGCCGGATATCGGCCCGGAACTGGCTGTCGGGCGGCTGCCGTTCAGCCGGCCGGAGCAGGTCGCGGCTTTCACCGACAAACTCCGCAGCTATCTCTTTCAGCCGGGAGCCGGCGACCGAGGGTACCTCACCCGCACGGCCTTTTTCTGTTCGGATCAAATGCGCGACTATTTCACCGGGGGCCAGCAGTATAACGTGGCCGCCGCCTTCCCGGACGGTTTCGCGACCGAGTGCGAACGGGTGGCCGAAACGCCCACCGGCGACGCCCCCAGCCCGGTGGGACCATCGGCGGACGACGCCCTGGCGGCACTGTCCGAGGGGTACGGCCTGATCAACGTCCTGGCCCATGGACGGCCGGACGGGTTCATTCTCAACTCCAGCGGCTATAACCAGTATCCCAAGACCTACATCTTTACCGGTCAGGGAGACGGCGCCAACGCCGGGTTTGGCCGTCTGCCTCGAAATGAGAAGACCGGCTTTTACTATTCCATCGCCTGCGAACAGGGGGCCTTCGACGGTGACATCCTGTACGGTCTCACCGTGCCCTCGGTGGTGGAGGATCTTCTGGGCCTTGATTCGGCCGGCGCCATCGGGATGGTCGCCTTTTCCCGCTGGGGCTGGATAGCCACCAGTTACAAGCTGATGGCGTCGTTCTACCGTCACCTGTTTTCCGACGCCGCCGGCTACCCCGCCGCGGCTATGGCCCGGTCGTGGCTGGACTATCCGTACTATCGGGATCAGATTTATGGCCAGCTCTTTCTCGGCGACCCGTCGCTGCGGCTATACCTCACCTCACCCGCGGAGGTAACGCTGGCGGTCCCCGACTACTATTCGCCGAACCATCCCATTGCTTTGCGGGTCACCAGCGGGGATTCGGCGCTGACCGGCCAGGCGGTTACGGTCACCCTGGATGATTCGATCGGTGAGACGGTCTACACCGACGGCGACGGCAACGCCCAGGTTTATCCGCCGGCCGGGGATACCGCCGCGATACAACTGACGGTCTATTCACCCGGCGCCATCGCGGCCGCGCGCACCGTGTATCCCTCCCTCACGGCCGACGTCGATGACGATGACTCTCCCCTGCCGGCCGCCTTGGCGCTGGACCAGAACGCGCCCAACCCCTTCAATCCCTCGACGACGATCGGCTTCAGCCTGACGCATGGCGCACCGGTCAACCTGGTGATCTATGATGTCCTCGGAAGACTGGTCACCACCCTGGTCGACCGACCCCTGGCGGCCGGCCGTCACCAGGTGCAGTGGAATGGGACCGATGATGATGGTCAACCGGTCGCCAGCGGCGTCTATCTCTACCGCCTGCGCTCGACGGCGGGAACCGCGGTCAGGAAGATGATATTGATCAGGTAATTGATCTGGCGTAATAATGGTAGATTGATCGCGGAACGGCCGCCAAAAGCAGCACCAATCCGGTGAGATAGAGCACCGGTAATCGGGCCAATCGGAGCCACGCCGGTCGCCGGCTCCGCCGCTCCCACTTCTGCAAATATCGAAACAAACCGAGATGCGACAGCCAGACCATCTTCGGTTTCCGGCGCGACACCGACCCACCCGCGAAATGCTCTATGACGGCTTGGGCGCAATAGTAGTTCGTGTATCCCGCCTGATGCAGACGGCGGCAAAGGTCGACGTCGTTAAAGAAGACCCCGAACGATTCATCCAGCGCGCCGACCTGATCGATACATCTCCGCGCCACCAGCATCGCCGCCCCCATCGGCTGGTCGACCGGCCGCGAGGTCGTGTGATCAAACTCCCCCATCTTCCAGCCGTTGAACAGACCCGACCGGGGGAACAGGTAGGCCAGGCCGGTCAATTCGAAAAAGAGATACCGGTAGCGCGGAAATCGCCGGCATTGCCGCTGAAGCAGGCCGTCGAATCCGACCAACATCGGCCCGATCACTCCCGGCCGCTCCAAGTGATCATGGCAGTCCAGCAGCGCCGCCAGGCAACCCGGCCGGATGCGGATATCCTGATTCAGCAGCCAGAGCAACTCATGGTGAGCCGCCTCAATCCCCTGATTGACCGCCCGGGCAAAGCCGCGATTGCGATCATTTCGGATCAGGGTCACATCGGGATGATTGGCCTCGATATACTCCACCGTGCCGTCGGTGGAATGATTGTCCACGATGATGATCTCATGCTCGCAGGCGACCAGGTCGGCTTTGAGGGTATTCAGGCAGTCGGCAATGAATTCCCGGCCGTGAAAGGAAATGATGACCGCCGCCAAGCCTCTACCTTTTGGCATTGATGATCCTGTCAAATAGAGCGGCAAAGGTCCGGGCAGACTCCGGCCGCGTGAACGACGACATCTCCCCCTTGATCCATCGCTCGCCCCGCAACCAGGCCCGATATAGGGAAAGCATGCTCTCCGCCAACGCCTCCGGCCGGCCGGGGGGCGTGCAGATGCCGCCCCGATACGCTTGCAGCAGCTTCTCCGCCTCGCCTCCCTCGGGCGCGACCGCCAGGGTCGGGGCCGGCAGCGCCAGGTAGTCGAATATCTTGCCGGTGCCGATTTCCGGGTAAGCGTCGTCGACGCTGAGTAACGTCACCGCCGCGCCGGCCGCCCGGCGGAGCGCCTCGCGATGAGCCAGATATCCGGTGATCTCGACGCGTGATTCCAGATTGAACTTGGCGGCCATGTTGCGAATCATCCGGGCATCATTGGCGCCGATTATCCTGAGCCAAAGGCGGGCAGCAAACGACGGATCGCGAAGCGCGGCGATCTGCGCCGCCTCAAAAAACGGCTCCATTGGGCCGATTGGACCAACGGTGCCCATAAAGCACAGGATGAATCGATCCGATTCCTCCGGACGGCTGGCGTCGACGGCAACCCTCGCAAAATCTTCCGGGTCAAAACCACCGGCAATCGTGATCGCCTCAGGCATCAGTCGCCGGCCAATGCTGTCGTTGACACAAGTGACGGCATCGGCGCGGCCGACGATTTCCCGCAGGAGGCGACCGGCCCGGGCCACCAGCGCCGGGCTGTCATACAGCTTTTCCGGAGTGCGCGACTCCCACAGATCACGGAAATCGGCCACCCAGGGAAGACGATACCGCTCCTGCAGCGCCATCGCCACCAGATGGCCGGTGATCGGGGGAGATGACGAAAGGACTATATCTATCCGCTGCCCGTCGATGATGTGGCGGGCCGACCGAAGCGCCGAACTCCGCCAGCCGGCCTTGGAGTCGGGCCAGAGCCGGCCGGTCTGCTTGGCCGACAGCGCCGCCCGATGGCCCCGCCCGAACGGCAAGTGCAGCAGGCCGGCGATCCGCGCCGGATCGTGCGAGCCGGAACGGACGATCTGCACCTGCGGCGGCATCTCCTCGAGCAGAGTGTCGTCATACGCGGAATAGCGGATCGGCTTGACCGTCAGCACGACGACCTCATAGCCGAATTGCGGCAGATACTTGGCCAGCTTGGCCATCCGCTGGACCCCACCCATGCCGATGGGCGGGAAGTAGTAGGCGATTATCAGCGCGGTCCCGGCCATTCTCTCACCAATTGCGTGAACAACCGTTCGACTCGTTTCATATTCGTCTCCCAGATACCGTCAGCGGCCACCAGCCGCCGATTGATCGTCGCCGCCTCGGGAAAGGTGCCGCGCCGTTCCCCGGCCAAAGCCAGCGCCTCGGCCAATGAAGCCGCCGAGGCCGGACGAAAGAGAATTCCATTCTCTCCATTTCTGATCCATTCCCGGTTCCCCTCGATATCGGAGACGACCGGGAACAGGCCGGCGGCCATCGCTTCGAGCAGCGACACCGAAGTCGAATCCGAAAGCGAAGCGGAGAGATAGACGTCATACTCCTTCAAATTATTCACATACTGATCGTGGGGTAGGACCGGTCTGATTCTGGCCCGGCCGGATAAGGATGCTTGCTCGATGGCCCTCGATATGGCGGCAAAATGCTCGCCGCCGCCCGTCAGGTCAAGCTGAAGTTCAACCCGATCTTTGGCTAAGGCGACTGCGGCGATGATCGTGTCCGGATCGTACACCGGCTGCAACCCTCGCGGGGCAATGATGCGCAACGGCCCCCGCTGCCCGAAATCGGTCTTGACGGCGGCATCAAAGAACTGCTGCGGGACGCCCATCACCGCGCGATGAATCCTCCCGGGCGGTATATATCGGGCGGCCACGGCCGCGAGGTTGCGATTGTCGACCGTGCAAGCCGCGGCATGCGCCAGCGCCCGGGCGATGCGGGCGCGATGAATCCACGACCGCTGCGGCAGACGCAAAAGATCGCTTCCCCAGGCGGTCACGGCCACCGGGCAGGTGGGGCAGTAGGAGGCCAGCCAGCCGTACGACACAACATAGTGCGCGCTGATAATATCCGGCCGAAACTCCCTGACAACCCGACGGACATGCCGGACGGCCAGGGCATAGTCCAACAGCCCGATCGACGTCGGCCTTTTGCCCAAAAAGACCCGCCGGGGAGATTGTATCGGGCATGGCTCCGATGAGAAGAGGGCGACTTCATGCCCGGCCTCTTCAAAGTATCGGCACCATCGTTCGGTATGCACCGACCGGCCGTCAGCCATGACCAGGAGCTTTAGCATACGTTATCGTCTCAACCAGCGATGCCGGCGGGACCGATACGACAGGATATTATACTCGTGCCGTATGCCGCCCCAGCGTTCTTTATAATCGATCAGGCCATCGGCCTCGGGCGGCGATGCCCCCAGATTGATCCGCCCCACCCCGCGCGCCATCCCCGCCCGGATGGCATCTTCAAGCAGCAGATGATTCGGTTTATGTCGCCGCATCTTGTCATCGGAGACGGTTTGCCAATTGAACAGCGTCTTACCCTGGATAAAATTTATCTGCGAGCCGATCATCGCGCCATCGAGGAGCACGGCCGTCCAATAGAGGGCCGGGTTGTCGGCCATCCGCCTCAGGAGGCAGGCGAAGAACCGTCTGGTATACCTCGGTCGCCGCCGCCCGTGACGTTCTTCCGTCAGCCGATACAGCCGATAAAAGGAGTCCAGGCCCTTCTCGTCGGTCACCCGGACAATCTCGCCGCCGCTTTTTTGTCCGGCATGCAAATGGCCCAAAATCTTCTTATCGGGCGGCCGATACGGGGCGCCATCCTTCAGCTCGATCATATGCGTGGCCGCCGTTGATCCGGCCAGGGGACTATCGGGCCAATCCGTGAGCGTGCCGTGGAAATCGACGATTTCGACCCGATCGAATCGGTGGTGCCGCAGGTACGCGGCCAACGCCTCACGGAATTTCCGCCTGGCGTCGTCATCTATTCCCGCCGCGAAAACCGCTCCGCCGTAGGTGCCGTTCGGCATCGAATAGAACGACCGCAGGCCGAGCCGTCTGGTGATGACCGCCGGCAGGCCGGCGACCAGGCGCCGCCCGTCATAGCCGCAGAGGAAAACGGCCGTTCCTCTGGGAGCCAGGGCCTCGACCCAGACATCGGACCAGACCGAGGAAAGAAAAAATGATGTCGGCTCGGTCAGGCCGTCCCAGGCCGTCTGATCCAGCGCCGGCCGATCTATCTGACGGAAATTCATTTACTCGCGAACCAGGAAGATTTTCCCGCGGCCGGTTTTTCCCTCACGGTCGGTCAGGGTAAAGATATACAGGCCGGAGGCCACCGGCTGGCCCCGCTCGTTGCGGCCGTCCCAGATCCCGGTGATCGGTATCTCGCGCACCACCTCACCGGCCAGCGTGAAAATGCGGATCTCGGCCAGGCCGGCATAATTGAATCGCACCGTCTCGTCTCCGCGCCTGATCACAAAGGGATTGGGATAGGCCAGGACATTATCGACGTCCGCCGCCGCCAACGCATACGGCAGCCGCAAGCGCGAGATTCCGCCGGAGGTCGAAATCCAGAAGCTGTTATCGCCCCGGTCGTAGAAAATATCCTTGATATCGTCATCAACCAGCCCTGAATTACGGCTGGTCAAATAATCAAACGACCCGGTGGCGATATCGCGCACCGCTATCCCCCGGCCCGATCCGGCGTATAATGATCCCTGGGGGTCAAAGGTTATCGTCGTCACTTCCGGGCCGAAACTGTCCGGCATGGTAATATTCGAGAAATATATCTCTCCCAATGATTGATGCGACAGACCATATGCGGTTCCGACCCAGAGGGTATCATAACGGTCGATCCTAAGCGATAGAATGATGTCCGACCCTATGCCGGAATTGGCCGAGGTAAACCGCCAATGGGTATCATCACCGGCGTAAAATGGCGTGCCGGCATATGACCGGGCAAAGATGCCGTTATTTTCCGACCCGGCATAGACCACACCCTGGCCGGCCGCGATGGTAACCATCAGCTCCGCCGCCCCCTCACCGGCGCTGTGATAGGACTGCCATTGGGTGAGATCGTAGGGATTGACCGCGACGACCTCGCCGTTTAGGCCGCGATAGTCAGCGAACCAGATCGCCTCACCCGAGGCACTGATGTCCGGCACGACGACAAACCCGGGCGCCTCGGCGATTCCCGACAGCGCCGAATTGGCGGCGGTGAAGCGGCGCAGGCTGTCGCTGAGGATGCGGTAAACGCCCCCGCCGAACGTCCCCACCCACAGCTCTCCCAGCGGCCCGACCGCCAATGATATGACCGACCCGCTGATCGAATCGACCCGATGCCAGCGGCTGTCCTGATAGTAGGCCAGACCGTCGGATCCAAAGGCGCCCCACACCCTGCCCTGGGCCGATATCACCTGGTTGCAGCCGTTGGATGGCGTCCCGCCGGCGTCATACGGGGTCATCTGCGTTCCCACCTGCCGGAAAACGCCGAACAGCAGATTGCCGCTCCAGTACCCGTTGGCGCCGTCGAACACCCCGCCGGTCGTGTTCCAGATCGGCATGCCGTCGACGGGCATGCCGGTCAGACGTC
>CAZPEV010000059.1:14692-16949 GCA_964585635.1 uncultured Ignavibacteriales bacterium
GGCGGTGTGGGCCAGCAAGGAATCGCCGGACAGGGACAGATTATAGACCAGCGGATTGGCATACACGCCCATGTTGAGCAGGCGTGGACCGGCCGAGAAATCCAAACGATAGAGTCCCATGGTGGTGCCGACATAGATCGTATCCCGCAGCATCATCAACCCGGTCACGGAATCGGCGCGCAACGAATCGTTCAACTGACTGGGGAAGTATGCCCGCCACCCGGTCGGCGCCTTCAAGGCTCTGATGTCATTCCGCGAGCCGACCGCCAAACCCTCGTCGGTCCCCACCCAGACGCTGTCGGCGCTCAGGGTTACCCGACGCACGGGGAGGTCGCGCTCCAGTTCGCCGAAGCGGGTATAGCTGTCCAATATCAATCCATCGCCGGGGCTGTCCGACGTCAAAAACAGGGTCAGGCCCAGGCGGTCGGCCAGCCAAAGGGAGTCGCCGCCCGGCACGCCGGTGATATCATAAATATCCACCGGAGTCCCATCCCGATCGGTCAGCAGGTATCCATCGGGCCGATTGGGGTCGGTGAAGTTGACCAATCGCCCCCGGCCTCCGACCCACAAGCGATTTTGGGCGTCAACATACAACGCATACACCTGGGTCATTCCCAGACCATCAACGTTGGTATAGGTGCGATGCGTCATCGTTGCCGGGTCAATCCGCACCACTCCGCCGGAGGTGGCCACCCAAACGGCGCCGTTGTACAGCGCCATCTCGCGGACCTGGTTAAAAGAGGTAAAGCTCTCCCATTCCCGGACGGTGCTGTCCAACGACCGTACGGAGCCGGCCGGGAAAATGAGCAGGAGGCCGATGATTATCTTAAGACTTTGCTTTTTACCCATACCGCCGCCAATATAAGCGACACGAACGCGATCATCAACAGGCCGGTCCGGCCGACTATCGGTCCGGTCCGATTAAAAAACGTCCGCCCGCTGATCGGGGAAATCTTGCCCCGGATGACCGCCCGCTCCATCAGGTTGCTCCGGTTGTATATGCGACCGTACTTATCGACAAAAAATGAGAAGCCGCTGTTGGCGGCCCGGGCGATCCAGATTCGGTTTTCGATCGCCCTGAAAATAACCATGACGGCATGCTGGTACGGTCCCGAGGAGTACCCGTACCAGGTATCGTTGGTGATGTTGACCAGGAAATCGGCCCCTTCCCGAATATTCTGATTGACGAGTTCGGGGAACAGGCTTTCATAGCAAATCAAGGTTCCATAGGAGCCGAACGGGTTCTTATATATGCGCGGCTCGACGCCGTGCGTAAAATCGGACCACCCCAGAGAGAGATTCACGAGAAACGGCAGGTACTCCCCGTATGAAACCGCCTCGGCGAACGGCACCAGCTTCATTTTGTGGTATGGCGGCCGATAGCGCATGTCCGGATCGAATTGCAGGGCGGCGTTAAAATATTCATAGGTGGTATCGGTCAACAGGCGATAGTCGAGGGTCCCGACCAGCATCGGCACACCGATCTTCTTGGCCGTCTGCAGCACCCGCTTCGTCTGCGAGTGATCGCTGAGCAGGTACATCGGGGCGGCCGTTTCCGGCCAGACCAGCAGATCGGCCGGCATAGCCGCCGTCGCCAGCGAATCGTACATCCGCAGACTGACGTCGCGCTGCTGCGGATCCCACTTGGTCTCCAAATCGATATTCCCTTGCAGGAGCGCGATGGTAATCGGGCCATCGTGCCCGGCCGGGGCTTTGGCCAGCACCATGGCGCCGTAGATGGTCGGCGCCGCCACCAGAAGCCCCGCCCCCAGCACCAGCGCCGCCCGCGCCTGCCGCCCCTTGGCCCGCCAGGCCCGCCAGATCAGGATGTTGACAACAACAATAATGAGCGATAGACCGAGGTCGCCGATATATTCGCAAATCTGCAAAAAGGGCAGGTAATTCCATTGCGTGTATGACAGATTGGTCCAGGGAAAGGCTATTTCGAGCAGTGTTCGGAAATACTCCAGGCCAACCCAGAGAATCGGCAAGAGCACCAACGCCAGCAACCGGGCGCGGCGATAGACCGCCGCATACAGAAAGAACACGAAGCCGTTATAGAGCGAAATGATCGCCACCGCCGCGATTGTCCCCGGGGCCGTCACCCAGGCAATCCAGTACAGGGCGCATATCTGGTAGACGAAGGCAAACAGGTATCCGGAGGCGAACGCCCGGCGCGGGGTCTTGCCGGAGATGATATCCAGCGGCAGCACCAGCGCCACCACGGCCAAAAAGCCGAGCGGCAGACGAGGCCAGG
>CAZPEV010000060.1:0-16730 GCA_964585635.1 uncultured Ignavibacteriales bacterium
GACCACCTCTGCCGGCGCATTGGTTAAATAGTCGCCGTTGGCCAGCTTCCGCGACAACTTCTCGAGTTGGCCCCGGAGATTCTCCAATTCCTTGCTCAGCCGGGTCCGTTCCATTTCGATATCGATCAATCCCTCCAAGGGGAGGAATATCTCCGCCCCCGGAATGACCGCTGAGGCCGACATCGGCGGCTTTTTGACGTCGGGGCCGATCATGATCTGATTGATCCGGGCCAGGCCTTTATAATAATCGATATGCTGATTCAGGACGGCGCCGAGATCATCATCATCGATCCGAATGTAGACGTCGGCTCGCTTTCCGGGCGGGACGTTCATCTCCGAGCGCACGTTGCGGATGGCATTGACGACCGTCTGGATTTGGGCCAGGCGGCCCTCGAGGGCGTCGTCTTCAAAGCCGGTCTCGGCGGTCGGCCACGGCCCGAAGAGAATATTCGGCGGCTGACCACCGTCCCCGGCCGGGCCGAGCAGTTGATTGTAGATCTCCTCGGTAATGAAGGGAACGAAGGGGTGCAGCAGCAGCAGGATGCGTTTGAGAACGTATCCGGCGACCCGGCGGGCGGTCAGCTTTTCCTCGTCGCCGGCGTCATACAACCGCGGCTTGATCAACTCTATATACCAATCGCAGAAATCTTTCCAGACGAAGTCGTACAGCACTCGGGCGGCGGTGTTGAGTCTGAAATCGTCGCAGGCGCGATCGACGGCTGCGATCGTTTTCTCCAGTCGCGACAGTATCCAGTGATCGATCAGAATCAGTTTGTCTTTGGGCAAATCGTCGAGATCGATACGCTCGTCGCCCAGATTCATGATCACGAACCGGGAGGCGTTCCAGAGTTTGTTGTTGAAGTTGCGGCCCAATTCAAAGCTGTTTTGCGCGATCCACGGATCCTGACCATCGGGCGTGGCCAGAATGATCGACACGCGCATGGCGTCGGCGCCGTATTGATCGATGATCAACAGCGGATCGATGCCGTTCCCCAACGATTTGGACATCTTGACCCCGTTGGTGTCGCGCACGGTGCCATGGATGTAGACATCGGTGAACGGCAGGTCGCCCATGAACTCGTATCCGGCCATGACCATCCGGGCCACCCATAGGAAGATGATTTCGGAGGCGGTGCTCAGGACGTCGGTGGGATAGAACTTCTTGAGCAAATCGGTCTGTTCCGGCCAGCCAAAGACCGAGAAGGGCCAAAGCCAGGAGGAAAACCAGGTATCGAGAACATCTTCATCCTGCAGGATATTAGTCGAGCCGCAGGCGGGGCAGCTCGTCGGCGCGACGGCGGCGGCGATGGTTTCACCGCAATCCTGGCAGTAATAGACCGGAATCCTGTGGCCCCCCCAAAGCTGGCGCGAGATGCACCAGTCGTGGATGTTTTCCATCCAATGCAGGTAGGTCTTTGACCAATGCTCCGGATGGAAGCGAACCTTGCCCGATCTGACCGCCTCGATGGCCGGCGCCGCCAACGGTTCCATGCGGACAAACCACTGCTCCGAAAGCATCGGTTCGATGATCGTGTGGCAGCGGTCATGGGTGCCGACCGAGAGGGCGTACTTCTCCGTCTTGACCAGATGTCCCTTGGCCTCGAGGTCTTTGAGAAGTTGTGCCCGTCCCTCGAAGCGATCCAGGCCTTTATACTTGCCGCCGTTTTCGTTCAGGGTGCCGTCCAGATTCATGATATTGATCTGGGGCAGATCGTGGCGCCGTCCGATCTCAAAATCGTTGGGATCATGGGCCGGGGTCACCTTGACCACGCCGGTCCCGAAGGCCGGATCGACATAATGATCGGCAATGATCGGAATCTCCCGCTCCAAAATGGGCAGAATGACGGTTTTGCCGACCAGCTTCTTCAGGCGGGCGTCGCCCGGATTGACCGCCAGGGCGGTGTCGCCCAGCATGGTCTCCGGGCGGGTGGTGGCGACGGTCAGATATTCGTCGCTACCCTTGAGCTTGTACCGGATGTACCACAGGTGGCTGTCGATCTCCTCGTGTTCCACTTCGTCGTCGGAGATCGAGGTCTGGTCCAGAGGACACCAGTTGACGATCCGGTTGCCGCGATAGATCAGGCCCTTTTTGTAGAGCCGCAGGAAAACCTCGGTGACGGCCCGTGAGAGGTCATCGTCGAGCGTGAACCGCGTGCGTTCCCAATCGCAGGAACAGCCGATCTTCCGCAGTTGATTGAGGATTAAATCCTTGTTTCGGTAGGCCCAGACTCTGACCCGTTCCTGGAACTTGTCACGTCCCATTTCCCGCCGCGTGATTCCCTCTTTGGCGACCTGCTTTTCGACGATTACCTGGGTGGCAATACCGGCATGGTCCGCGCCCGGCAGCCATTCCGCTTCGAATCCGAGCATCCGCTTGCGCCGGATGATGATATCCTGGATGGTATTGTTGAGGGCATGACCCAGGTGCAACACGTCGGTGACGTTGGGCGGCGGGATGACGATCGTGAAAGCTTTCTTGGCCGATCGGGGATTTCCTTTGAAGTACCCGGCGGCGAGCCATCGCTGATAGATGGCTTCCTCAGTTTCCTTCGGGTCGTACGGCTTTCCTTTGACCTTCTTCTCTTCCATCAGGATTCAACTCCTCAAAGTAGGGCATAATACCCTGGGCGGCTCGAAAAGTCAACAGCAAGCCCGGCCGAGAAATAGATTTGGCTTTCAGGACGCTTCGCCGTATCGTATTATTACAATATCGGCCCGAAATGGAGACTGATTAGGTGGATCAAAATCTGGAGAAACTTCCTTCGCTGCAACGGCTTCAGGCGATCATGGCGCGCCTTCGATCCGCCGACGGTTGTCAGTGGGATCGGGCTCAGACGCACAAGAGTCTTCTGCCATACCTGATTGAAGAGACATATGAGGTGGTGGAAACGATCGAGTCGGGCCAGATGCCTCAACTGCGCGAGGAGTTGGGCGACCTGCTGGTGCAAGTCTATTTCCACGCCCAACTGGCGGCGGAGCGGGATGATTTCACAGTCGAGGACGTCGCTTCCGACAGTTGCGACAAGCTGATTCGGCGTCATCCGCACGTGTTCCGCGAGAAAAAGGACCTCAATCCGGAGCAGGTACGCGACCAGTGGGAACGGATCAAGGTTGATTCCCGCGAGAAGGAATCGGTACTGGCGGGGGTACCGAAGACGATGCCGGCGCTCCTCCTGGCGTATCGGGTGGGAGAGAAGGCGGCCGGCGTCGGTTTCGACTGGAAAAATCCGCGCGACATTTTCGACAAGATCAAAGAGGAAATTGGCGAATTCGAGACGGAGTTCGATTCCGCCCAACGGGAAGGTATGGTCCATGAGCTGGGCGATATGATTTTTGCCCTGGTCAATCTGGCGCGCCGGATCGGCGTCGATCCGGAATACGCGCTGCGCCAGACGGTCGGTCGATTTATCGAGCGCTTCGAATTTATCGAAAAGAGCCTCAAGGAACAGGGCCGCTCTTTTTCGGAGACGACCCTGGAGGAATTGGAAGTCCTTTGGCAACAGGCAAAGGGTTTAATGACCGGGGTTCATCGAATTTAATTGACTTAACTTTTGGCCGGTGTTATCATCATCATCTAAGGAACGGGGATGAAAACGATTGACCTACAGCAATTAACCCGGCCGATTTCAAAGGACATGCAGGCCTTTGACCGGCAGTTGGATTTATCGCTGGCGGCCGACTCGGTGCTCATCAGCGCGGTCGTGAGGCATATCCTGGCCACTCGAGGAAAGCGCCTGCGCCCGGCGGTGATGATGCTCTCCGCCCGTAGCGGCGGTTTTTTCACCTCGAAGCTGATTTACGCGGCTTTGGCGGTGGAGTTAATCCATACCGCCACTCTGCTGCACGACGACGTCGTCGACGAATCGGAGATTCGGCGCGGCCAGGACACGGTCAACGCCCGCTGGACCAACCTGGTGTCGGTGCTCATGGGCGATTTTCTCTTCTCGCGCGCCTTCCGGGTGATGGTGGACACCGCCTCGCCGGAGCTGATTCGTTCGCTCAGTTCCGCCACCAATCGGGTCAGCTATGGCGAGCTGCGGCAGATTGAGGAGATGTCCAACTTCGATCTGCCGGAAAAGGATTATATCAAGATCATCGCCGACAAAACCGCCTCCCTCTTCGCCGTGTCGTGTGAAGCCGGGGCGATACTTAAGAAGGCCTCCCTGAAGGAGCGCCGGCGATATCGCGACTTCGGCGAGAACATGGGGATTGCGTTTCAGATTGCCGATGACCTTTTGGATTATGTCGGCGACACGAATAGAACGGGCAAGGAACTGGGTGTCGATCTGACGCAGGGCAAGGTGACGCTGCCGCTGATTCATGCCCTGGGCCATTCCTCCGGCCGGGTGCGCGGCGAAATGACCGCCCTTCTGAACAACGGCATTCGCCGCTCCGGAATCGATCGGGTGCTGAGATTCATCACCGAACAGGGCGGCATCGATTATGCTTATGCCAGGGCCTCGGCCTATTCGGCGCGCGCCGCCGGTATTCTCGATGAGTTCAAGGACACCATCTACAGGCAAACGCTGCGGGATCTGGTCGCGTTCACCGTCTCCCGGGACAATTAGGCGACAATCGGGCATGTCGGCCGGATTGCGTGTGATTGTCTCCGATCCTTTTTCACCCCTTGGCGTGTATAATCAGTGATGTTTGGCTTGGAAGGAATTCGGGTCCAGTTTCTGAGCGGCGGTCTGTGGCTGATCGTGCTTCTTTGCCTGGCCTTTCTGGCGATCGTCTATCTTTACTATCGCCGCACCACCCCGCCGTTAAATCGCACGATGACGTGGGTCCTGAGCGGCCTGCGCGCCGTCGCCTGTCTGGCGTTGTTCCTGGCCCTGGCCCAGCCGATCCTGACCTTTTCGACCTCGCAGCAATTCCAGAAGCGACTGGCGGTTCTGCTGGATCGTTCCCGCTCGATGACGCTGCCGTTGAGCGGCGCCGGCGGGCTGTCACGGCTGGACAAGGCGGCCGAGGTTCTTCGCGGTCCGGAGTTGGCGCCCCTGCGCGATAATCTGGGCGTCGATTACTACGTCTTTGCCGAGTCGCTCGTCGTTTCCCAGGATGGCCGTGGCTTGTCGGGGAAACTGACCGACTATGAACATGCCCTGACGCAACTGCGGCAGATGACGCCGGTCAATCCCTATGATTATGTGCTTTTGGTATCCGATGGACGGGCCACCCTCGGCGAAAACCTGGCTGACCTGGGATCACAATCCGGCCCGCCGATCCTGGCGCTGGCGGTGGGGGATTCCAGCCGGATTGAGGACGTTTCCTTGGATCGTGTGGATTATAAGGAGATCTTGTATGCCGGCCGTCGCACCGAGATTGCCGTTACCTATTCCCAACGAGGCGGCGTTTCCGGTGAATTGCAGGTGCAACTTGCCGACGGCGCCAAGGTCCTGGCGCAAAAGACAGTGGCCCCTCCCGGTGACGGCCGAAGCGGCGAAGGCACGCTGACGTTTACGCCGTCGTCTCCCGGCCGGATGATTCTCGACCTGAGGATTACCTTTTAGACCGATGAGACAAACCGCCAGAACAACCGTCAGAAGTTCTCCGTGCGGGTGCTGAAGAGCAAGCTGCGGGTGCTGCTGTACAGTTCCTCGATCAATCAGGAATATGCCTTTCTGAATCGCTTCCTTACCGGCCGGGACGATTATGAAGTCGTGTCCGTCATCGATGCCGCCGGGGGCGACCGGTTCGGAGCACGCTTTCCCGATACCCAGGAAAAGCTGAACAGCTTCGACGTCGTGATTATGATCGATCCCGATTTGGGACGATTGAGCAGTCATTACGATCGCTTCAAGACCTATCTGGCTGACCGCGGCGGGGCGATTCTGCTTTTTATGGGAGAGGTCTATGCCGGTTCGGCAGCCGGTTCCCGCCTGGAATCGCTGTTCCCGCTGGCATTGACATCGGGCCGGAGCCGGTCGCCACATTACGGCAAATACCATTTGCGACCCGATCCGAGGATGATCTTTCACCCTTCCCTCAAGCTGGCCGAAACGCGCGAGGATATTGCCGCCGTCTGGGCCAGCCAGCCTCCCTTTACCCTAGCGGTGCCGATCGATTCGGTGCGGGCCGATGGCGTGGCGCTGGCATACGTCGAGGGGGAGGGTGATTGGCTGCGGGGTTGCGCCATGGCGATGCGTGAGGTGCGGGCGGGCAAGGTTCTGGCGATTGCGGTCGCACCGTTCTGGCACTGGGCGTTCTTCCCGGTCGGCGTCGGCGCCGAGACCGCCCCGTACGGAAATTTCCTGGGCGGCACGATTCGATGGCTTACCGCCGGCGACGAATCCGACCGGATAAGCCTCAAGCCGGCCAAAGAGGTCTTCCAAAATGGAGAAGCGGTGACCTTTGCCGGAACGGCATATGATGAAGGGTTCCGGCCGATTGAAAATGCCGGCGGCGACCTGATCGTGGTTTCGGATAAGGGGGACAGCAGCTCGGCCCGAATCTTGCCCGACCCGGTTCGTCCCGGGAAATACGCCGTTCAGTTAGGGGCGCTGGCGCCGGGAACCTACAGCTATCGCGCCACGATGATGGCCGAGACGGTCCGGCTGGGGCACTTTGAGGGAAAGTTTGCGGTCGATGATATCGACCGGGAAATCGCCTTTGGCGACGTCGACTGGACGGCGATGCAGGCGGCGGCCCGGAACTCGCACGGCCTGTTCGCATCGTACAAGAATCCTGTCCCCCTGCTTGACAAGATCGACCTGACTCGAATCCGCGTCAGTCGGGGGCATGAGATACGGCTATGGGACAATCTGGTTCTGCTTCTGATAGTCATCGGCGCTTTGTCGCTGGAATGGATAATCCGTAAGCAGCGGCAGTTGCTGTGAAAGGAAATGCGCGGTGCATGTGGTGAAAAGGCTTATCGTAATGGTTTTCGCCCTGGCCTTTGTTTCCTGCGGGGGAGGCGACAAGAACGGTGTGAAGCCGGATACCAGTGCGCCAAGAGTCACCGCGACCAGTCCCCTCGGCGGGGCCGTCGAGGTGCCGGTTACCACGGCTGTTACCGCCACCTTCTCCAAAGATATGGACCCGGCCACGATCACCACCTCGACCTTTGGATTGAGCGGGAGTATTGTTGGTACGGTCACCTATGCCAGCCGGGTGGCCACCTTTACCCCGGCCAATCCGCTGGCCAAAGGGACCCTCTATTCGGCGATTGTCACTGTCGGCGCCAAGGATCTGGCCGGAACGCCGCTGGCGCAGAACCATATCTGGAGCTTCACCACCGAGGCGATCAGGTTCACCGACGGTTCAGCCTATTTTCCCATGGCCGACGGCGATACCTGGTATTTCACCGGTCCTGCCAGCCGCAAAATACGGCGGGTTGTCTCCGGAGACACGACTATCGCTGGGGCGGTCTGCAAGCGGGTGCTGGAGAACGACACGACGGCTCAGGCCTGGTCCAAAGACAGCACCGGATTCTTTGTTCACCTGCTTGATGACTCCCTGCGGGCCGAGCCGCCGCTGAAGATTCCGTTCAATCTATCCACGCTCCAGACCTATCATTACAACTCCGATCTGTACTGGACCACCAACGATACCGTCTATTTCGTAAATATTTCCGGCGACCTGAGATTTTCCGGTTATGTCGTCAAGGATGTGCCGGCGGGTCACTTTCCGGCGGCCGCCGAGTTCAGGTATATTACCGAAGGGTACTATGAGTACTACGCCAAGGACGTCGGCCTGCTCGACGA
Source organism: uncultured Ignavibacteriales bacterium (assembly GCA_964585635.1). Taxonomy (GTDB): domain Bacteria; phylum Zixibacteria; class MSB-5A5; order GN15; family JAAZOE01; genus CAZPEV01. The sequence continues at coordinate 7,707 of CAZPEV010000060.1, forward strand.
CGGCGACTATGTCCTCGACAGCGCCTTTGTCGGTGGCGTTTGGTACCGAGCTTCCGGCGGGCCGCTGCGGCAATAGGGGGCGGAATCTATTTCACGATTTGGATAATCTGCCTAAAGCGATCTCCCTCAGCCGTGTGCAGCATCTCAAACAGCGCCATCTCCACGCTGGTAACACAGGCTCCAAGGTCTCTGATAGCCCCAATCCCGATCTGCTTGTTTTCCAGCGTGCGCGATGAAACGGCATCGGCCACCAGGTAGACCTCATAACCGGCGTTGATTAGATCGATGGCTGTTTGGTAGACACAGACATGAGTTTCCATACCGACCAGGAGCACCTGCTTGCGGCCGAACCCTTTCAATTTCGCCATAAATTCATCGTTTCCGCAGCAACTGAAGGTCTTCTTGGCCATCGGCTTTAGGTCGGGCAGTTCCTGGCGAATCTCGGCAATGGTATCGCCCAGTTTGTCGGGAAGCTGTTCGTTCCACAGGATCGGCAGGCTGAGGGTTTTGGCCCCCTTGATCATCCGCACGACGTTGCGAAAGAAGTCATCTTTCTGATGCATCAGCGTGGCCAGCCGGCCCTGTACGTCGACGACCACCAGCACCGCCTGTTCCGATTTCAACATATCAATCTCCTCATGGCTATTGCAGACTATACGCATCGGGCGATCCGGTCGGGGAGACATAATTGAGTCGCACGCCTGTGCCCGCCCCTTTTTCTAATCCACGATAAACAGCGTCGCGCCGGTTTCCGTGCGCGAACGATGCGGATTCGTTTCATCATCCTCGACCTGATAACTCATGCCGGGAGTCAGGACCGACCTGGCGCCGTTTTTCAATTCGTTGACCAATTCCCCCTCGAGGACGAAGACGACGTGCCCGCGGCTGCACCAGTGGTCGGCCAGATATCCGGGGGAGTACCGCACGATCCGCACCCGCAGGTTGCCCGCCTCCACCGTCTGCCAGTAGGCGGCGCCGGTTTCACCCTTATGTTCCACCGCCGGGACGGTGCTCCAGTCGGTGACGCCGTAGGGAACATTGCTGATTTTCATGCCATGCCTTTCGTTTATATTCCACTTAGGAAATGTCGGCGAATGTCAAGAATCAACCTAATATGGCGGTATCTTTCTTGTCAAGGCGGCAGTTTTCGCGTACCTTCACCGGCTGAGACTGAGTATGGGAAAGGACAACCTATGAGGATTGCAGTAGTCGGCGCCGGCCTGATGGGCCGGGCGGCGGTATATGACCTGGCGCACAACAGCCGGGTGGCGCAGGTCGGCGTTTATGACATCGACCGGAAGCTGGCGCAGGCGGTGGCCAAAAAGTACGGCAGGCGCAAGACGATTTCCGGTCGGCTTGACGCCGGCGATGCGGCCGGGGCGGAGCGGCTTTTCCGCTCGTATGACGCCGTCATATCGGCCGTGACGTATCGATACAATCCCGGTCTGGCTAAAGCGGCCATCCGCGCCGGGGCGCATTTCTTCGACTTGGGAGGCAACAACACCGTCGTCGCCCAGGAATTCCGTCTCGACGCGGCCGCTCGCAGAGCCGACGTCGTGGTAATCCCCGACTGCGGGTTGGCCCCCGGGATGGTCTCGATCATCGCCGCCGGCGACCTGGCCCGGTTTGATCGTCCGGCCTCGCTGCATATTCGTGTCGGCGGGCTGCCACAGAGGCCTCGTCCGCCGCTGAATTACCAGATGCTCTTTTCGGCCGAGGGATTGATTAACGAGTATTGCGAGCCGGTGGCGGCCATCCGCAACGGCCGAAAAGTCATCCTTCCGCCAATGACCGAAGTCGAGAGCCTGTCCTTCAGAGGGATAGGAGAGCTGGAGGCGTTTACCACGTCGGGCGGCACCTCGACTTTGCCGCAGACCTACGGCCGCGTCCTGAGGAATCTCGACTATAAGACCATCCGCTATCCCGGGCACTGCGACAAGTTCAAGACGATGTTGGATATCGGACTGGCTGATCGGCATATGATCGGGGCTGACGGCGCCAAAGTCTCGCCGCGCTCGGTGCTCAAGGCCGTCCTGGACAAAAATCTCAGTTTCAGCGAACCTGACCTTACCCTGGTGCGGATTGTCACCGAGGGGCGAATAGCGGGGAAGAAGAAACGGCTGATATCGGAGATCATCGACCGCCGGGACAAGAAGACCGGCCTGACCTCAATGATGCGATGCACCTCGTTTCCGGTGACGATCATGGCCGTCATGGCGGCCGGCGGCGAGATCACCGTGCGCGGCGTCGTGCCGCAGGAAAAGGCGGTCGACCCCATACTTTTCGAACGGGAACTGGCCCGGCGGAAGATCAAGATCACCCGCCGCTGGGAACGGGGCTGATGGTTTCATTGACGCTTTGCCCAGGCCGCTGATCCGGTGATGCCGCAGGCATACAAAAGGCCCGCCGCCCGGCGGGCCTTTGTCAGATGCAGGTGGTTGGGACAGATGGTTTATTAATGGTTCTGGTATTCGTCCAGCCAGGCCATCTGAATCGCCTCCAACCTGGCCTCGCGGACTTCATTCGGCTTTCCCTCAAACCCCGGCAACTCCATTACCATCCGATACAAGTCGGTGAACCTGATCGTCAGCGGATCCAATTTCGGCGAGGCTTCAAATAGAGCCAGGCCGATATCTTCGGCGTCATTCCAATCCATATCCACCTCGGCTCACAATTACGGTTTCGGCGGTATTTTGATCTTCACCGGTCCTTTGACCTTCGCTTGGCAGGCCAGGCGCGACCGCAGGGTGAGACCTGCGGCCGTATCAAGCATATCCTCCTCATCCGGTCGCATCTCCGACAGATTCTCCATCCCGGCTTCGACGATGACATGGCAGGTGGAACAGGCGCAGTTACCGCCGCAGTTATGATCCAGGTGGATGCCGTTGTCCAGCGCCGCATCCAAAAGGGTGGTTTCCGGCGGGACGTCCAATTCCTTATCGCCAATTACCACTTTGGGGGACATGCAATTTCCTTAGCTACCCGGTGTGTAGGCCACACCAACCGATTTCTGCGTAAGGGTGGAGGCGATGGCGCCGTTGGCCATTCGGACCGCCGGACTCGTATTGTCCGGCATCAGGACACTCCTTCCTTTATGGCCTTTTCGCCCTGGGCTTCGGCCGGTACGAGCTTGCCGTTCTTATTCATGTAATCGGCCAGAGCTGCCTTTAGGGCTTCTTCCGCCAGCACCGAACAATGGATCTTTACCGGCGGCAGCGATAGCTCGTTGACGATATCGGCGTTCTTCAGCGTCAGCGCCTCATCGATCGTCTTCCCCTTGACCCATTCGGTCGCCAGAGAAGAGGAGGCAATCGCCGATCCGCACCCGAAGGTCTTGAACTTGGCATCCTCGATAACATTGTTCGGGCCGATCTTCAGTTGCAGCCTCATCACGTCGCCGCATTCGGGCGAGCCGACGACGCCGGTGCCGACCGAGGGATCGGACTTGTCCAGCGACCCCATGTTGCGGGGATTTCTGAAATAGTCGATGACCTTGTCTGAATATGTCATGGTCTCTATCTCCCGATCATTACGTCTATCAATGTTCCGTCCAGGAAACCGACTTCAGGTCGACTCCCTGCTTGGCCATCTCATACAGCGGCGACATTTCGCGCAACCGATTGACGGCCATGACGATTTTCTTACCGACGTAGGCCACCTCTTCCTCGGTCGTGAACCGGCCCAGGCCGAACCGGATGGAGGAGTGCGCCAACTCAATATCGACTCCCAGCGCCAAAAGAACATGTGAAGCGTCCAGGGTTGCCGAGGCACAGGCCGAGCCGGAGGAGAGGGCGACGTCGCTCATCTCCAGGAGCAGCGATTCCCCTTCCACATAGGCAAAGCTGAGGTTGAGGTTTCCCGGCAGGCGCCGGTCGGGGTGGCCGTTGAGGTAGACGGCGTCCAGTTGTCCCATAATCATTTCTTTCAGCTTGTCGCGCAGACCGATCAACCGCGCGGCTTCCGTTTCCCTTTCAGCCATCGCCAGGGTAATGGCCTTGGCGAAACCGACGATGCCGGGGACGTTCAGCGTTCCGGAGCGCATCCCGCGCTCGTGCCCGCCGCCGTCCATAAGCGGTGCGCATCGGACTCGGGGGTTCTTGCGGCGTACATACAAGGCGCCGATTCCCTTTGGCCCGTATATTTTATGGGCCGTAAACGACACCAGGTCGAGATGCATCTCATCCACCGCCAGGGGAACTTTGCCGACCGCCTGGGTCGCGTCGGTATGGAACAAGACCCCGTGCTCTCGGGCGATCGCGCCGATTTCGGCCAGCGGCTGGATAACGCCGATTTCGTTGTTGGCCGCCATGATCGTTATCAAGATGGTCTGGTCGGTAATCGCTCTCCGCAATTGATCCAGGTCGACCAAGCCATCCTTTTGAACCGGCAGGAAGGTGATCCGTTTTCCCTGCCGCTCGAGCCGTGCGGCGGTGTCCAAAATCGAGGGATGCTCGGTCGTCAGCGTGATAATATGATCCCCCTGGGAGGCGTACATTTCGGCGATCCCCTTGAGCGCGATGTTGTTCGATTCGGTGGCGCCGCTGGTAAAGACAAGCTCCCGTCCGGAAGCGCCGATTGCCTGACCGATGATCTCTCGGGAGGCCTCAACCGCTTCCTCGGCTTTCCATCCAAAGGCATGGTTCCGGCTGGCCGGATTGCCGAAGATTTCGGTGAAGTACGGCAGCATCGCCTCTAGTACCCGAGAATCCACGGGAGTGGTGGCCTGGTAATCCATGTATATCGGGAACTTCATAGTTTCACTTCCTCCGCACTGCGTCTCTTCGAACGCCGGTTTTCATCGCTTCACGTTGACCTATTCGACTTCAAAGGCCGTCATCAGGTCGGCCAGCTTGGTTTCGTCAAATACCCGGCTGATTTTCTCATGCACCCTGAACATCGGCCCGCGGATCGTGCATGCTCCCGGGCGGCGACATTTTTGGCGCCCCAGGGCACAATCAATCATCCCCGATTTTTTCTCCAGGGCTCGAAGAATATCCCCCAGCGACACGGTCGCCGCCGGACGGGCCAGTCGAAACCCGCCCAGAGGACCGGAGGCCGACTCCGCCAATCCAGCCTTAACCAGCACCGACAAGATCTTGGCCAACAGCTCGCGCGGCACGGCCGAGGCGGTCGCGATTTCAGAGACGTTGGCCCAGTTCTCCCGCCCCAAGCCGGACAGATAAGTCAACGCCATCAGGCCGTATTCGCTTTTCTTTGACAAGGCCAACAAGGTTTCTCCGATCTCCGACTAATACAATCTCCGACCAGTTAAGTCCGGGATCAAGATAAACAAATTTCCCGGCTTGGCAAGCATTAATGGCCGATTTCAGCCCATGTTATTCATTTTATCTTCATTATTCATAACCGGTAATCGCCGCGGTGGTTCCCGAAGCGGAGCCGCGCCCCAAAAAACCGACAAAAAGGGGCGAAAAATAGATGGAAAAATTGGGCAGAGTGAGCTATGTTTGCGTATATCTGAATGTATTCCCGGCCCTGTTGTGGCGGGAAGGCGGTGTTTGACAGTTTGGGCGCGGCTCGTTGGCGCTCCGACGATGCCGGAGATGGAACCATTTAGAGACTAAGGGTCGGAACAGAGTATGCAACTTTCGAGAAAAGCAGACTACGCGCTTCGTGCCGTCGCCTATGTGGCACAGTTGAAAAAGGGTGAATTAGCCTCGATCGGCCGGATAGCCAAGTCGCGCGCGATTCCCCGGGAGTTTTTGGCCAAGATATTGAAGGAATTGACCCGCGCCGGTTTATTGGTTTCTTTCCAGGGAGTCACCGGCGGGTATCGTTTGGCCCGTCCGGCCAAAGAGATTTCCTTTCTGGAAGTGATCGAGGCCATGGAGGGGCCGGTGGCCGTCAACCTCTGTGTCGATGGCGGCCATTGCGACTGCACCCGGGAAAAAGGGTGCGAAATCAGGCCGTTTTTTGTCAAGCAGCAGGAATTGATACATAAGGCTCTGAAGAAGCAGACGTTCGGCGGTCTCAACGGCGGGCGGCAATAGCCGCTTCGTCGGTTACCGCCGAGACCTGTTTACGGGCGGCTTCTCCCACAGGCCGTCGAAAAGGATATGGAATCATGGGCCGCCGGGATTGATCAGGCAAAAGTGACCCGGCGGCCTTCCTATTTCAGTATTGCCATCATCCGCCCGCTGTCCGAGGGATGATTCCAGGCACCTCTTGCGTTTGGCCTGCCGTTAGTATATCTTGTTTCCGGCTCATGCTCAACGCGCGGCTTTGGGGCCGCAGGAAAGGAAAATAACAACAGGCAGGGTGAGGCGAAATCGGGCGACACGGGGCATGGCATTCCATGCCGGGAGAGGTGAATATGGCTGAACATAAAGATCCGATGACCGTCAAGATCGGTTTGGCGGAGATGCTGCGCAACGGCGTCATCATGGATGTCACCACCGCCGAGCAGGCCAAGATCGCCGAGGACGCCGGCGCCGTGGCGGTCATGGCCCTGGAGAAGGTCCCGGCCGATATCCGCGCCGAGGGCGGCGTGGCCCGGATGGCCGACCCGGTCGTGATCGAGGCGATCAAGAAGATGGTGACGATTCCGGTCATGGCCAAATGCCGGATCGGGCATTTTGCGGAGGCGCAGATTTTACAGGCGCTGGAAGTGGACTTCGTCGACGAGTCCGAAGTGTTGACCCCGGCCGATTATGAGAATCATATTGACAAGCATCTGTTCACGGTTCCGTTTGTTTGCGGCTGCCGCAGCCTTTCGGAAGCTCTGCGCCGTATCGGCGAGGGGGCTGCGATGATTCGAACCAAGGGGGAGGCCGGTACCGGAGACGTGTCCGAGGCGGTCCGCCACCTGCGCCTGATCAACCGCCAGATCAAGGAATTGACCGTGTTGAGCAAGGATGAACTGCCTTCGCGGGCGAAAGAGCTGGCGGCGCCATTGAACCTGGTGATCAAAGTGGCCGAGCTAGGCAGATTGCCGGTGCCGAATTTTGCCGCGGGCGGTGTGGCCACTCCGGCCGACGCCTCGTTGGTGATGCAGTTGGGCGCGGAATCGGTCTTTGTCGGCTCCGGTATTTTCAAGTCGCAGAATCCGGCCAAAATGGCGCGGGCCATCGTTACGGCGGTGGCTCGTTATGATAATCCGGCGGAACTGGCGGTTGTGTCGCGCGGCATCGGCGCCGGCATGAAAGGCCGCAGCGTGGCATCCATCGACCAGACGGAGCTTCTGCATACGCGATGACCGATCGTTCTCCGGTGGTGGGAGTGCTGGCTCTCCAGGGCGACTATCAGAAACACCAGCAGGTCCTTGGCCGCATCGGGGTCGGCACGCTGGCGGTCCGTCGGGCCGAAGACTTCGCGCGTATCGACCGGCTGATAATCCCGGGCGGGGAATCAACCGTCATTGCCGATCTGCTCCAGCGTCTGGGGATGGCGGAGACCCTGGCGGCCTTCATTCACTCCCATCCGGTCTGGGGGACCTGCGCCGGAATGGTGCTCTTGGCGGCGCGGGTCGATGATGGCTCGATCCGCCCCTATGGGGCGATCGATATCGCGGTCGACCGCAACGGGTATGGTCGGCAGTTCTTTTCCACGGTGATACCGTCGCACCTTTCGCTGGATGGCCGGACCGAGCCGCTCGACCTGGTCTTCATCCGGGCGCCGCGTGTCACCTGGACAGGAGATCAAGTGACGACGCTCCTGACCCGTGGCGATGACCCCGTGCTTTTGAGTCAGGTGAGTGCCTTGGTGTCGGCCTTTCACCCGGAATTGACCGGCTCCACCTTTCTTCACACTTATTTCTCGCGCCGCTTCTGCGTAACACCTGTGCCTGAAGGAAAGAAGTGACGGTGTATGGCCATCCGGCTGGAAAAGATCATACTGGCTCGTCACTATGGATTCTGTATGGGGGTGAAGCGAGCCATTAAAATTGCCGAGGAGACCGGCCGGATGGAGCCCGGCCCCGTCTCGGTCATCAATGAGATCGTCCACAACGACGCCGTCGTCAGGCAGTTGACCGAGGATGGCGTCGGCACGGTTCTCTCGGTGGCCGATGCTCCCGATGGAACCGTGATCATTTCCGCTCATGGGGCGCCGCCGGCCTGGTTCGCCGAGGCCGAGAAACGCGGGTTGAAGGTCATCGACGCCACCTGTCCATTGGTCATCCGCATCCATAAGATCGTACACCGCCTGATCGATAACGGGTATCAGATTATCCATTACGGCGACCCGAATCATGATGAAACCAAGGGCGTCGTGGGCCAGGCGCCGGACGGCCGAGTCACGGTGGTCCATGCCATCGAACAGCTTCATTCTCTGCCGGCGAACGGTCGGCGATTCGCCCTGACCTCGCAGACCACCGCCACGTCTCCGACTTCGAGCGCGTCAGCAAAGAGGCCGCCCGTCTCCTGCCGGGTATCGAGATATTCAATACCATCTGCGACGCCACCGGCCAGCGGCAGGCGGCGGTGCTGGATCTGGCGCCCGAAGTCGACCTGATGCTGGTCGTGGGATCATCCAGTTCGGCCAATTCCAAGCGATTGCGTAATATTTCCGAGGCGATCTGCAAGCGGGCTTACCTGATAGATTCCGCCGAGGAACTCGATCACGGTTGGCTGGATGATATCCGCACGGTCGGCCTGACGGCCGGCGCCTCGACCCCCGACTTTCTGGTCGAGGAAGTCGTCGACCGCCTCGTCGCCCTTTCGCGGGGGCAGGCCGAGGTGGTGCGGCCGGGCAGGAAATCGCGGCAGCCGATGTCCGATGAGCGGCAAACATCGCAATCCTGAATGCTTCCCTGATAAGGATGAATATGCCGATCCGTCACGCACTTGGCCCGACCAGCGATATCCCGGCCAATGGTTGCCGTACCTATGGCCTGGATGTCGACCGCACGGCGGTTTATGACGTCGTCGGCCGCTTCTACGGCATATCAAGCACGTGTCCTCATGCCGGGGCCGATCTGAGCCAGGGAACAGTTCATGGCGGCGTCGTTACTTGCCCGGGCCATGGGATACGATTTGATATAACCACCGGTGCCGGCATCGATCGGGA
>CAZPEV010000061.1:0-16489 GCA_964585635.1 uncultured Ignavibacteriales bacterium
GGTCATCGGCGAGGTGGCGGCTTCCCGCAGCCTGGCGGCTGCTCCGATCTGCCAGGCCAACGGCGTTCCCATGGTGTCCAACGCCTCCACCAATCCGGAAGTGACCAAGAAGGGGGACTATATCTTCCGCGTCTGCTATATCGATCCCTTTCAGGGGGATGTGATGGCGCGGTTTGTCTATAATTCCCTGGGTTTGCGGAAGGTGGCCATTCTCAAGGACATCAAGAACGATTATAGCGTCGGGCTGGCGCAATACTTCGAGGAGACTTTTCTCGCCTTGGGCGGCACGGTCGTCGCGACGCAGGCGTACAGCGAAGGGGACATCGATTTCAAGGCCCAACTGACGGCCCTGAAGGGGGCCGAACCGGAGGCGGTCATCGTCCCGGGGTATTACACCGAGGCGGCCTTGATCGTCAAGCAGGCGCGCGAATTAAACATGACCATGCCGTTTGTCGGCGGTGACGGCTGGGATTCGGCCAAGCTGATCGAGATCGGCGGCCCGTCTATGAACAACACCTATTTCAGCACGGCTTATACCGCCGATGATCCCGATTCGGTAGTGCAGAACTTTGTCCGGAAATACACCGCGCTTTATAATGGCAAGCCAGACGCCTTTGCGGCACTCGGTTACGACGCCGGGCTTATTTTGTTCGACGCCATTCGGCGGGCGGGCAGCGTTGAGGGGGCGAGTATCCGTGACGCGCTGAAGGCGACCCGGGATTTCCGGGGAGTGACTGGTACCATCACGATCGACCGCGACCGCAACGCCCGAAAACCGATCGTGGTCATCGCCGTCGTCGACGGCCGGATGACGTACAAGGAGACTATCCAGCCATAGCCGGACCAGTGCCCAGGCCATGAGCGAACTGCTCCAACAAATCATCAACGGTGTTTCCATGGGCAGTATCTACGCGCTGATCGCCCTGGGATACACCATGGTCTACGGCATTCTTCGATTCATCAATTTCGCCCACGGCGACGTGTTCATGATCGGGGCTTTCGTCGGCTTCTATATGGCTCCGCTCCTGGCCCCGGTCGCCGCCGGCTCGGGCCTATTGACGGCCATTCTCGTGCTGCTGGTGGCCATGGCGGTCTGCGCCATCCTGGGGGCGGCGATCGAACGCTTGGCCTACCGGCCGTTGCGGTCGCGTCCCAAGCTGACCATGCTCATCACCGCCATCGGGGTCTCGCTTTTTCTGGAGTACGGCGGCCAATTGGTGTTCGGCCCCGATCCCAAGCCGTTTCCCTCCCTGGTCCCGTCGACCATGATCGTCAATTCGAAGTACCTGGTGCTGAACTCCAATTCCCTGGTGGTCATCGGAACTGCGCTGGCCGTGATGCTGCTTCTGCGGTACGTCGTCTTCCGGACGCGGATGGGAACGGCCATGCGCGCGGTGTCGTTTGATCACCGCGCCGCCAGCCTGATGGGAATCAATATCGACTCCGTGATTTCGTTCACGTTTGCGCTGGGCTCGGGCCTGGCGGCGGCGGCCGCCATGCTGTATGCCACGGTTTACCCCAGCATCAATCCCCTGATGGGTTTATTTCCCGGGCTTAAGGCCTTCGTGGCGGCGGTGCTCGGCGGCATCGGCAACCTTTATGGCGCCGCCCTGGGAGGGTTGATCATCGGCCTGCTGGAGACGCTGGTCACCGGCTATATCTCGCCGGTGTACCGTGACGCCATCTCTTTTGCCGTTCTCATTCTTATCCTGCTCTTCAGACCGTCCGGTATTCTGGGCCGTCATGAGGCGGAGAAGGTATAGCGGCGTATGACACGTCATCGCTCGAAACTATATCTGATAGCGGCGCTGGCGGCAGCCGGCATCATGGCCCAGTTCGAGACCTCGATCGGACCCTATTATTACCAGATTATCATCTATATCGGAATCAACGTCGTGCTGGCCTCGAGCTTGAATTTGATCAATGGTTTCGCCGGGCAATTTTCGCTGGGCCATGCCGGATTCATGGCGTTGGGGGCCTATACCTCGGCCGTTATTACGTCGGCGATGCACTTGGCGCCCCAGACGATGGCGGCCTACCCGCTCTTTGCCTTGGCGCTGATCTGCGGCGGCCTGGTGGCCTCGTTCTTCGGCCTGTTGGTCGGGATTCCCAGCCTTCGACTGAAGGGCGATTATCTGGCCATCACCACGCTGGGCCTGGGGGAGATAATCCGCGTCATCATTCAGAGTCTCGATTTTCTCGGCGCCTCCCGCGGGTTCACCGGGATTGCCAAGCTGGCCGACTTCTTTTGGGTCTATGCCGCCGTGGCGGTGGTCGTGTTTACCATTGCCAACTTGGTCAACTCCACCTATGGCAAAGGATTTCTGGCGGTTCGCGACGATGAAATCGCCGCCGAGGCAGTCGGCGTGGACGCCACCCGATACAAGATCGTCGCCTTCGTCACGGGAGCTTTCTTTGCGGGAATCGCCGGCGGGTTGTACGCTCACTTTGTTACCTATATTAATCCTTCACAGTTTGGGTTCCTGCGATCGTTTGAAATTGTCGTGATGGTGGTCGTCGGCGGCATGGGGAACATCGCCGGCGTGATTGTGGCCGCCGCCATCCTGACCATCCTGCCCGAGGCGTTGCGGGCGGTGGCCCAATATCGGATGGTGATCTACGCCCTGCTGCTGGTCGTGATCATGATCAGTCGGCCTCAGGGATTATTCGGACAGAGGCTCGACCTGAAACGGCTGGTGCGGCACCTGATGCGGCGGTCGACCCCCTCCCGGAAGGGGACGGCGTGACGCCGCTTCTGTCATTGCGCAGTTGCACCGTTCGCTTCGGCGGGCTGGTGGCGGTCGCCGAGCTTGACCTGGACCTTGAGCCGGATGCCCTGGTGGGATTGATCGGGCCGAACGGGGCCGGCAAGACCACTGTCTTTAACCTGATCACCGGCATATACCAACCGGCCTCGGGGCAGGTCCATTTTGACGGTCATGATATCGCCGGCCTGAGGCCTCCCCGCATTGCCCAGCGGGGAATCGCCCGCACCTTTCAGAATATCCGCCTATTCCCATCGCTGACCGTGTACGAAACGGTTCAGGTGGCGCTCCAGAAGACGATCACCTACGGCTTCGGCCGGGCGGTGGTGCAGCCGGGGAGCTATTATCGCGAAGAGCAAGCCATCCATGACGCCATCATGGAGGTGCTGGAGTTTTTCAACCTGGCGCACGTCCGTGATGAATTGGCGACCGCGCTGCCGTATGGAGATCAACGGCGCGTGGAAATCGTCCGGGCGCTGGCGACCCGGCCGCGGCTTCTGCTCCTGGATGAACCGGCGGCCGGAATGAATCCCTCGGAGAAACGGGCTTTGATGGAACTGATCGGCTCAGCCAAGGAGCGCTACGGTTGTGCGGTGCTGCTGATCGAGCACGACATGAGCGTGGTCATGGGAATCTGCCGTCGCATAGCAGTACTGGATTACGGCGTCAAGATCGCCGAAGGGGCGCCACAAGAGATACAACGCGACCCCAGAGTCATTGAGGCCTATCTGGGCGAGCCGGTGCAGCCATGATGCTGGAGCTTGATAATCTGATGGTCGCCTATGGGGCGGTTCGCGCCGTGAAAGGGATATCGCTGGCCGTGGCGCCGGGTCAGATTGCGGCCCTGATCGGGGCCAACGGTTCCGGCAAGACCACGACGTTGCGAACCATCTCCGGCATCATCAAGCCGTCCGGCGGGCGAATTCGCTTTGACGGGCGGGATATCTCGGCCTGGCCTCCGCACCGGATCGTCGCGGCGGGGATTTCACAGGCGCCCGAGGGGCGGATGATCTTCGCCAATTTGACGGCGCGGGAGAACCTGGCCATGGGAGCCTATCTGCGGCGCGATGCTGAGGAGATCGCCCGGGATATGGAGTATGTCTTCGCCATGTTCCCCAAGCTCAAGGAGCGGATCGATCAGCCGGGCGGGAAACTTTCCGGGGGAGAGCAGCAGATGCTGGCGATCGCCCGCGCCCTGCTGGCCCGCCCCCGCCTGCTGCTGCTCGATGAACCCTCGCTGGGGATCGCGCCGATTCTGGTCCGCACCATCTTTGAGAAGATCGTCGAGATCAATCGCGAACTGGGGACGACGATCCTGTTGGTGGAACAGAACGCCCGGATGGCGCTGAGCGTGGCCGATTATGCCTATGTGCTGGAGACGGGCGAGATTCGCCTCCACGGCCCGGCGGCCGAGATTGCGAAAAACGACGAAGTCCGGCAGGCATATTTGGGGGAATCGTAGACCCGACGCTGCCGGCCTTATGCGGAACCGCTTGCGGCGAGTCCCGTCCTCCGTCAGGGGATCGCCAACTCTTCGGTCACGTCGGTTGCACCTGAAAAGAGATATCCCCGCGGCGGTCGTTTGGATCAAGGCAGACGAGGTGATGATCGGGTTGCATGACGGCGTTACCGCGAGCGTAATTCGCTTCCATGCGCGGCGGCAAGATCCCCGATTCCAGAAAGAACGGCGTCGAGTTTCTTCGTGTGGCGCGAATGAAAATCGTTGATCTCCGACTTTATGGACGCCAGGGCCTCCGGGTCATAATCAGCCGCAGGGGCTCGCTCAAAGACGTCGCCCATCCGTCCCAGCGTGTCGAGCATGAAATGGTTACTCGCGTCGACGATCATTCTCGTCTCTTCGCGAAGCCGGTCAAATTCGGGATCGGCGGGGAGGTACTTCCGATATATGGCCAGATGATATCGCGTCCATCGCTGCATATTGAGTAGTCCGTCGCGGCTCATTATCCATTCGTAGAAGGACTTGCTGACAAAGGCAAAGAGGTGGTCGAGAGATTCGTCCAGGAAATCATAATCGATAAACCCGGCCTTTCCTTTCAGGCGGCCCGCCTTCGCCATCTCCTGCTCGACCTGAGTGCCCGCATAGGGGAGCATCTTGCAGAAATTGATGGGCATAAATCCGTCGCGGCAGACCTGGTCGAGGAATTTCAGGTTATTGCGCACCGACTCATACGTGCTTGAGGGATCAAACAGCATGAAGCCATAGTCGGCGTCGATATCGAGCCGTTTCAGGGTATCGACGGCGGTCAAATTATCGCGCACCGTCGCCCGCTTGTTCATGAGACGCAGGCCTTCATCGGTGCCCGATTCGATGCCCAGATAAACCAAGAACAAGCCGTGCGATCGCAGCAGCGCAAATAGATCCTCATCGACCTCGTCGGGCCGGCAATTGATTTTAAACAGCGTCGTATCGGCCAGGCCTTTCGCCCGGAGATGATCGCAGAACTCCGCCGTCCAATCGCGACCGATGTTGCCCGCGACGGGAAAATCGTCGTCCTGAAACATAAAGACCGAGGCGTCCATCTGCTGGTGGAGGAGCTCCATTTCGAGCGTCACCATCCCCGGGCGCCGCAATCGTTTTATCTTTCCCGGCGGGCAGGAATAAAACCTGCGAATGCTGCAGTACGAACAGTTATGGGCGCATCCCCGACCGGCCAGGAGGGTTGCGTATTTCCTGCCGAGGGCATATTCCCTAAGCGACGTTCGGGCCGGGGTTGGAAAATTGTCAAGATCATCCTCCAGGGGACGGAGCGGATTGGCGGTCGCCGACCCGTTCTGCCGATATGCAACGCCGGTAATTTGTCGCCAATCGCCGCCGGCGTCCAGGGCCTGCACCAACTCGAGAAACGTATATTCCCCCTCGAACAGGACGACCGAATCGAGCTGAGGGATGTAGTCCAGGAGTTCGGCATAGCGGAGGCTGGGGTAATGCCCGCCGGCACAGAAATGGCAACCGACTTGCTGGTCACGGAGATATTCGATCAGATCACGAAACTCTGAAATATTGTATTGAAAGATGATTGAAAAACCCACCACCAACGGATCATGTTCCCGGATTTTTTCCAGAATGAATTCACGTCCCAGGCGGAAGTCGATTACTTTGATGGCGTAGCCGGCCTCTCTCACGACCGAAGCCAGATAGCCCACGCCGAGGTTATCCTGCTCCTGAAACGCCACAAAAAATATGGGACGATGCATCATGATCCTTTCTTCAGGTATGGGAGAGCTGTGGGTCGGTGATTCAAACGTTCTGTTGCTGCGACAAAGTCGTGCCCGTGCATGAGGTGACCGGCGGCTGAGAGCCGTTTGCCGCCTCCGGCTCACCTTCCTGTGGCACCTGCCATTTCCTCAAACATCTTGGCCTTCAGCTCCATCATTTTGCCCTCGAGTTTCGCCGCCTCGGCCAGGTATTTCATCCGAGCGCGTATGATGGTACGCAACTCATCATCTTTGAAGCGCAGCAGGATTCCCGGGTCGATCTTCCACTCCGGATGGATATGCAAAAGATCAGCTTCCATACCGGTCAGCGGATTCAATTTCATATTCTTGTCATTCATATGGCCTCCTTCGCAAGACGCCACAGCCCGATCCACATACCCGAATTAGTATCCAATATTTAATATTCCTCCGCCGGGCTGTCAATGAAAATCTTTTGCGCCGGGAGCGTACCGTTGGGATCGGCATTATACCGCGGGCCGTTCCCAAACTCACTCCACTTGCCCCCCACTGGTGCCAAACCCGTTCGGATGCCTTTCACCACGACATTAACGGTAAACGCGTTCGGCTCTCAGGCTCCTATCTGATTGTGTGGCATTTGAATGGCATTTACCAAAGCATTTTCGCAGGCGCCCCAGAAATTGGGTTCGTCTTATGCATGCAACCCATTTTTGCCAAATCGTTTCTGCGGCCGGGCCGGGTCTCCCGTCTCCGAGCATTGGCGTCCCGCTCATATCCCGCCACGCTACGGTATCATGGTCTTATTGGCGCAAATAACCAAGCCATTCCAGGTGCGAAGGGCGGAATCAGCCCGATCGCCGGCTCCGATTATTTTGAGAGCGATATACGCGCAGAGGCCCCGTATATCCATTGAAATGGCACAGGAACGGAGAAAGGAGTTACGGATGAAACTGGTGATGATTTTGTTTCTGGCGCCGGTGCTTTTCGGCATGACGCGGGCCGCGGTGATCACGAAAACGGTTGAATACAAGGATGGCCCGACCACCCTCGAAGGATTTGTTGCCTACGACGATTCCTTTCAGGGTCGGCGCCCCGGGGTGCTGGTCGTGCATGAATGGACCGGCTTGGGCGATTACGTCAAAGGCCGCGCCGAGCAATTGGCCCGACTTGGTTATGTTGCCTTGGCCGTGGATATATACGGTCAAGGGATTCGTCCGAAAAACGCCGATGAGGCGGCTGCGCAGGCGGGCATCTATCGCAAAGATCGGGCTCTGATGCGCCGTCGAATCACGGCGGGCCTGGAATTCCTCAAGACCAATGAATTGGTCGACACCGGTCGCATTGCCGCCCTGGGGTACTGTTTCGGCGGGGGAGTCGCGCTGGAGTTGGCGCGCAGCGGCGCCGCCATCTCCGGGGTGATCAGCTTCCACGGAAACCTTGATACTCCCCATCCTGAGGACGCCCGGAATATCAAGGGCAAAGTGCTGGTGCTTCACGGGGCCGATGACCCCTATGTCCCGGCCGACCAGGTGACCGCCTTCGAGAAAGAGATGCGTGACGCCAAAGTTGATTGGCAACTGATAAAATACGGTGGCGCCGTGCACGGCTTCACCAACCCGGCCTCCGGTGACGACCCCTCCAAAGGGGCGGCCTATAACGCTTCCGCCGACCGTCGGTCATGGGAGGCCATGAAGCAGTTCTTGGCGGAGATATTCGGGCAATAGGAGGGCGATGTAAGGGGTTGTCGTGACGCCGGACGCCGGCGTCGCCAAGAGGATTCGAACCGTAAAGGTAGATTCTGCGATCCCCATAGTGGTCTTGATCGGGTCAAAACGGAAATCTGGTTGATCGCCTGCGCTATTTCGTCGCCCTATCCCTCGGGAAGACTTCTGAGCTTTGGAGTAAAATGGCGGCATTGATCGCCGTAATTCTTTTGGCGACGGCCGGTCGGCGGTGCTCGACGATTGATGCGGGACGATGAGGGTTGCCTTTACCGTTTGCCTAAGCTTCTTAGGGAGCCGTCTTCGCGAGGCACTCACATTTTTTTATCAATTTACCAGGAAAGCCAAGACGTATTATTTATGACTAGGTTCGATGGAACTGTGATCTGGAGGGGTGTACCGGTGTTCATCGTGGCCACTGCGGAACGTCGGAGTGCCCGGCGCGGTAATGCCGAGATCATGATGCAGGAGATCGCCGCCGGTTTGAAGAAACCATCACGGTACCGCCATTTTTCGCTCAATGAAATTCGGTCCCCGCGCATAAACGGGCGCACGGGATTTCAAAATTGGGCCGAAGATATTTTGGCCGGCGGCCGTCTGATTGACGGGCGAATCCGACCCGATATCGTGTCCCGGTTCGACAACCTCGATCAATTGCCCGCACCGGATATCCATATCGTCCGCCTCCCCATTAGCCATGGACCGGCGAGGCCGGCCGAAATCACACCCGGAATGAGGACGTCGAACATCCAGTCCTCAGGGAGATTGCCGTGAAGACGCGAACCAGGATTCTCATTCTGCTGATCCCTATTCTCCTCGTCGCCGCGGTGATCTTGCGGTTGATTCTGTCGGATCCGGCGGCGGATACCCGGCGGCAGGCGGCCACTCAGGTCCGGGTGGCCCCCCCGCAGCGCCAGACCCTCGTGCAAAGTCTCCAGCTTACCGGCGACATATTGCCGATCCAGCAGGCGCAGGTATTTGCCAAGGTTTATGGAAATCTGGAGAGCGTGGCGGCAAACATGGGCGATTATGTTCGCGCCCATCAGCTTCTGGCGCGCGTCGATACCACGGAACTGGCGCAGCAGGACCGGCAAACCGCGGCCACCTATCAGAACGCGCTGGTCGTGTATGAACGGGACACGTTGCTGCGGGCGCAAAATTTCATCTCGGCGCAGGAGTTCGACGATGCGGAAACGGCCATGCGCGTGGCCAAAGAGAATTATGACGCCGCCCAAACGCGGTTGGGTTACGCGGATATCGTGGCCCCGTTTTCCGGTTTTATTACTCAGCGGTTTCTGGATCCGGGAGCCTTGTTGAGCGCCGGCAGCGCCACGCTTTTTACCATCATGGATCTTGATGTCATGAAGATTATGGTGCCCGTTTTGGAGAAGGATGTTCCCACTGTCAGCATCGGTACCAAGGCGGTCATCACCGTGGAAGCCTACCCCGGCCGGGAGTTCTCCGGAACGGTTACCCGACTGAGCGAGGCCCTGGATTTGGCCACCCGCACGATGCCGGTGGAGATCGACATTCCCAACAAAGATTACAGCCTAAAGCCGGGCATGTTCGCCGCCGTCTCGATAGTTATTGGCGCGCGGCCAAACGCTCTGACCGTTCCCACCCAGGCGGTTCTTAAGGACGGCAAGGGATATTATGTTTATGTCGCTGACAACGGCGTCGCTCGGCGCGTGGACGTGACGGTCGGCATCGAGCAGCAATCACGGACCGAGATCGTATCCGGCCTGGGCGATACCGCCAGCGTCATTACCACCGGCCAGCAGTACGTTCGGGACGGCGGCCGGGTCACGGTCCAACCTTAGGCGGGTCGCCCCATGTGGCTCACCAGACTGGCGCTTCGTTACCCGATTTCGACGTTTCTGTTCGCGGTCACCATCGTGGTGCTCGGGACGGTGTCGTTTCTGCAACTCCCGATTGATTTGCTGCCCAATATCCAGATTCCCGTGGTCAGCACCATCACCTATTATTCCGGAGCGGGGCCGCTGGACATGGAGCAGACCGTGACGGTTTTTATGGAACGCGCCGTCAGCTCGGTCAACGATATCAGCTACGTGCAATCGACGACGCGGGAGGGGGTTTCGCAAATCCGAGTCAATTTCAACTGGAACGCCAATCTTGACGTGGGACTCGTGGATATCGTCCAGCGCGTCAATCGGATTCTCAATCAGTTGCCTACCGGCGTGTCTCAGCCAATTATCGCCCGTTTCGACATCAATAGTCTGCCCGTATGCAATATCGCGGTTTCGGGAGATATTGATGAACGCGACCTGTACGACCTGGCGCTGAACACGATCGAACCTCAGATAGAGCATCTGTCCGGGGTGGCGGCGGCTCCGGTTTCCGGGGGACGGATCCGCGAGATTCACGTGATTCTCGACCGCGATCGCGTTCAGGCGCTGGACTTGCCTATTCAAACCGTTCTGAATGCCGTCGCCGGCTCCAACCTCGTCATCCCCTCGGGCGACCTGAAAACGGGGCCGTTTGACTACTCCCTTAAGACTGAGAGCCGATTCAGCGTCGTCAAACCGCTTGAGGATGTCGTCATCAGGGTGACTGACGGGGTGCCGATTCGCATCAAGGATATCGGCCGGGTGGAGGATAGTTATCAGGAACAAACTCAAATCGTCCGGGTCAATGGCGAACCGGGGCTCAACCTCCGGGTGCAGAAACTGGCCGATGCCAATACCATTGAAGTGGTTGATAATGTCATGCGGGCCCTCCCCAAATTGACCGGAGTTCCTGAAAGCATCCGTTTGACCCTGTCTTTCGATCAATCGATGTACATCAGGCAGACGATTTCAGGTTTGCAGAACGAAGCCTTGATCGGGGCGCTGCTGGCCATGTTCATCATCCTGATGTTTTTGCGTAATATCCGCGGCACGCTGATCATCATCGTGGCCATTCCGCTGTCCATCCTCATTGCGTTCATCTGGTTCCGATTCGGCAATGTCACCCTGAACATCATGACCTTCGGCGGCCTGGCGCTGGCGGTCGGGCGTTTGGTCGATGATTCGATCGTGGAACTGGAGGCTATCTCGCGGCACTACAATGAACGCCAGGAAGGACAAACCAAGATTCAGGCCACCCTGGCGGCCGCCCGGGAAGTGGCTTCCCCGATTTTCGTATCGACTCTCAGTACGGTCATCGTGTTTCTGCCGATTGTCTTTGTTACCGGGATCGCCAAGCTCCTGTTTATTCCCCTGGCCGTCACCATTACGGTCGCGCTGTTTGGCTCGTTTTTTATCTCCCGAACGGTCACGCCGTTGATGTGCCTGCGGTTTTTGCCGCCGGAAAAGCCGATGGCCCGGGATTCCCGGCGATTCTCCGACCGCATGCGGGTTCGGTCGCATGACGCCATCGCGGCTTTGGATATCTGGTATTCAGGACGTTTACGCTGGGCGCTCAACCGCCGTGCGATCGTCATTGGCGTCGTCGTCGGTTTCGCCGTCTTGTCGCTGGGCCTGATAAAATTCATCGGCACCGAATTCTTCCCTGATCAGGATGAGGGCCAGTTTACGATTTCGGTCAAGTTGCCGGTCGGAACCCGCGTCGAGGAAACCGAACGGTTCGTCCTACAGGTGGAGCGGCTATTGCGACAGGACGTTCCGGAAATGCAGACGATGATCGCCAGTATCGGCGTCCCTTCGGCCCAAAGCGGCGGCGTCGGCGGAGGCGGGAATGCGAACAGCGGCAGCCATGCTGCCACCATTCAGGTTTCTCTGGTGCCCACCAATCAAAGGAAACGCACGGTCATTCAGGTTGTGGGCGCTCTGCGGCCGAAATTGACGGCCCTTCCGGGGGCGGCCATATTTGTCAACTCCGGGGGGTTGCTGCGTTTCCTGCTGAATTTCGGCTCCTCAGCTCCGATTGACGTGGAGGTGCGCGGGTTCGACCTGGAGACAGGGTCGGCTTTAGCGAAACAGGTTGCCGCCATCGTGCGGTCGGTTCCGGGGGCGACCGACGTGCAAGTCAGCCGGGAAGACAACCTGCCGGAGTTGCGCGTCAAGATCGATCGCGAGCGGGCCGGGGTACTGGGCGTCAGCGTTGCTCAAATCGCCACTACCATCAACACCTTGATCAATGGCTCCGTGGCCTCCCTGTTCACCGACCCGGTGAACGGCAATCAGTATAACATCCTGGTTCGCTTGAGTGAGGATTACCGATCACGGATTGAGGATATACAGGATGTCGTCTTGACCACAGGCGGCGGGCAACAGGTGCTTTTGGGAAACGTCGCCACCATCGAGAAGACAGCCTCGCCGGTACAAATCGACCGCAAGTATCAGCAACGGTTGGTGGAGGTCACCGGCAACGTCACGGGGCGGGACCTGGGCAGCGTCTCGCGGGACATCCAGAAACAACTGGACGCGTTGACCGTACCGGCCGGTTTTGAGATCAAGCAAACGGGCAACATTGAGCAGCAGAACCAGACTTTCCGGGTGTTGTTTCTGGCCCTGCTGTTGGCCATCCTATTGGTCTATGTCGTCATGGCTTCGCAATTCCAATCGCTGATAGATCCGTTCATTATCATGTTCACGGTCCCGTTGGGGTTGGTCGGCGTATTCTGGATATTGTTTCTGACCAAAACGACACTTTCGGTCACGTCTTTCCAGGGGGTCATCATTATGATCGGCGTCGTCGTCAGTAACGGCGTGCTGCTGGTGGATTATATTAATCGCCTGAGGATGAAAGGGGTACCCCTTCATGAAGCCGTCGTCACCGGGGGAACGACCCGGTTGAAACCGATCATCATGACGACCCTGGCCACGGTGTTGGGATTGATCCCCATGGCGCTCGGGCTGGGGGGGGAATCGACGCAGGCGCCGCTGGCCATTGCCGTCATCGGCGGCCTGACGGTATCCTCCTTCTTGACCCTGTTCTTTATCCCGGTCCTCTACACGATTTTTGAGGAACGATTCCGTCGCGAGCTCCAGGTGCCGAAGGAGTTGGTCGAATAGCCCCGGCCACCGGCGGGTGGCCGCGACCTGTGATCACGGCTGGGCAATCCCCTTATGGTCTATCGCGGTGCTGGTAATTTACCGGCGCCAGTGATGTGAAACTTCAAGGTGGGATTCAAGTCATTGAAGGGATTCGAACTCCAATTTTGTGATATGTAACATGAACTTGCGGCTGCCGAGACAAAACTGAGACAAATTCCATTGCCACCCGCCAGCGACCGTCCCTTTAGAGTAATTACTGCCTATGGGCAACCAAGAACTGGACCGCGGCGGAAAACATGACCCTGACCGGCATTTGTACCTGGCCGGCAGCCTAGATCCTGGAACTGCGGGAGAAGACCAAACGAGATATGATAAAACGAGGGCGAATTGAGCATCAAGATATCATTGCCGTCAGGTATAATATGTCTCAACTTGAGGTATCTTCGTGCTCGGATTGTCTATAGACATGCAGGAGGCCGCATGAAATTACCGTCGATGGAAAAAATCATTCAGGATTCGCGTCGGACTATCGGACACTTTCCCCTGGCCTGTGTCTGCGCCGCTCTGGGCACCGTCGTCGCGCTGATCCTAGTCGATTATGAGGGCCCGGCTCGAGAGAGCATCCTGTTCAATATCCTGTTTGCCGCCATCCTTGGTTTTCCGCTCCTGACAACCATACCGCTGGTCGCACAAAAACGGTCCTGGAGCGCCCTGTGGTCGTTTGGCGTTCAAATTATCGCCATCCTTGCCCTGGTCGGGTATGCCTGCTTGATCCCTCCTGATATTCCCCACGCGCCGTTCATCTATCTCTATCGCCAACTACTACTGGCGCTGGTATTGATTCTGCTTGCCATGGTCGCTCCTTACGCCGGGACGGGCCAGCAAAACGGCTTCTGGCAATTCAATAAAACGCTCTTCTTCCGCCTCCTGACGGCGGCGCTGTTCGCCGCTGTCCTTTTTGTCGGACTGAGCATCGCGCTGGCGGCGCTGGACAATCTGTTTGGCATGGAAATCCCCGGGAAACGGTACCCTGAACTCTGGATCGCCATCACCGGAATTTTCGGCTCCCTGTTCTTTCTGTCCGGGATTCCCAAGGATCTCGACGCGCTCGACGCGCACGGCGATTATCCCAATGGTCTCCGGGTCTTTGCGCAGTACATCCTTGCTCCGTTGGTCATGGTGTATCTGGTCATTTTGTACGCCTACATCGCCAAAATCATCGTCCAATGGAACTGGCCGCAGGGATGGGTCAGTCGCCTTATTTTGAGCTTTTCCGCCACCGGTATTTTTGCGCTGGCCCTGCTTTACCCCATTCGGGAGCGGATCGAAAACCGCTGGATCAAATCTGCCGTCCGCTGGTTCTGGATCGTCATTATTCCCCTGGTAATCGTGCTGGTACTGGCGATCTGGCGGCGTCTTTCCGATTACGGCTTCACTGAGAGCCGATATATCGGGGTGGCGCTGGCCCTCTGGCTGGCGGCGATGGCCCTCTATTTCAACCTGAGTAAGACCAAAGGACTGAAAATCATTCCGGCCTCGCTCTGCCTGCTGGCACTGGCGATCAGCTTTGGTCCATGGGGAGTCTTTCATGTCTCCGAACAAAGCCAGGTGCGCCGCCTTCGGAAGTTGCTCGTCAACAATAACCGGCTGGTCGACAATCAGGTCCGTGCCGTCGGCGACACCGTCCGCGCCGATGATGCCCGCCAAATCAGCTCGATCATTACCTACTTGCATGAGACACATGGATACGCGCAGATCCAGCCGTGGTTCGGCGAGGATCTATCGCGGGATTCCACAGGTGCCCCGGGTAGGCGCCGAGAGCCGGCTCAGGTCACCAGGCTGATGGGAATCGAATATCTTGCTCCCGCCCGCTACGACGGCGGCAGATGGATCGAATTCGTTTCCGTCAATCAGCGGACGTTGTCTGTCGCTGGGTATCAGGCCTTAATGCCCGGACAGTACATCAATCTCGATTCGCGCGAGCAGAGACTTGTCGCCGACGGTGTCGCCTACCGGGTCGATTCCTCTCTCTGGGTGCTGACCTTCGTAGCGACCGCCGACAGCACCGTTGCCGATTCCCTTCAGGTCGATCTGCATCCGTTAATCGCAGCCCTGACGGTGGAATACGGCCCCGGTGGCGGGGTCGATATTCCTCCCCAAAAGCTGTCGGCCGTCGCAGCCGCGGGAACATTAAAAGTCGGAATCTATTTGAGACGAATTCAGCTGGAGCGCAAGAATGATATTCTCACTCCCGTTTTTTACGTGGCGGACATATTGTACTCGACTGGCAATTAAGACGGTCGTCAAACTTGGAGGTCAGATTAGCATGAACAGCATTGGGGTTGCGTCTAATCAATATTCATACGTCTTTATCATCCGTGTATGTCATCCAACAATTCGGACACGATGATGCGTCGGTTTAGCTGAAGTCGGACATGGACGGTCTTTTGGACGGCAATTGGCATTATCTTATTTGAGTGAGATCGTTCGGTCGTAATACTGGACGCCTATGATCAATATTCACGCTCTCGCAAGTTATTGGCATACAACAAAAATGGCGTCCCCAAGGGGATTCGAACCCCTGTTACCGCCGTGAAAGGGCGGTGTCCTAGACCGGGCTAGACGATGGGGACGCAACCCGTTTGCAGGCTGGCAAAATACAGTTTTTCCTGTCCCTGTCAAGCAAAATGAGTTTCCGGGCCTGGACGATACATCGATTCAGCCTATTTGAGGATATATCCGGCCACGACCAGGGAGAGGATGGCAATAATCGCCAGCCCCACCGCCGCCGCAATCCAGCGCCGGGATGGCTGCCTCTGTTGATCATCCGGTCCTTCGACACGGGGTGCCGGGGCATCCAGCGACCTGACAAAGTCAAAGTATTCGGCCAACATGCATTCCAGCGATTGATACCGGTCGGCCGCGTGGAACGCCAGCATCCGTTTCATAATGCCGATGACCGTCTGCGGGACTCGCCGGTCCAACTCCTTCAGGTTGAGATTGCCGTCGTGATCATACTCCGGCCGTTGCCCGGCAATGAGCAGGTGCATGATGACCCCCAGCGCGTAGATGTCTCCCTGGCGCGAGGGCTTGTTCTCGGGAGGGGCAAACCAGTCTTTCCGTCCGTTGTAATGCTGCGGCAGGCCGAAGTCGGTCACCTTTACCTGATCATCCTTGTCAAACAGAATATTGGACGGCCGCAAATCCCCATGAATGATCATATTCTTGTGGGCGAAATGGAGCGCCTCGGCAACCGGCGCGACGATCGCCATGGCTTCCTGCCAGGTATGGGTCTTACCCAGGCGGTCGACCAGCGATCCCCCCGGCGCATATTCCGTGACGACGACGGTGGTCATGGCCGTCCCGCCGGCGCCGAGAATGGTCATGATATGCGGCTGACGCAGGACCGACAGCAGACGGGCCTCCTTCAATCCGGCGCGGCTGCGCTTGTTCTTCTTGATGACGTAGAGCCGTTTGGTCTCGTTGTTTTCGACCAGATAGGTGGCGCCGAAGCGATCGTCCTTGATCGTATCCAGAAAACGGCACTTGCCGATAAAAGATTCCACGCGGGCGATGCCGATTTCGGTCGAGTCGGAAAGGACGGCCTGGCCCTCAACGACGGCGGCCAGGGCGTCATGCAGAGCGCCGGCAGAGGCAAAGCGATCGGCGGGATTTTCGGCCAGACACTTAAGAATGATATCGTCGAGAGCCTTGGGCAGGTGCCGATCAAACTCAGACGGGAGTTGGAAACGCCCGTCCGGTTTTCGACCGCAGCAAACCTCGTACAGGATTACCCCCAGAGCATAGATATCGGCGGCCGGGGTGACCGTTGCCGACGAGAATTTCTGTT
>CAZPEV010000062.1:0-16344 GCA_964585635.1 uncultured Ignavibacteriales bacterium
TTAACCAACGAACCGAAGAGGCAGAAACTGTCCGGGAGGTGCTTGACTTTTACACCTTATTGATTGAAATGCGCCCCCTCGCGATGCGCTGTAGGGAAATTTCCCAGGCGGTTGCAAGTATCCACTGCATACGATCTTCCAGGCTGTCAAGCTTGACATTTCTCATAATTCTTCATGCCACGAACAATGATTAGATTGATTCCCATAACCTGCGACCCATTGTTTAGCAATCAAGCCGCCTCTATCTTTTGCCATTGGCAAAATAATTGGATTTTATTTACACACCAAGCCGTATTCATAGTGAACAATGCAAAGAGAGCAGGTTGAGGCACAGCGAAGGAGGACGGTACATTCCGGTCGAGACCGGGGATGCCAACTGTGACCACTCCGTAAACGTCGGTGACGCGGTCTATGTGATCAATTATATCTTCAGGGGCGGGCCGGCGCCCTGCTGCCCCTAGCCGCGCGATAAGCCATACTTAGTGCTCGGCCCGCCGCGGCGGGCAGATCGGCCGGGAGGCGCATTTTTGGGCAAATGAGAATTCGGCTCTCCGCTTTGCGCGCGGAATTTCCCCTTGCTCTGGGGCGGTAACCGGTTATATTATCCCCGTGAGAATTGGCACGAAATAGGAGGATAAAGATCCACCGAACGTCGAGGTGGTACCTATGGAATATGTAGATAATGAGGGCTGGCTTCAGGAATTCACGGTAGCTGAATTACGGGCCATAGATGTCCATAAATATTTCCTGTCGCTTGAGGCGGGACACGACGTGGGTATGAGCCATGCCGTCGAGCACTGGCGGCGTCACCATTCGGCGCGGTGGCGTCAGGAACGAATTCGCCATGAAATTTCCGAACAAGTCAAAGAGATCATGACGCATAAGTGGATCGAATCTGAAAAGGCCGGCGCTGATCTGGGCAGTGCCGCCGTCATCGATTGGGTCCAAAAGTACGCCGCCGAATGGCGTCGATGGCGCGAAAAAGACGCGTAGATCAGCGGTGTGACGGCAGGGGAACGGTTTCTTAGGTTCCAAAATATACCTGTGGGGCGGCCTGAGGGCATGCGGCGCGCGTTGGCAATAGGGCCATCGTCCTTCGGCAGCGGGACTCCCCGGAATGATCGGACAAATAATAAAGGTCGTCTGCATCATTTTGGCTTCCGCCAGGTTGGCTGGCCGACCATCTTCGTGACATATTAAAACAGGGTCGGACCAACCCCCCAATACGACATATAAAGCGGGGCGGTGTGCACCGCTCCATAGATTCCCGAAATTATGGCTTTCGTTTGAGCTTACTCAGGTCGACCGGAAACTTTTCGGGTTTGGGCGGGGGCCCGCTGGGCGGGTTGATGGGCAGGCTGTCGAGGTTGGGGATGACCGGCGGAACACAAAACATCTGGCCATACGTGAGCGAGCTGAACAGCACCTCTTTCCCATTCTTGTCAAATTTGGGGGCCAGCAGCCGTGAAGCGTTGCTGACTTTCCAGGTCGATCCCTCCTTGCGGAACATGATGATCGGGTAAAGCATCATTTGCTGGCCCTTCTTGTTCCGTGCGCCCGTCGTCACAAAAGTCAAGCGGCGCCATTGGCCGTCGGTGGTGTCCTGGATCAACGGCAAACCGGCGACATCGGGCCAATCGGCGGCCCCTCGCCAGACCACTCCCGAATCGATCGACCTGTTGGCGCGACTGTAATAGCCTTTGGCAAAGGCGGAGGTGACGGAATCGCGCCGGGCCATGAAAGAATCGGCCTGTCCGGCCCGCCCCAGTTCCCGCATATGCTCGTATTGCCACAGCAGTTGTGTCACCTCGCTCGAAAGGACGGTGACCTTCTCCGGCTGGGAGCTTCCGGAGCCGCAGGCGATCGGAACCAACAGTAAAAGGCCCAGAATGAGGCCCAGCCGCAACGGGTGATGTCTTTCGCTCATGTTCATATCCTCCGGATAGGGAATATAATGAAAAGGGGAAATGACGGTACTGATTTTTGCGGCCCGGCGTCCGGCACCAAAAATCCTGGTCCCTCCAGGGTCGGGTGCGCATATAATTCCTGGTTGCATTGCCGGATAGTCGGCATTATGTTGTCCATGCGGGCGCTCTTTCTATCGGAGGGATTTATGAGACCTATAGTCTTCATATCAATAATAGCGGCGGTAGTCACGGCCGGCTGCGGCCAGGACCGGATCAGCAACCCTCCGGTCAACGACCCTTCGCCGGATATAGCGCTGCGGCGGACGGCTTGGCAGGCAGCCTCGCGCCCGCTACTGCCCGACGATACCCTTGCCGCGCGCGGGTGCATCGCCTGGTATAATCCACGGGAACCGTTCTCCTATTCTGAAATATGGAATCGACGCAATTCAGGGAATCCTACCGTCGTCACCCTCCGAATTGAGTTTCGTCCGGTCAACCGGGTGCTCGTCCCTGATATACCGGAAGATAGATTCGACACCATCTTGGTTGAACCGGAGCGGACCTGGGGCGGGTTTACGACCTACCTGCCGCGCAGCCTCGCCGCCACCATGGCCGAAGTGCAATATTTGGATATCAGGCTGCGGGGCGACGTCGGTATCATGCACCTCGATTTGGGGCGGATCAGGGAAGACGTCAACGGTAATGGCAATCGCGACACGGAAGATAAGAATGGCAACGGGATTTTGGATGACGGTGAGGATACCGGCCTTGATGGTTTCTTTGACGAGGACGAATTCGGGTATAACCCGCTGACCAATCCGGATCCCTCGGGTGACGACTGGGATCCCAATGATGTCTGGAAGATCAATGGAACCGAGGGGAACGCCGATGATCTTGAAAGCGGCGGCCGGCCGGATACGGAGGACCCGGACTTTGACGGGCTGTACAGGGGCAACAGTTATTTCACCTATCGGATCGACCTGTCGGACACAACCCGTTTCTATGTCAAAGGGACTCGCAACAACTCCGGCTGGCGGACGATTCGAATACCGCTTCGCAGTATCGCCGCCATGGATGGGGTTTTTGGCGGGCCGTTATGGGATAACATACATCAGGTGAGGATCTGGTTCGACAGCGCCTCGGCCGAATATCTGAACCGTTCCATAGTCGTTGATCTGGCCGCCATTGAACCGGTCGTGGTTTCATGGGAAAGCTACCTCTTTGACGCCGATTCGCTTCGCGGCGGGGCGACCGACTTTGCTGTATCATATGTGGATTATGACCTGGATGCCCGCTATTATGCTTCCCCGCAGGCTGAAGGGGGTGGCTGGTATCCGCGCGGTGTCCTTGCCGCAAATCAGACGCTGGCATTGACTTACCAAAACCTTGCCAATGGGCTGCTGATCTTCTCGCCTGATTCCGGTCTGGTCCTTGCAGCCGATACCGCTTTGGCGGTCCGGGAGTTATCGTTTTCCCAAAACTATGCGGACTTCAATTGGCTTCACCTGTTCGCCAACTTTGACTATTGCGGCGCGGATTCGGCCCTCTTTATGATCAGACTCGGAATCGGACCTGAGGCTTATTTTGAGTATCGTTCTTTGGTGACGCCGTCGCGAGGGTGGCACGATCTATGGTTTTCGCTGGCGACGTTTTCGGCATTAAAGGAGGCCCTGCTCTCGCAGCGCCTTCAGGGAGACTCGCTGCTTGTCCTCCGCGATTCCTCGGGCGGGTACCTGGTCAAAATCGATCCCGCCTCCGGGGCGCCGGATTTTCGCCAGATCAGCTATGTCGCCATGGGCGTAATCAACCTGATGCCGGACAGACCCCTGACCGGTGAAATTTGGGTTGAGAAGTTGCGGCTGTATTAGGCCGGAAGGGCGGGGAATAGTTGTTACCGTCAATCCCGCCATTTGATTTGAAAATGCCGTCCAAGAACAGCGCCTGACTCTTGGTGCTCGTTGCGGTGATGGCGTGTTGGCGGAACGGTCAGAGACCGCTTTGAACCGGCTCCAATTTCTTGTATACTATCCCAGCGATGCTGCGGCAATTCACCAAAAACCTGACCACCAACTGGGCGGTCTATCTGTTGGCTGCCCTGCTGTCGTTCTTTCTGACCCCGTATATTATCGCCCGGATCGGCCAGGCGGCGTTCGGCGTCTGGGTGCTGGTGGGGTCGTTTTCCGGGTATCTGGGGTTATTCGACTTCGGCATCGGCTTCGCCGTCGTTCGCTATGTCGCCCGCTATCAAAAGACGGGCGAGGTGGAACAGCGGAACGAGGTGGTCGCCACCGCTTTCTATATTGGAACGCTATTGGCCGTACTGGTTCTGGCGGCCACCGTGATCCTGATGCTTAACGCCGACCACTGGTTTGATATTCCGACCGAATTGATCGGCCGTTCCCGGACGGCAATCTTTCTGGTCGGACTTTCGATCGCGATCGGCTTTCCCTTGTCGATCTTCTCGGAGGCGTTGGCCGGCGGGCTTTTCCGGTTTGACCTGTTCAACACCGTCTCGATGCTGGTGACGCTCTTTCGGGCCGGCCTGACGGTGCTCTTTATTGAAGCCGATCTGGGGCTGGCCGGGCTGGGGGCGGCGGCTCTGATCGGGTCGCTGGCTGGGTATCTGTGGCGGATGGCGATTCTGTTCCGCCGTCTGCCCGATCTGTCGCTGCATCCCCGATTGGTCAGCCGTGCGGTCCTGCATAAGATCGGCGGTTATTCTTTATTCTCATTCCTGCTGGTCTTATCGGGACGATTGGCGTTTTATACCGATTCGTTTGTGGTAGGTTTCTTTCGCGGCGTTGAAGATGTTGCCGTGTTTGGAATTGCCGCCAAACTGGTGGAATACCTGCGGCAATTGGTATTCACCATGAGCAAACTATTTGCGCCGGTGGCTTCCCGTTATGATCCGGATGCGGATCAAGCCTCGCTTCGGCGTATATTTTACGACGGCAGTCGATTGAACATCCTCTTTTCACTACCGATTTCATTGGTGCTTTTTTTCTGGGGAGGCAATTTCATACACCTCTGGGTCGGCGGCCGGTTCGATTCGGCGGCGCCTATTTTGCAGGTTCTGCTGATCGGCCATGTTTTATCATTTATGCAGGGAATCGGAGGGGATATTCTTTTGGGTGTCGGTCGCCACCGTTTCCTGGCCGTCCTGTCGCTGGCGGCCGCCGTCATCAATCTGGCTCTATCGATCATACTAGTCAGAGTTGTTGGCCTGGTTGGGGTCGCCTGGGGGACGACGATTCCTCTGGGGTTATTGTCAGTCTGCTATCTGCCGGCCGCATCTCTGCGTTTGGTCGGCGGCCGGATCGGGGAATTCTGGCGGGAGGTGCTTTGTCCCGTTCTGATCGTTTCGGCCGTTCCAGGGTTATTGGTGATTATTTTGAGCGGCCATGTTACAACCTTACCGGCCCTGGCGGCCGGGCTGGCAGTGGTCGCCGCGGTGTATCTCCCGTCCGCCTATTGGTTCGGCCTGACACAGGGTGAACGAGAAAAGGCGCGGTCGTTATGGAGGCCTAAGCGCTAGGGCGGGCCCGCAAGATAATTTCCGATCCTCAGCTCGTTCCGGCGCGGCTTTTCGTCTATCTATTCCCAGTGGAGAAATTGCCGCCGCCGCCGATCACCAATTATGAAGCATAGCCCAGCCCTCTGCCGGCTGGCGATGAATATACAGGAAAGGAAAATCTCTGCTACCGGTGGTTGGATGCCCGGATCATAACGGGATCAGGCGAATCGTCGCTATTATTGCAATCGGCTGCAGAGTGTGCATGTTTTTGCCTTTGGATCGTAAAACTTGGTCATGGCGGGGCCTGCTTCATAGTTTTTATTTGCCACTAACAGGTGGGGGGAGGGGAAGTTACCATGATTACGATGGTCGGGCTTCGGGGTCAGGCCCTGGGCCGGTCCGGGCATATCGTTTGCTCAAAGGGGTAGGAACATATATATGAGGAGGTTGCCGTGTCGCCCACCTTCCCGCAACCGGGAAGACGGACTAAAAAAAGTTGCAAGATTTCGTTTGACAAGTTCCCTGGCAGCGCTTATATTGCCTATGAAAATAAGGACGGTTTTCTGCTTACTTGATCTTACGACTTATAAAGACGGGTGTGGTCTCCTAGATTAAATTGTTCAAGAGCCTGAGGATATTGAAGAGCACGATACCCCGGGAATCACTCGGCCGAGAGGTCGAATGCGACGTCTTTACATATCATAGGCATTGTGTTTCGTGAACCGATAGAATTTGGCGACTGGAATCCTGGTTACGATGCATGGAGGTGAGCGACTGACTTAGCTAAGGGAAGCTGTCACGTTGGCCGAATTAACGAGGAACCTTAGAAGGAGTAAACCCATGTCCTTCGCAAGCCAGTCGCGAACACTGATGCAGGTGATTATCGCCGGCCTTTTATTGGCGGCGGTGATTGCGGCCCCGGCCGGTGCGGAAAGCAACAACTTGCCGGTACTGACCTTACGCGTTTCCGACACCGTGGTGAACGTGGGCGATACCAACGCATGGATTAGCGTTTTTCTCACCAACTTCTCGGACACGGTGGCCGGGTTTTCCATGATGCTCCTGCTCGATCGCCAGGATTTGATCGAGTTCAGGACGGACGTTGAAGATACGTTGATCGACACGACCTGGCAATACTGCAAAAGCTGGTCACAGGGCCAGTGCACCCAATGGGTGGACACGATGATTATCGATACGGTCATAACGACGGGCGCTATCGACACCACCGGCACAGCCATGGCCGGCTGGGAGTTGGTTTCGGCCCGATCGATGTCCGGCACCGGGTACGAGTGCAAGATAACGGCGCTGGCCGACAAACTCGGTCCGCCGGTCAGACCGGGGCTGCCTCCGTCATCGCAGGAGCGCGCTCTGTTTCGACTCAAGACGCGGGTCTATCGGGATATCCGGGATTCCAACAATCCGATCGTCGGAATCGCGATCGTCGACAACCTGAATCAGACCAGTTTTTCGAACCCATCGGGGAACCTGATCGGTGTCACGACCGGCTCCAGTATCTGCGACACCCTCTACCTGCGGTGCATGCAGCGCGATCCAAACCCGCCCCATGCCTGCCTGGAGTGGTTGAGTACCACCTATGACCTGTCCGATACGACGGTGGTCGACACCTTCTATCGATTCTGGAAATGCACGAATTGGGTGGGAGACAGTTGTACCAATTGGGTGGATACGACCCGGTTGCTGGCTGATTCGATCTGGATTCAACCGCGACCGTGGACCTCGCGGAACCCGGCGACGACGTTTTACGCGGACGGATCCCTGCAGATTATGTTCCCGCCTCCCTGCGTTTGCGGCGACGCCAACGGCGACCACGGGGTCAACGTCGGCGACGCGGTTTTTGTGATCAATTATATTTTCAAGGGCGGCCCGGTACCTCCCAATATGGACTGCGCCGACCCCAACAACGATCACTACGTTAACGTGGGTGACGCGGTCTTTACGATCAACTACATCTTCAAGGGGGGAGTTGCGCCGCATTGTCTCCCCTAGCACGCTCGTATGGCGCGGCGCCGGCGATACCGAAGAAATCTCTCGTTTGTAATAGAGAGACAGTAAAAAGAGGTTAGTGGAAGAAAATGACTGAAAGGAGGTGACACGCACAAAGAGGTTTTGATTTAACACACGCCTAAAAGAAGGAAAGAAACACTTGTTCCTTTCCGCAAACCGGACTATAGTTTCGGACGGCTCATCCGGAATTATGACAGGGTTTGCAAGAGGGGGATTGTGTTGCGAGCCGTTTCATGGAAACGGCACGATGTAACGAAATGGCTAAAACAGTAATGAAGGAGCTCAAGATGAAACGAATTATCGTTTTGCTTGCAACATTACTTCTTTCTTTTGGGCTAACCTATGGTGCCGGCAACGGAACTCTTGAAGTTACGGTTGCCACAGGCGCCAATGCCTGGTCCGGCCAGGCGAATGCCTTTCAGTTTAATATTGCCAACGACGTGAACATGACCGGTCTGCAGATGCCGTTTGGTATCTCCACGACCGGCGGTGTGACTTTTGTTTGGAACGGCCAGGTTACCAATGCCTGGGGCGCCAGCAAGTACATCACCACCGATCCTGGTACACGTATTGGCAATGCCGCCACCACCTTCGATTTGACGGCTGGTGTGCTGGTTACCGAAACCTTCTTGCCGAGCCAGATTCTGTTTGGCACGGGCGTGTTGATGTCCATGGGTATGCCTCCGGGCCCGGCCCAAAACATCTTCCAGGCCCACTTCACGCCGACCATTCCGTCGGGTGAAGGCACGATCTGCCTGGCCCTGCAGACCGTCGGCGTCGCCGACTTCGTCTTCAGCGACCCGGCCGGTGCGGCCATGACGGTTGATTTCATCAATGACAATCCCGCCATGACCTGGTGCTTCCCGGTTTCGATTCAGCCGAATATGTGCCCGGCGTTTGCCGGCACGGATCCGAATGCCATTGCCCCGTTCAATCATTGCGGAACGGGTAACGTGGTTCTTCATGTGACGGATGTCGAGCAAAATGCGGCCATCTTCAGCGTCGTCGGCCAGGGTGCTTTGACTGGCGCGGTTACTCTGTCGGAGGCCACGGCCACTTCTGTCAAGGTCACCTACGATCCGATAGCGATGGCTGAGACCGGCACGATCACGATCGGCGTTCGGGATGAATTCCATGCCGACGTCTGCGCCACCAAAGATCTGGCGGTCACGGTTCTGAACAATCCGCCGGAGGCCAATTGTGGTCTGGCGGTCCAGAATGTGCCGAAGGGCGCGCTGGTTGAGCGGACGATCGGGGTCGTCGATCCCGATGGCTGCGACAACGTGTTCACCTATACCATCGTGTCAGTGACGCCGGCCCCGGTGAATGCTCCGACTATCGTCGGTGCGGACATCTCCTGGCAGACGGCTGTGGCCGATGCCGGCAAGTCGTTCGTGTTCGTCGTTGAAGTCAGCGACGGCAACATGACCGATCAGTGCGAATTCACGATCAACGTCCTGGCCTTCGAAGGCTTCCAGGTCGTGATCGAGAAGACTGAGAAGACCCTCCAGGGTCATTATGCGGATGTCAAGGTCAGCTTCCTCGGTGCGACTCGCCCGATCGGCGGCTTTGATTTCCTCATCGGCTATGATGCTTCCGCCCTGAACTTCATTTCGGCCACGCTGAGTGACGATCTGAAGGCCTGCAAGTGGGAGTATTTCACCTATCGGTACAACTGGAACGGCAACTGCGGTAATGGCTGCCCGTCCGGTCTGCTCCGGTTGGTGGGTCTGGCCGAGACCAACAACGGCGCCAATCATCCTGATTGGGAATGCCTCGGCGTCCTGGGCAACAAGGACATTGCCGTCCTGAAGTTCTTCGTCTCGAGCGATCGGTCATTGGAATGTCAGTATGCTCCGATCCGGTTCTACTGGATGGATTGCACCGACAACACCATGGCCGACCCGAGCGGCGATTCCCTGTACATGGCTCGCTGGTTGTACAACTTCGAGTCCGATGATCTTCTGGATTCGCTGAAGGCGTTGAACTATGGTTTGGTGATTGATCCTGAGGGAGCTCTCTGGCCGGGATTCTATGGCTATCCGGCCATGTGCTTCATTCCCAAATCGCCTGAGCATCCCGACATCAAGACCCAGCCGATAAAGTTCATCGACTTTGTCAACGGCGGTGTTGATATCGAGTGCGCCGACAGTATCGACGCGCGCGGCGACATCAACCTGAACGGTGTGGCCAACGAAGTGGCCGACGCCGTGATGTACACGAACTACTTCATCAAGGGCTTGACCGCATTCCTCGATCATAAGGAAGGCAGCATCGCGGCTTCCGATGTGAACGCCGACGGTATTGCTTTGACGGTTGGCGACCTGGTGTATTTGGTTCGTGTTATCGTGGGCGATGCCCTGCCGTATGCCAAGCCGGTTCCGGGTGCCAGCTTTGACGTGGCGACCCAGGTTCTCAATGGCAACATGACGGTGAAGTACAACGCCAGCGTCGATGCCGGCGCCGCGTTGTTGACCTTCAACGTCAACGGTACCACCGGTACCCCGGTGCTGAACGTTCCGGGTATGGACATGGTCTATGGCACCGAAGGAAACGAACTGCGGGTGTTGGTCTACAACATCGGTTCGCAGGCGATTCCGGCCGGCGCTCATGACCTGGTGACCATTCCGGTCTCAGGCACGATTGAGTTGGTCCGCACTGAAGTGGCCGACTTCAACGGTGGCGCCATGACGACCTCAACGCATGCTCTGCCGAGCGAGTACGCGCTGAACCAGAACTATCCGAACCCGTTCAACCCGACCACGACCATCAGCCTCAGCCTCCCGGTTGCGTCTGACTGGACCGTGGCCATCTACAACGTGGCCGGACAGATGGTGAAGCAGTACAGCGGCGCGGCCGATGCGGGCGTCGTCAACGTCGTGTGGGATGGTAAGGACAACAGCGGTTCGACCGTTGCGTCCGGTATCTATTTCTACAAGGCGGCGGCTGCCAACTTCTCGGCGACCAAGAAGATGGTGCTGATGAAGTAACCTCTGTAATATGTGTGGTAAGGGTCTTTGATGACCCTTACCACATTAATATTGACCGAGGGAGCGGAAACGATCAAGACTAACAGGAGGTTGGTATCGAGAGTGCATGAGATAACGTGACTGATTTGAGAAAAAAGGACTTGGTCATGCCCGGGCAGAAGCTTAATATCTTGAACAAGAAAGGCTTACGGGCGTTTTTTGTATCGGGGGCTTCCTCACCACATCCCGCCGCCAAGAAGAACCTGCAATTGATTGCAGATTATCGTCAAGGATCGACCTTTTACCTGTCCGACAGAGTGCGCTTCAAAAGAGTGATGCTTATGATCAGCCTTGCGTCGAGTTGTAATCAAGGAGTCTGAGATTGAGCTGCTTGCTATAGTGCGTTGATAGAAAAGGAGTTGCACGAATAGACACAGAATCGGATGGAAACAGGCGACCAAGCGACTTTTCTGACGTGAATATTCCATCGGATTTGGCCGGACCGGCAACAAGCAGCCTGGTTTGGTAAGGCATTTGCTCATATGGTGACTGGGTTTCTATGGCCGAGAATTGTGAATATAGGATGAAATTGAAGCTGTTGGCATTATCAATCTTATTGTGCCTGGCGGTGGCCGACCTTTGGGCACAGTCCGACCCATTCGGGGCCGTGGACACGGTTTCGCTGGGGCAGGTGACGGTCGGTGCCGGCAAGGAATTCACTATTAATGTCAACCTATTTAATGATGAGCAGTTGGGCGGGGTGACCATCCCGCTGAAATATCCGGTTGATAAGCTTGAATTTAAGGCGCTTTCCTTTACGGGGGGCCGGCTCGAATATATTAATGTCAAACCGGTCAGCATCGACACCCTCAACGGGACCATCCTGGCTGGCGCCATCGTGTTTATAGAGGCCTATATTGCCCCCGGCAACGGCCCGCTCTTCTCGCTCAAATTCCGCCTCAAAGACAACGTTGCTCCCGGCGAGATCATAATCATCGATTCGACCACGATATCACCGGCCGGTTTGCTTCTGACGCAGGCCGACGCCAGCAATATTATCCCGGCGTTTCGCCGGGGCGAGGTCCAGGCGGCGTCGCAGAATCAGCCGCCGGTCTTTGCCCCCGTGGCGGAGCAATACGTGGCCGAGGGAGATTCGCTGATCCTCAACCTGTCGGTGCTCGACCCCAACGGCGACAAGGTTACCATCGCCAATCCGGACCATCCTTTCACGGCGCAGTTTGTAGACCATGGGGATGGCACCGCGCGGTTTGCCTGGCGGCCCGATTACGTCGGACCGCTGTCATCCGCCATGAGCCCGTTTGACTTGGTCTTTTGGGCTTCGGACGGCACCGCGTCGCGGACGTTGCGGGTGAAGGTGAACGTGATCAACGTCAATCGGCCGCCGCAGATCGAGGCGCCCGCTCTTATCCAGGCTGAGGCCGGGGATTCTCTCGGCATCGTCGTCAGGGGGCTTGATCCTGATTTTGAGGATATTCAGTGGCAGATCACCGGTCTGCCCTCGGGCGCCAAATTCGATTTTGAAAATCCCGGCCTGATCAGTTGGAAAAGCGCCTTCGCCGACTCGGGAACCTACAACCTGAGGCTTATTGCCACCGACCCCTCGGGAGCGGCCGATACCGCCGCCCTGCAGATTCAACTGGCGCCGGTGACGCTGTTCAGCTTGCGGATCGATACCCTGACCACCTTCCCGGGAAAATTGATCGACCTCGACGTGGTTCTCAAGAATCGATTCGATATCAAGGAATTCCGTCTGCTGATCAAGCTTGATCCCTCGGTGGTAACACCGTTGTCGGTGACGCTGGCGGGAACGCGGGCGGATCAATTCGACCATCTTGAATATGCCATTGACTATAACGGCGTTCGCGGAGAATTGCGGATTATCGCCCGAACCGGATATGCCGACCCGATTTCGCCGGGCGAGGGCGCCATCTGCCGAATAATCCTTCAGGTGTCTTCCGATCTGAATTATGTCGATAACATTATCCCGTTCAGGTTTGTCAATCATATTGCCATTGACAACTCGCTGATTATGAGCGCCGGGCAGGTGGTCACCGCTTCCTTGATCAACCTCTTCGACGGCTGGATCTATATCGGTGCCCCCGGGAACGTCCTTCTGGGCGACATTAATCTCAATTTGGTCCCGTATGAGATCAGCGACGCTGTCTACTTCACCAATTTCTTTATCAGTCCGGGAAAGTACCCGATGGATGAGCAGCGGGTGCTGAATTCGGACATCAACCGCGATGGTTTCGCGCCATCGGTGGCCGACCTGGTTCTGCTGATCAAGATTATCACCGGCGAAACGCCCCAGGCGGCGGCCAAGCCGTTGAGTGACCGGCCGGCCGCGACCATCAAGCTGGCGCGCCGGGCCGACGGCCTCTTTGTCGAGACCGATGCGACGGTTGATTTGGCCGGGCTGTTTGTCGGCCTCACCGGGCCGGATGCAGATAAGATCGAAGCCGCCAATCTGACCGGCATGGATCTATCGACGGCCACTCATGACGGCCGTTTCCGCGGCTTGTTGATCAGTTACGAACGGGAAACGGTTCCGCTCGGTACGGCCACGCCGCTCAAGCTGTCGGATGACCCAAATCTTCAGGTCGCGCTGGAGCAGGCGGACGCCGCTGACGCCGAGGGGCAGGTTCTTCCGGTCCAGTTCAAGGCGGATGAGGCGGCGCTGCCGCGCAGCTGCGCCCTGCATCAAAATTCGCCCAACCCGTTCAATCCGACGACCCAGATCGAGTTCGATCTGGCCGCGCCGGGACGGGTGACGTTGGCCGTGTACAATATTCTCGGCCAGGAAGTGATTCGTTTGACCGATGGGGACTTTCCCGCCGGTCATCACCAGGTAACCTGGAACGGCCGCGATAGAGACGGTCGGCCGGCGGCCTCGGGCGTCTATTTGTATCGAATCGCCGCCGGTGATTTTCAGGCCAGCCGTAAGATGGTTCTGATGAAGTGAGACAAAGATTGTTTTGGTGGATAGAGGTATACCCATGAGGCGATTGGTTATCCCATTGGTGGTCGGTTTGGTCGTTGGCCTTTCCGCCGGACCTGCCTTCGGGCAATTTGTGACCGACCAGTACCTCGGGTTTAAGGACACGGTGAAAGCTGCGCCGGGAAGCGTCATCAAGATCCCGATCTGGATTGATACCGACTCAACCGTCAGCGCCGTCAGCATGAATTTTACCTTCAACCCGAATATCCTCTGGCCGCAGCTTGCATTCGATGCGGCTTATGATGCCCTGACGCCCCCCAAGCCGGATTCAGCCGACTGGACCGGCAACGGTGATCCCGGCCTATGGTATATTGAAACGGAAATGACGACCGCCGGCGCGGCCACCTGGGATACGGCCAACGGCCCGGCCCTGGGAATCTATAAGATGAACAAGACCGTCGACAACCTTGATACGGCCCGTTTTCTTTTGGCGCCGCTGCCGTTTGTCACCCCGCCGTTGCCGAATATTCCCAAGGGCAGCGCCGCGAATATCTGCTACCTGAAATTCCGGGTCAATCCGGATGTTCCGAAGGGGACCGCCACCGATATTCGCGTGATTCTGGAAACGGTGGATAATCAGTTGTCCGAAATAGCGCAGGAGTGGTATGCCCCCGGTCAGGGACCCAGCGATACGCTGACGGTATCGATCTTCCCGGTATTGCTGAATTCACGCGTGATTGTGACCGATTCCACCGGACCGGGACCCAATGAAAATGACAAGCCGATTCTCGCCTCCATTGTCCCCAATTTCTATAATATCAATCAAGGGCAACTGGTCAGCTTTACGGTTTCGGCGACCGACGCCGAGGGGGGAATCCTAAAGGTCTATGCCAATCGGACCAGTTCCCTGCCGCGTAACGCCTCGTTCGGGACCGGCGGTATGGTGACCGGTTCCGGCGGCGTCGCGTCGGGGGTTTTCTCGTTTACCCCCGACCTGACCCAGCAGGGGAATTTCGTCTTTACCTTCGAGGCCCTGGATGACTCCGGCGCCTATTCCACGCCCCAAGTGGTGACGGTTACGGTGGGCGCCCTTGAACGTGATGTTCTGTATACAACCTCGGTCGAGGGCCAGTTGCCGCAGGGGGGGGTGCGGGGTTTGGATGCCGTTCTGGTACCGATCAATATCGTCACCAAGAAGACCGTCTATGGTCTTCAGTTTGACATGGAGTACAATTCCGATAATTTCAACCTCGACTCGATCGTTCCCTCCGACCGTATTCCCGAATGGGTGGTGTATGATAATGTCGGCATGGAGCCCGGGAAGGTCCGCGTCGTGGCGTTTGGGTTGGCCAATGATACCATGGTCGCCGGCAGCAGTTCAGATGTCTTATATCTGGCCTTCACGGTCAACGATTATGCCGAATTCGGCTGTTATCCGCTGGCCTTGTCCAACGCCTGGGAATCGATCGATCCCGATCCGGCCATTCCCGCGTTCAAGCTGGAAGCCGATTCCGGAACCATTTGTGTCGATCGTTGGGGCGACGTCAACTTCAACGGATTTGTGGACGTGGACGACGCCGTCGGCGTGGTGCGATATATTATCGGGCATGGCGGCCTGACCCGCCGGCAATTCGCCGCGGCCGATATCATCATCAATGATACCGTCAACGTTGTCGACCTGGTCGGCATCGTATACAGCATCTTTGGCTGGCCGCTTCCTTCGCCGGCGCCGGACTTGCCCCCGACCGATCAATTTGCGACCCTCAAGATCATGCATAATGAGATTCCGTCAGCCGGCATGCAGAGCGACATGGCGGTTGCGGCCGACATGCCGGTCGAAGTGGCCGGCGTTCAGCTGGAGATTCAATACGACCCGGCCAAAGTGCAGATGCAGCGCCCGCAACTGGTGGAAGGAATCACCGATTTCGGCATCAACTATGACGATAACGGCAACGGTTCGATGAAGGTACTGATTCACAGCTGGCGACCCTGGAATGACGCCAAGCTGATCGAAAAAGGGATATCGCAGATCATTCGTCTGCCGTTTGTGTCGAAATCGCCGATTTCGGCCGATGATGAAAATGTGGTCCGGATTGTCAGCGCGGTGGTCTCAGACGGCGCCGCCCGCAGCGTGGCGGTCGGCTCAACCGGCCCGGGGCCGAATTTGCCAACCACATTTGAGCTGTATCAGAACCGGCCCAACCCCTTCAATCCGACCACGACCATTGACTTTTACATAGACGGATCACAGGGATCAGGCAATGTCAAACTTGAAGTCTTCAATGTTCTCGGTCAGACGGTTGCGACCCTGATCGACAAGCCGCTGGCGCCGGGGCAGTATTCGGTTGTCTGGGACGGCATCGATAGCCGCGGTCAGCAAATGGCCACCGGCGTTTATCTCTATCGACTCAAAGTCGGCGATAGCAGCCGGACCAAGAAGATGATGCTGTTGAAGTAATTCAGGTGAGAGGAACAGGACGATGGGTATGAAAAGGAATATATATTGTGCGGCGTGCATGGTGGTTGCGGCGGTTCTGGCCGGACCTGTTCTGGCTCAGACGGCACCGCCCGTGCTCAATCCGATCGGCCCGCAGACCGTCGCCGAAGGGGCTAACCTGAATCTCGCTATCTCGGCCACCGACGCCGATCTGACGACGCCGACCTTGACGACCTCGACGCTTCCGGCCAATGCCACCTTTGTGGATAATGGGAATGGTACCGGTACGTTTGATTTCAACCCGGACTTTACTCAGGCCGGCCCATATAATGTCACCTTTTATGCCAATGATGCTGTCACCCCCGATATTGACTCTGAGATTGTTACAATTACGGTAACGAATACCAACCAGGCGCCGGTGTTGGCCCCGATTGGCCCGCAGACGGTGGCCGAGGGTGCCGCCCTGAACCTGGGTGTCAGCGCCACCGATGCTGATGGCACGACACCAACCTTGTCAACCTCGACGCTTCCGA
>CAZPEV010000063.1:0-15926 GCA_964585635.1 uncultured Ignavibacteriales bacterium
AATCGAATCCGGGCTAGAACGCGACAACCAGGGTATCCGGACCGCCGACCGAGGTAATTGTCCGCACCGTCCGATCATATTGGTAAGCGATACCCCACGAATCTCTAAGGTATTCGCCGCCGGCGGTGTCCACATATGGCCCGTTCCATCCCATGCGAGTGAATTTATTAAACAGCGGGAGCGAATCGGATCTCACACCTAATTCCTGCAGGCTGATCGGCGCGTGGCCGACGTCGCCTTCAAAACCGACATCAACGTATCGTCCGCCGGCCAGCATCTGGGCGGTTCCTACAATCGCCCGCTTCAACATCGCCATTTCCGACTTGGTGGCGGTTTTTCGAGAGCTCTGGGTCAAGGCGCCCATTTTGGGGACGGCCACGGCCGCCACGATCCCCAGGACGACGATAATCATGACCAGTTCAATAAGAGTGAACCCCTCGGCGCGCCGCCAGGCCGGGGCGCTCCTACCAGG
Organism: uncultured Ignavibacteriales bacterium; assembly: GCA_964585635.1. Taxonomy (GTDB): domain Bacteria; phylum Zixibacteria; class MSB-5A5; order GN15; family JAAZOE01; genus CAZPEV01. The sequence goes on from CAZPEV010000063.1 coordinate 473, forward strand.
TGTTCTCACCGGTCGTGGTAGTATTCGGCCATATTTCGCCGGTAGATGGCTTGTAGGCCCAGCCGCCACGGGCGCCCACAACTGTTCCCTTGGTCAAGCCCGTGACGATGCTGTCGGGGGCGGCGGACGCGGCACAAAACGGATTCTTCGGAATGGCTTGCTCCATGACCGAGCCGACCGTTCGTATGCTGTCGATCGGTGGCCAGGTAGCCGTGCCGGTCTTGACGGCCTGGTTGGCATACCAGATGGTTGCGCCGGAACGAAGGGCACCCAAGGCGCTGCGACAAGCGGCTTCTTTGGCGTCGGCGGTGATATTTTGGTACTTCGGAATCGCAATCGCCGCCAGGATGCCTAACACGACGATGATGATAACCAACTCAATCAGAGTAAAACCGGAGTTGCGCTTCGGGTCCATTGCAGCTACCTCCCAATTAGTGTAATGCTTCCCCATATGGCCCTATCCATATGGGCTAACAATAGTATCGGCTTTATTTGGAGATGATTTAGCCGTCTTATCGGAAAACTTGAATTAAGTTCCACATAGGCAAGAAGATAGCCAGGGCCAGCACCAGCACCATGGCCCCTATCAAGACGGTCAGAATCGGCTCTAAGAGGGCGGTCAGATGGCGCGATTTATACTCCAACTCCATTTCATAATGACTGGCCAATTCGGCCATCACCATTTCCACGGAACCAGATTCCAGGCCGATTTCCAGCATTTCTAGGGCCATATCGGGGATGTACCGGTAGTTTTCGCGATCATGGCCGATTTCTCGCCCCCTTTCGAAGGACTCGGCCATCTGTCCGATTTCCATGGCAATCGCCTTATTGGGAGTTGTCTCTTCGAGGATATTAAGACTGGTGACCATCGGCACGCCGCTCTGAAAGAGGATTCTCAGCATGGAGGCAAAACGGGCGATATTGGCCTTGATGATGAGGCTGCCGACTACCGGAATATGGGTCATCATCCGGTCCCATTTCAACCGTCCCCGGTCGGTGGCGATGAATCTTCTCAGGCCAACCGCGCCGATCGTCAACAAGGCCGCTGCCACGAACCAGTATGACTTGAATATTCGGCTGGCGCCCATGACAATTTTGGTTGGCAAAGGCAGGGCGGCGCCGAACTTTCCATAAATTTCAGCGAAACGGGGTATGACAAAGAGCATCAAAACGGTTACGGCGATGGAGATGGCGATGATCACCAGAGCCGGGTACCTGACGGCCGCCTTGACCTGTCTGGCGATGACCATTTCCTTCTCGACCAACTCACTCAGCTGTTCCAGGACCTCGTCCAGCTTGCCGGAGGTCTCGCCAGCGGCGATGGAGCTGGTATAAATGGGCGGAAACCTCTTAGGATAACGGGCCAATGCGTTCGACAGCGACACCCCGGCCTGCATATCGCCCCTGATTCCTTGCAGTTCGTGGGCAAGACGCAGTTCCGCCCCGCCCCGTTCAATGATAGCCAAAGCCCGCAAGAGCGGAATGCCGGCGCGGTAGAGCGTTCGGAGCTTCTTGGTAAATATGATAAGATGCTCTCGGTTGGCCGAGCCGAAGTTGCCGAGTACGGCCGACAGGGTGACCTTGTCGGGTCTTTTCTTTATCTTTGTTGGTATGAGACCTCGCTCCGAGATCGACTGGCGCACCTGATCGGCAGAATCACCCTCAACCTCGCCGACTATCGATTGGCCGACCCGGTCGCGGGCGCGGTATGTCCAGACCTGGCGCATGGATCTATGTCACCGCCAGCGCTGGAGCCGCGGGCGAATCCTGACAAATCAGGGGACTGGTGACCTTGAGGACTTCATCAATGGTGGTCACGCCGGAGGTGGCCAGTTCAATGCCGGCCTCAAATAAGGGGCGATACCCATATCGGGCTGCCTCACCGCGTATGGTCGCCTCGGCCCGGCGGTTGAGGATCATCTCGCGGATCGGATCGGTGATTTCCACCAATTCATATAATCCTGTTAATCCGGCATAGCCGGTTCCCCGGCATTTGACACAGCCATTGCCGCGGTACAAGGTCAGGTCCGGCGGACATCCCGTCGGGAAGGCGCGTTCGAGAACGGCCGCCGAGACGTTAGCTTCCTCCTTGCACTCGGGACAAATCGTGCGTACCAGTCGCTGGGCCAAAACGGTCTCCAGAGCCGAGGCCACCATATAATGTTCGATACCCATATCGATCAGGCGGGTGATGGTCGCCACGCTGTCATTGGTATGTATGGTCGAAAAGACCAGGTGACCGGTCAAAGAGGCGCGGACGGCAATGGCGGCAGTCTCAGAATCGCGGATTTCGCCGACCATGATGATATCCGGATTCTGTCGCAGGATTGAGCGCAGGGCAGAGGCAAAGGTCAATCCCGCTTTTTCATTGATTTGAATCTGATTGATAAGCGGCAGGGAGAACTCCACCGGGTCTTCGACCGTGATCATGTTCTTTTCGATGCTGTTGATTTCCTGCAACGAGGCGTAAAGAGTCGAGGTCTTGCCCGACGACGTCGGTCCCGAGATGAGAATCAGTCCTTCTGGTCTGCGGATATGGTGCCGCCAGGCATCGAGAATGGCACCTCGCAGCCCGAGCTCGGGCAAGCCGGTTTTGAGGTGCCGCTTGTCGAGAATGCGAATGACGATTTTCTCTCCATGAATGGTCGGAAGGGTTGATACGCGCATGTCGACTTCGTTCTCTTCGACCCGTACCGCCATGCGTCCGTCTTGTGGCAGCCGCTTCTCCGACACGTCCAGATCGGAAGCAATCTTGATGCGAGAAATGATCTCGGCCTGAAGCTTCTTTGGCGGCGCGGCTTCTTCGCGCATGACACCGTTGACGCGATAGCGGATGCGGAGCTTATTTTCGTCCGGTTCAAAATGAACGTCCGAGGCGCCGTCCTGGATGGCCCGCAGAAGAATCAGGTTCACCAACCGGACGACGGTGCTGTCGCCGGCGACGACTTCCCCCGGGGGGAAGTCGACCTTCTGATCCAGCGGAATAGCCTCATCGCCGTCGCGACCGATAATGTTCCGAACCGAGTCGGCCACCGAATAGTACTGATCGATCGCCTCTTGGATCGCCTTTTCCCCGGCTACCGCCCGCTTGATCACACACCTGGTGAGGTATCGGATTTCATCCAGGGCAACGAAATCCAACGGGTCGACCATGGCCACCGTCAGGCTGTTCCCGATCTTGAAAACCGGTATGAGGCGATGTTTCTTGGCAACTTCCACCGGGACGGTGGCGATAACCTGGGGATTAATGACCAGTGATGACAGATTGATCTTGGCGATCTTCAGCCGTTCCGAGACGACCTCGACCAGTTGCTCTTCGGTAATGATGCCGGCGTCGATCAGAATGCCGCCCAGCTTTTTGCCGGTCTTCTGTTGAATGCCGAGGGCGGTCTTGATCTGGTCGTCGGTCACATACTGCTTTGCGACCAGCAATTCGCCGATTCTTCTGGGTATTTCTCCGGCCATATAAATAGAGACATTCGGAATGTTTTTTGATATTATCGGAAGAAAGGGACGATACTTGACGCGACTTTCATGATGCTTTGGTCACCATCCCCATCGGTCGCTGGTTGGCAAGTCCGCCAACCTGCTGCGACGGCCGGACACATTTTTTTATTAGCGGCAGCAGCCTATCTGAATGCCGGTTCGGCGCTGGCCACCGACTTATCGGAAGTCTCTCCGCCGGAAACGGCGCCGATAATCGATTCGGTGGAAATCCGTACTGAAAACATCTTTGACCTGTCTGATACGCGGTACAATAACCTGCTGTTCCGGCTGGCTAACCGGTATCATCGGGTCACCCGGCGATCCGTCGTCGGTTGGGAACTGCTTCTTCACCGGGGGGATTTCTATGACACCCTTCTGGCCCAAGAGTCGGCCCGAAATCTCCGCAGCCTGCCGTTCCTATTAAAGACGGAGATTCGGATGAGGAGGGGGGAGCATGGCGAGAATATCATGAGTGTCACGACCTCTGACAAATGGTCGACGGCGGCCGGTGTGTCGTTTCATCGAAGCGGTGGTCGCAATGATGTGCAATTTTCGTTGCAGGAGAGCAATCTCTTGGGACTGGGCCTATTCTTGTCGCAGAATTTTTATATTCTTGATCATGACCGCAATTTCTATCAAGGAGAACTGAGAGACAGCCGGATATTGGGCAAAACTCTGGCCTGCGAGGTAAATTACTCCGATAACCCCGACGCCAGCCGATTGGCCTTTTCCCTGGGCAGGCCTTTCTATTCGCTGGGGCAGAAATGGTCCGGTGACGTTGGCTATGGCATCTATAGCAGCCGCTCCGACTATTATTATCAGCAGGTTATATTGGCCCGAGACAGGATCAGGAATCAGACGATTCAAGTAAATGTCAAATATAGAATAGGCCCTGAATACCTCAAGTATTACTTTATGGCATTCTATGCCTATGTCGATAATCGTTCTCGGCCCCGACTATTGTATGTTACCGATTCTGGCGCCCAGCATCAGTATGCGGCGGTCATCCCGCGATTGCCAGGCGATTCTGTCTACCATTATGTTCAGGGGACTATTGAACTGCAGCAAGTCAAATACCGGATATACCGCCGTCTCAGCCGTTTTGACAAGCCCGAGGATATCAATTTGGGATTGGATTTGCGTGTCTCGGCCGGGACCGCCAGGGCCATACGCGGCAGTCCCTTTCAATATTATTTGGCATACCCGCAGTACACTATGGCCTATCGGGCTATGCTGCTCAATATCGGGGCGGCGATTCAAAGGTGGATGCGTTCCACTCATAAGTTGCGGAACGACCTCGACTGTCACGTCAAATGGTACTGGCAATATCATGCCTATCATACGTTTGTCGTTGGCGCTCGTTACCGGTCGGATCGATTGCGGGAGAAATCGTACACCCTCTATATGGATGAGGACAACGGTCTCCGGGGATACCCTGTCTTTTATGCTGGGGGGGAAGACCGCCTGGTCATTAACGCGGAAAACCGCATCTTCCCCAATCTGGAAATATTGTCGGTCGGTATAGGTGGTGTGGCGTTTGCCGATATGGGCAATGTATGGTCACGCGCCGAGACTCCTATGATCCGAGGATTTCGTTATGCTGTCGGCTTTGGACTACGTTTGGGAATTACTCGCAGCACCCATGCGCAGGTCTTACGGCTCGATCTTGCCTATGCGCCGCCCCGCCGCCAATGGCAGATTTCAGTCGGAACCGGCCAATTCTTTTAAAGCAGACGGGAACAATCCTGCATGCTTAAACCGTTACAATATTTGAGGTTGTTCAAACTTTACGCTTGACTTAGCGGCCCTTTGTGGTAGTTTATAGATAGATAGGGTGGTGTACCTTCTTCTTGTCCGCCGTGCATAGCAAAAGGATATTGATGTCTACTTTCGGTCAAAAACCGGGCAGTCTGCTTAGTGGCTTGACGGCAGTAGTCGTGTCCGGATGGTTGGCATCGACGGTCATGGCGGCCGATCAATTTAGCTCGTTTCGAGAGGTTGAGCAGGCCTGCCTGGCGGGGAAGATCAATCGATCACAAATGCTGGTTGAGCAGGCCACTCTGTTTTTCCAATCGCCGACTTTGGCGGCCGGAGAGAAGCAGGCAACCGATCAGATCATCAAGTCCGGAACCGGGTTGGTTCGTGATATCCTTGACAATTGGGACACTTTTGGCGCGGAGCAGAAGGCAACCTTATCCGGATACTTGTCCCGGCCTGCGACCGCGCTCAATTATGATTCACCTGGCGGGTTCTTTAAGATTCATTACAATACTACCGGCCCGGAAGCCGTGCCGTCACAGGACGCCAACGGCAATTCGATCCCAGACTACGTGGAGCGGATCGGCCAATATTGCGACAGCGCTCGGGCTGTCCTGCAAGGTCGCCTCGGATACTATCCGCCCCCCAGCGACCACGGGGCCGGCGGTGATGACAAGTATGACATCTATCTACTGTCCATCGCGGGGTACGGAGCGACCATCCCCGAAGCAGCCGGCGACAGCGCCTGGGATGATTTCAGCAGTTTCATAATGATCCACTATACCATGTATGGATTTCCGCCCAACGATGATCCGCAGGGGGATTCAATCGGATCCCAAAAGGTGACCTGTGCACATGAGTATTGCCACGCCACCCAATTAGCCTATGACCGATATGAAGCGTTATGGTGGATGGAGGCCGGTGCCACCTGGGCGGAGGAGATTATCTTTCCTGACGTCAACGACAACTACAACTATCTGCCCTATTTCTACGCCGCGCCGGAGTCGACCCTCACTCTGACCAGCGGCTTGCATATGTATGGCGCTTTTGTCTGGCCGGGATTTCTGGAACAGCGCTTTGATAGCTCGATAACGCTCAAGATTTGGCAGCGATGCCGATATTTGTCGGCTCTCGAAGCCACCGACTCGATTCTGGCGGCGTATGGTTCATCCGTCAAAAAGGCCTTTCCGGAATTCACGCTGTGGAATCACTACACGGGATATCGGGCCGTGCCGAATCGGTATTTCGTCGATGCCGCCAGTTATCCTTCCCCCGACGTCGATCAAATCCTTCCGACCCTGGTTCATGATTCCATCGTTCCCATCCATGGCCCGGACGGTCTGGCCTGCAATTATGTCCGACTGGCCGTCGACCCGTCCGCCCGAGGGGTTCTGGAGCTTAAGCTCAGCGGCAACCAAATGGTTCGATGGGCGCTGACCAGTATCATTTCCCGGGGAGGGATCGATACGGTCATGACCGCCCAGAACCCGTCCGGAAACCCGATTTCTCTCTACCTGCCCTTTATCGAAGATTACGATACGGTCGTGGTCATTCCGGCGGTGACGTCGACTGGTTTGAGCAATAACCATTACCTGCTGAAAAGCGTGCTCTGGCCGTACGCCGACGCCAATTACGATGGCGTCGTCAACGTCGGCGACGCCACTTATATAATTAATTATATATTTAAGGGCGGCCAAGGGCCCCGGCCGGTGTGGGAAAGCGGCGACGCCAACTGCGACGGCCATGTCAACGTCGGCGACGCCACTTTCATCGTCAATTACGTCTTCAAGGGGGGACCGTCCCCTTGCGCCGGTCGCTGAAGCGCCCGCTGATCTTATCGGACCCGATTCTTGTCGGATAGAATTGTCACGACTAATCCGGCGCGAAGGTCAAATCGAGACAAGCCCGAATTTCGACGTATTCGGTAGTATTGACTTCACTTTTTCTTGACAAAAACATTTAACAATCATATATACGTTCTTCAAACGACCACCTAATACACCGGATGTATGAAGCGTGGAACATTACAAGGAAGTAACGACTCGGCCGAGAGGGGTATCATGGATACTGGTTTTCAGACTAAGGTCCTGATATGTGCCGACTGCCACGAGGAGTTCGTTTTTACCGTAGCCGCCCAAGAGTACTTCGCCGAAAAAGGGTATACGGAGGACCCGAAGTTGTGCAAGTCGTGCTACATGCAAAGAAAGAAGGATAAGAAGGGGCACGTCAAGGAACCGGTCGTGCCGGCCGACAGCCTCACAGTCGGCCAGCCTGGCGACGTGCTGTAATAGGAAGCCCCAGCGGTGACGCCGGGGCTTCCTAATTAGCGGAGACGTGGCATTTCCGAGAGGGATTCACAGGTAGGTCCCGCCAGTTAAGGACCCGGGGCGGTCACCCTTTGTTTACCTGATTAGTATCATTTGGCGGACCTCGCGGCGATCACCGTCGGCCAGTTCGTAGAAATAAACGCCGCTGGAGGCGGGGATGCCGCCCGCGAGGGCGCCGTTCCAGACGGCCGAATATAACCCTGGGAGGTGGTAGCCATCGACGATCTGTGCCACCCGTTGGCCCAAGATATTATAGATATTTATTTCGATCGGCCCGGCGATGTCCACTGTGTATCGGATAGCGGTCGTAGGGTTGAAGGGATTCGGATAGTTCTGCTCCAGGGCAAAGACCGGAAGCGGGTCGGCATCATTGTCCTCGTTATCCAAAGCCAGCGAGACCGCGAAATCCGCTGTCATGGCCGGCGCAGAGGAAGAGATATTGGTTATGGCCACAAATGTGCTGGAAGCGCCGTAGCTTTCGGAATTGGGGGAAGAGACGGCCGTAAAGGCGGTGTTGGCCGTCAGCCCCGGATAAGGATCGCCGATATCACCCGCGGAAGTTTTCTTTTCGAGGTGATACTGGTTGTCGGCCTGCTCCAGAGCCACCCAATAATGCCCCGAGGTGGTATGCCCTGGATACCATTCATGACTATTGCTGCTTTGGGTATTGTCGATATGCCAGACCAGCAGCCCCGACGACGGGAGGGCGGCATCATACCCGGTTCTTTGTCTGTTCTCGACGAGGAAGTATTCGGATCCGCCGGTGCCCGCCGTCCATAAGCGGTAGGCCTGCGGGGTGGTTTCGACACTGGACATGGACACCGCCGTTTGGTTGGAGACTATGGTCGTCGGCGTCAGCCATCCAAGCTGGGTGCGGGACCAGGCATCAGGATGAGCCGGACTGGAACCCAAGCGGCCGTTCCAACTGCCAGAAGCCATGAGTGACCAGACCCCGACACCATAGGAGCTTCCGTCAGTATCATATAGATCGGGCAGCCCAAAGACGTGCCCCAATTCATGGCAGTAGACGCCGATGGTCATGTCGCCCGGCGTAGCCCAATATTCCGGCATGACGGTGTAATCGAAAATGTTGACCCCGTCCCGAAGCCGGGGGCTGATTGACCATTTATGCGACCACAGGTCGGTTGTTAATCCGGTGTATTCGGCTCCCGATCCAGCATGACTGATCATAATCATATCGACATAGCCGTCATTATCGTTATCATAATTGCGGAAGTCGACGAGCGGATCGACCAGATCGACCAGATCTTCGCATAACTTCTGGCTGTTGTGGGGGTAGGGGGAATCCATTCCGTAATGGTTGTCGACGTAGTAGGCATAGGTTTGTGGAGCTCGTTTCCAGCCCAAAGCCGACGGTAGATTGACGGTCACCAAGTCAATCTGATTGTATGAGACCTCATCGTAGTAATCGCGAACCGTTCCTGGGCAATCGCCGAAAATCAGGGTGTCGAAACGGACGGCATTTACGCTCGACGGTTTATCGGAGAAATCAACCAGGATGCAAAGGGCGCGAAAAGGCCCGGAAAATCCGGAAGCCGGCTGGATTGATGGGGCGTCGGGCCGGGCATATACCGGCAGTGAAGAGCCGAGGTCTTTGTATGCCGGTGGGGCGATCTCCCCGGCGACGATTCGCGCCTGGATATCGGGATGGGGTGGCATAGCTGGGCTTGGGCCGTACAGCAGGCCTCCGCCGACAACCAGAGAAGCGATGATTTTGGTGTGACGTCTCATGATCCACTCCCTAGAATCGAATTCCGCAGGTTACGGCCAGATTGAGGCCCTTGCCGAATGAACCGCTGACAGCATTGTAGTTGGCGGCTCCGACGTCGATCGTTACCGGAGCAAAGGCGAGCCCGATGCCGGCGGCGTAGGTCGTCCCTGGTTTGCCCCCGATCGCAAAGCCGGCGCGCAGCGGGAGAAGATGAAGGAGGCGATACTCGGCCCCTGCTGAAAGGCGCGGCCGGGTGCTGATTCCAGCGCCGCGTCGAAATCCCTGCTCCCAGTCAACCGCCCAGAGGAGGCTTCCTGTGGTCTTGGCCAAGCCAGCCTTGATCGTGGCCGGAAGTGTCGTAACAAAAGAGCCAATGGCAACGGTGGTATCGGTCGATGTCACGATCGAATCGGCATTCATATTGACGGCCGTCACCGAGTCAAAGGCAAATGCATAGCGACGCTCTTCTGTACCGGAGGTCCAGCGAATATGGCTGAGAAAGTTGAAGACGGTGAGGCCGACGGTGTAGGATTTGCTAAGACGCAGGGAGGTTCCCAGATCGACCGCATATCCGGTGCCGCCGGTGGCGGTCCGGGCCGTCAGGCTTCCCAGGCCCTCGAATCCGGCCGGCAAAGTGACGGCGTGACCGTCGATCTCGGTGACCTCCTCATAGGCCAATCCCCGGAGATATCGGAAGGTGCCGCCGATAGCCAATTGTCGGTCATAGTATTTGTAGAGGCTCTGTCCGTAGGAGACGTTGAAGGCGGCGAAGGCGTAACCCTCACCATACATGCCGTCCAAATCCACGGTATCGGCCAGGGCATTTCCCTTCAGCAAGAGCTCCATGGGGGTTCGCCCCAGGTTGATTTCGGCCGCTCCCAGGGCTGACAAGGAGACCGCCAAACCGCCCAATCCCACGCCGATTGCGGTCGCTTCGGCATCAGCCGTTACTTTGAGTCCATCGGCGGGAATCTTCGCCAGCAGTTCATCCTTCTCCGATTCGGTCAGCGTCGCGCCGGTGTAGTGATTGTAGTCGTCCAGGGAAAAGCTGTTGTTGGAAATCGATAGACCCAGACCGAATAGTTGCAGACCGGTTTGGCGGTAAGTCTCCAAACCCAAGTTAGCCGGATTAAAGGAAGTGCATTCAACCCCTCTGGCCAATGAGGTGTAGGCGCCGGCCATGCCAATGGCACGGGCGTTGGCCAGTCCGGACGACAGTGCCGGCGACCCGAAGGCCGCCAGAGACAGAACCGCGATCAGAAAACAGAAGCCATCGCGGACTACTGAGCCGGCGGCGATTGATGTGGATCTTTCTATGCATTTCATGGTGGCTAATCCTTCCAAAGATTATCGTTGACGTCGAAAGCAACCTCGATATATCCCGTGATCGATAATGAATCGGTGGCGGTGGCTTTGACAGCGCTTCCTCCGGTTGCATGAAGCGTAATCCGCTCACCGACCCAGAGCGTGTCGTGAAGCAGAATATCAAGCTGGGCTGAATCGAGGGTAAAGGCTGTCTGCGCCTCGGTCGGCTCGATTACGATGCCGTCGGGGCCGATGACTCCGGCGTCGACATTGATCGGCCCGAGCCGAATTTCCGGTGAGGAGTACAAGGTGGCCGAGTCACCGCCAAGGAGAATCTCGACAGACGCTCCCAAAGGAAGGCGATTACCGAATGTCACATGAATACAGGCCGAATTCAGGGCCTCGACCACGGCGGTATCAAGATCAAGTTCGGAGCTCTGTGGGTCGGCATCGATTATGGTCTGGTCAAGAATAAGCTCCAAGGGCGAGCTTACGGTCAAATCGGTGGACAGATAATCATCGATGCTGACCGATCCGACCGTCACGCCGTCGCCGAAAGAAGCTGTGCCGCTGACGGTTACGACCGATGGAATCGGATGCAGGAAGGACGCGAGATCGTCGGCAACGATGAGCGATGTCATCGGGGTTTCAGGCGTTCCCGGAGTTATGGCGCCGGTGATGACCCGGTGCTGTCCCTGGTCGCCGTCAAGGGTAATGGTCATCGCCCCGGGTATGTTGACCGTATTCCTGACTGCCAAGACGGCGGAAGCCGCGGGAAGTTGGACGTCATCAAATCCAATCGGTCTGTCGATCGTGCGTTGGATATCGTCGAAGTCTACGGTCGTCTCGCCCAGAATGCCCTCCACCCGTCTCAGCCCGACGTCCTGGAGGGAAGCGATGATGGAGAATTTGTCGCTGGCACTGATGATGACCTGCAACGGTGCGGTCGAATCTATGACGACATCGACGGCAACAGGCAACGATTGCGGCATGATTTGACTGGAGGGTACAAGTGAATAGCCGCTCAGATCATAGTCGAAGTGACCGGTCTGGTGGGCGGCAATCAATTGGGTAATGACGAAAGGCTGTCCATCGCGGAGGACCTCGGAAAGCGTGACGTTCATGTCGGACGTCAGATCACTGCTATTTTGGACGTCGAGCACCAGGCGACCGCGGTCAAGGGTGGCCGTTTGAATCTGGTGAATGGACGTGAGAGGGATCGTCTGAACGAACGACTTGGTCAAGCCGGGAATTTTGGCCGTGGCCGAGATCACCTTTAGTCCGGCCGGCATTTCGATGGCGGAGTTGAGCGTCTTTTCGGCCAACGAAAAGGCGGTGGCGCCAGGGGTATGGCAATGCAGGACCAAGCCGAACTGATTCGAGATTGTCCGCCCCGACAGGTCGATCGTATCGACGGCGACCCCTCCCGCAGCCAAGCCGCCCGGGATGATGTATCCGGCAATCGGAGTTCCCCGACCGAGGTCGTTGACCTGCACAACCACCGTATCGAGAGCCAGGCCAAAGTTATTCACGATGGTCACCTGTTCGAGGCCGGATTGAATGGTGGCGGTAGTAAAATCTTCCATCGGCGGCAGCGGCAGACTGATATCAAATGACCCCGGGGGCACCTCGCCGGCCTGCAGCGCAACATAATCGGCCAGATCGACGCTGGTTTGAGCTTCGGCGAACGGCTCCAGATCAATGACGCCGAGTGATTCGGCGATTGTCTGCGAGCTTCCCGGAATGGCGAACGATCCGGCGACGGCAAACGTGCCTAGGTCGCTATGATAGAAGAACAGGGGATTGCCCAATGAGTCGGTGGAGAGATTTTCCTGATTCAGGCGATCAATCAGGCCCGGCATATCCCAGGCCTTATTGGCCAGAGGGATAACGAGATTGGTCCGCCAAGAGGGCGCCTCCGGTTTCTTGATGGTGCACTGAATCAATGACAGAAGCACAACAACAACGGCAATACCGCAGAGTAAGTGGCTGAGTCCATACACAAGCTTCCTACCGAAACCTGTCTCCTGGCCGCGTCCTTTCGAGCCCATCGTTCCGCCGCGACAAAATGGTTCTTTCGTTACCGGGAAAATGAGGGGCAAAGGATATGCCATGACCCCAATTCAATCGGAATATGTTGAATAGCATACGGTTCCGGATTTGAAGGGGAGGCGCAGGCGACGAAAACTATGGGGTGCCGGCCATATCTATACGGGGCCAGGCGATATGCGGAGGCATCGCACCCCCGGCGTGCCCATGACTGGCGCCTGGCTCTAAGCCGCTCCGGCGCCTGCTTGAAACCATGATTACTATTGATTGGCGGGGCCGTTTTGGCTATCGTTGTTTTGATAGAATCCGCAGCCGCCGCTAGCGATGCCTCGGCAGACGGAAATGTCAATAAGTAATGGCCGACACATTTTCGGGTCGCTTTGGCCCGGCATTCATTAAGCAAGGAGTTGTCGATGACCCCACAAGAAGCCTACCAGGAACTCAACCAGCGGATGGGCGAGATCAGCCTGCTGGCCAGTACCCAAGCGGTTTTGGATTGGGATCAGCAGGTCTATATGCCGCTGGGTGGCGCGGAGCTGCGCGCCCGGCAGACAAGCCACCTGGCCGGGCTGATCCATGAGAAGTTCGTCAATCCGAGAGTCGGCGAGTTGATCGCCCTGGTCGAGAAATCGGATATGGTCAAAGAGCCCGACTCAGATGTGGCAGCCGATATCCGGGAATTGCGCCATGCCTACGATAAGGAAACCAAACTGCCGAAAGAACTGGTTGAGGAGATCAACAAGACGACGGCGCTGGCGCACCATGAGTGGGCGGCGGCGCGCAAGGCTTCCGACTTTAAGAAGTTCCAGCCCTGGTTGGAGAAGATTGTCGCGCTCTCCCGCCGGAAGGCAGAGGCCTATGGATTCATCGGCGAGCCGTACAATGCCCTCCTGGACAACTACGAACCGGGCGCAACGGTAACTGAAGTAGCCGCGGTATTCGAAAAATTGCGAATCGACCTGGTCGAGCTTTTGGCGCGAATTAGGCAGGCTCCGAAAAAGCCGGATGTTTCCATTGTCGAGCGGCCCTACGATATCGAACGGCAAAAGGTTTTCGGCGAGATGGTGGCCGCGGCGATGGGATATGATTTTACCAGTGGTCGGCTCGACGTTTCCACTCACCCCTTCACGACCGGTTTCGGTTACGGCGACACCCGCATCACCACCCGGTACAATCCCAAGCGATTGAATGACGCTTTGTTCGGCACCATCCACGAGGCTGGGCATGCCCTGTATGAAATGGGCATTGAGAAGAAGAAGTACTTTGGGACGGCCCTGGCGGATTCAGCCTCGCTGGGCGTTCATGAGTCGCAGTCGCGGATGTGGGAAAACATCATCGGGCGCTCGAAGCCGTTCTGGTGCTATTTCTTCCCGCAGGCCCAGCGGATCTTTCGTGATTCATTGAACGGCGTCACGCTCGATGCTTTCTATGGGGCGATCAATTTTGTGGCGCCATCGTATATCCGGGTCGAAGCCGACGAAGTAACCTATAACCTGCACATTCTTTTGCGCTTTGAGATGGAACGGGCGCTGTTGACCGGCGACCTTATACCGGCCGACGTTCCCGGCGAATGGAACAGCCGTTTCAAAAAGTATTTTGGCCTAGCCGTCGACACCGATGCCAACGGCTGCCTTCAGGATGTGCACTGGTCGGCGGGATATCTGGGATATTTCCCGACCTATACCCTCGGCAATCTGTACTCGGCGCAATTCTATGAGCAGGCCAAGAGGGACATTCCGGATTTGAACGGGCGGCTGGAGACGGGCGACCTGCTGACCCTGCGCGAGTGGCTGCGGACGAATATTCATCAGCACGGCCGCCGCTACCGGGCCAATAAACTATGCGAGAAGCTCACCGGTCGACCCCTATCGCACAAACCACTGATAGATTACATGACGGCCAAATACCGCGACATCTACGGCTTCTGATTTCGCCGTTGTAATACCGTGCCTTCGGGACGATATGAAAAGCCGGCTCTCTGGGCCGGCTTTTGCCTTAAGAGTTTTCCCTAAGGGCGGCCATCCGGAAAGAGGGTAGTCCGGTCCATGGCCAGAGACATGGGCCGGCATCGCACGACGGAGGGACGGTTGCATGAAAGTCATCGATATAACGGATAAATATAAGGAATATATTCTTCGCGGCCATGATTCAGCGGCGTATGAAAATTCCTATCCGGCCTTATTCGAACATTACTGCCATTACTGGGGGAAGCGGGCTCCCTTTACGGCAATCATTAGCGGGGCGGAAGTGGATCGGAATCGCAACCTCTTGACCGGCGGCCTGAGTCGCATAGAAGCCCGTTTTGCGCGGGCGGGATTTGAGATGGCCAAGAGGCCGGTAGCCCTCTTTGTGGGACAGGACGTATCAAATGGCCATGCCTTTGAAGACGATGGAACATTCGTCGTTTGGCTCCCGGTCGAGACCTATACCTCACCCATTAAGGTCGTGGTCTTTGTTACGCATGAAATCGTCCATGCGTTTCATTATCAGGCGGTGCCGGAATTCTATTTTCACACACGGTCGGAACAGCACCGCCAGTCGCGGCGGCTGATTACAGAGGGGATGGCCACTTATGCAACGGCTGCTGTCCTTGGCATTGATGACGAGGCGGCGCTGTGGGCGGACTATCTTAACGAGCATAGGCGGCGAGAGTGGATGGCGCAGTGCCGGAACAATCGCGTCCGCTTGGCGCGATTCATGATTGACCGCTTCAACGACAATGATCCCAAAAACGACATCTTCCGGGCCGCCGACGCAGGCGACATCTTCCGATTCCGGGCCGGTTACTACGTCGGTG
>CAZPEV010000064.1:0-15889 GCA_964585635.1 uncultured Ignavibacteriales bacterium
ATGAACGAACGAACCCAATTCGCCCCAACCTCAACTGCTCCATCCTTGTCCAACGAATTTTTGCATCAATTTCGCCTATCACCAACCATTGAACCACTACCGATTTCCTGCGCGATGACAGCGGCCGGGCACAGCACAGTCTGGATGCACCCCTCACGGACAGCAGGGAATCGGGCCGCTCTTGAAGATGTAATTCACGATATAGACGGCATCGCCGACATTGCGAGCGCCGTCACAATTGGCATCGCCGGCGGCGAGCGGTTGCGGCGCCGGCCCGCTTTTGAAGATGTAGTTGATGATGTACACTCCATCGCCGATGTTTATGGTCTTGTCGCCGTTGGCGTCGCCGCAGGTGTAATACGGTCCGGTCAGATTGATAAGAACGGAAACGCTGCTGGATCCGGCGTTGGCCGCCACCAGATCGACATCGCCGTCGTTATCCAGATCGGCTCCGTGGACGCACTCCGGAATGTTCTGGACGGCGAAATCGAGGGGTGCCGAAAAGTTTCCGTTGCCATGGCCGATCAGGACGGACACGGTGTTCGAAAACATGTTCCCGGTGGCCAGGTCAAGATGGCCGTCCCCGTCCAGATCGGCGGCGAAGACGGACTTTGTGCCGTTTCCCGCGGCATAATTGAGCGGCGAGGCGAAGGTCCCATTGCCATTGTTCAAGAGGACAGAGACATTATTGGAGCTGTAATTGGATACCGCCAAATCTTTGTCCCCGTCCTCGTCCAGGTCGGCCGCACAGATACCCGCGGGAGACGAACCCGCGCTGTAGGTAACCGGCCCCGTGAATGTACCATTGCCGTTGTTTTTGAAAACGAGCGCGCCGCTGGCATTGGCAATGGCCAGATCACAATCACCGTCACCGTCCAGATCGGCGCCGCATATGCGCAAAGACCCGGCCGTGGTGCCGTAGGGGACAGGGGCCGCAAACGTGCCGTCGCCATTGTTTTTCAAAATACACATATCGGGGCCGGCCACGCCGTTGCCCGCCACGGCCAAATCGCGATCACCATCTCCATCCAGATCGGCCGCAAAGACAGACATCGCCTCGGTGCACGCGGCGTAACTGAAGGTTGCCCCAAAAGTCGCATTACCGTTATTTTTCAAAACAGAGACGTTCCCGTCATACTCATTGGCCGTGACCAGGTCCACATCGAGATCCCCATCAAGATCGGCCGCAAAGATGGTTCGCGGATGATCGCCGACGGTGTAATTGACAGGTCCGGAAAACGTTCCGTCGCCGTCATTCCTGAGTATGGAGATATTGTGGGAGGTTAGATTGGAAACGGCCAGATCATTATACGTGTCCCCATTTAGATCGACGGCAAAAACACCCCTCGGGCTGGAGCCCACGGTGTAATTGACGGCCGGGGCAAACATGGCGTTGGCCAGATTCGGCAGATTGGAAAGGCGGCCGGAATTCGCCGGGGCCACTGCCGGATCAGTGTCACCGTTACGGTCAGAATCGGAGCCGCCAACGGACCCAGGCAAATTGCCGGCGGCGTAGCTACTTTGAGTCCTGGAGATAGCTCCAAAGGCGAAAGGCAAGACTATCAGGAACAGCATGCCGACAGCCAAGGCCCAATACATACGTCTTATCATATGTCCTCCGCAAGGTAAGAACCGGCAGACCGACGCCCCCAGAAAAGGCGCAATACGTCATCGTTGCTGGTATAGCTTTCTCGTGAGAGAAATATACCATCTGACTCGCGGCAAGTCAACTGGTTTTCAGTCTTTCCCCTCACGGGCAGCAGGGTGCCGGGCCGCCTCGGAAGATGTAGTTGATCACATAGACCGCATCGCCGATGTTGACTATGTCATCGCCGTGGGCATCGCCGGCGTCCAACGGCCAAGCGGCCGGACCGCCCTTGAAGATGTAATTGACGCAATGCACGGCATCATCGACGTTGACCAGGCCGTTCCCGTTGGCATCGCCGCACAGACAGGGGCGCGGTTTTGCCAGCAGCTCGATTTCGTCATAGGCGGCCCAGCCGAATTCTCCATCATATTCCGATTCTACACTGATTTCGGCTTTGTCAATATGTTCAAGCAGATACAACGGAATGCGGCCCTCCAGGATATGCCCCTCGACGCCGGGAGCACCAAGCGTTGTTTCTTGGCCGGTGACATTATTGCGGAAATTGATGGCATAGCTATTCCAGAAACGAACCAAATACTCAAATCGCCCGCTCATATATCGTCCCAGGAAGATCGAGTAGCGGTCGGCATAATCACCGGAGTGTGGAAAGGCGATGTCGCCGACACAATCGACCCGGATGTACAGGTAGGTGGAGTCATGACAGAGGAAGAGCTTGTTGAAATCAGCCGAGGGGTTGCCATTGGTAGCATCATTATCAAGATCAACGGCCACCATACACGAATCTTCCCAATCGGATCCGTAACCGTCGACAGTAATCGTGCCGCATCGAATCGGCGCCCACAGCCCGTACGGCAAGCGCACCAAGATCATTGAGTCGCCATCAGGGTTCAGGCCGCTCAGGATGTCATAGGTGTAAACCATGACCATGGTATCGGGATCCGGCGTCAGCGGCGGCAGGAGAAATATCAGCAAGGTGTCATTGACAAAAGCGCCATTGACCGATAATGAGCTGTCTTCACCGCCCCAGATGATCACGTCGGAGCTCTGCTGTTGCATCTTAAGAACATCGCCTGATTTCAAATCCTTCCACCAGCCGGAAAGATCGACCACGTATCTGACCAACGTGAGCGGGTGGCCCTCCTCGCTCAACCCGCGCAGGGTGTCATTGGCGTAGACCAAAACCACGGTGTCGGGGGCCGGATCCGTAAGGAACACCCAGAGGGTATCGTTGATAAAGGTGCCGTTGACAACCGGCTGGTTGGTGCCGGAGATTGCCACATCGCTGCCGTGTTGTTCGATTTTGATCATGTGGTTGTTGTCTTCCAGATTCGTCCACCAGCCGGTAAGATCGACCTGGAGACCAAGCGTGCCGGCCAGACAGGGCAGCAGCACCACCAGCGCCATCGCGGGCATAATAATCTTTTTCATCGCTTCCCCCTTGGCAAGGAATGAAACACGAGTAACGCGTTGCCAATCACGGGCGATTGATTTTTCAAGACTTATTTGAGAACAATCATTTTTCCCAGAAGTCCGCCCCGAGGATACCTATATATACCACATTACCCATAATTTGTCAACCATCATATGCCACAACCAATCGTCAGACGACAGGGAAGCAGGTGATAGGGTTGATTCCGGTGCGATCCCAAGACAAAAGTCCGGGGTTTATCAAAGGTGACAGATCGTATCGGATCCACTCAGGGGTAATCGTTCTTCCCCATTATGTCAACTGGCCTTATAGCGCCCTTCGTTTCACCTCATGGACAGCAGGGCTGTGGGCCCTGCTTGAAGATGAAATTGACCAGATAGACGGCGTCGCCGATGTTGATGCCGCCGTCGCAGTTGGCGTCACCGGCATCGAGCGGATTCGGTGCCGGGCCGCTTTTGAAGATGTAGTTAATGGTGTAGACCGCGTCGCCGACGTTGATATCCTCATCATGATTGGCGTCGCCGCAGCGAAAGTCGAACGACAAACCCAGCACGATCAGGCCGTGCAGGTCGGCGACATAGGCCCGGTTGCCGACGATGGCGACCTCCTGCGACAGACCTGGGGTGCCGTAGGTGGTAATCAGGCCCGGATTGGCGGGATCGGCGACGTTGATCGCCAGCAACCCATCCCAGGTGGTTACGTAGGCGATATTTCCAACAACGGTGACACCGGCCACGAAGTTATTCAAATCGATCATCGATATGAATTCGGCCTGAGCAGGATTGGAAATATCAACAACCTCCAGATAGTTGCAATAGGAGGCACTCATGGTAATGTAGGCGTGATTCCCTTCCACGTCGATTCGCCTATAGTCGCCGCAGCCCCAGGAGAAATGGTCGGCAACGGTGGGATGAGCGGGATCGGAGATGTCGATGATGTACGCACCGGTGCTATAGGCGGCGACGTAGGCATAGTTGCCCTGGAGGGCGATATCAAGGATTCTGGCCGGCAGGGGAATGCTGGCGACGGGCGTCGGATTGGTCGGATCGGATAGATCCAAAATCAGGAAATTGGTGTCATCGCCGATATAGGCCAGTTGGTCCCGGATCGTTATGCAATAAATAAAGCCGGGGCTATCGTACCATCCGACCTCGACCGGCGAGGCGGGGTCGGCGATGTCGGCGATGCGCACGCCGTTGAAGCCGTCGGAGACGCAAGCGTAGTGATCCCAGATATCGACATCATAGGTCTTGTCGGGGGTCCAAAAGAATCCCACCTCGACCGGATCGCCCGGGCCGGAAATATCCATGATCTTGACGCCGCTGCGGTCGGCGGCATAGGCATAATTGCCGGATACGACCACCCGCCAGGGGGGACCTTTAAGATCGTACCCGCCTATTTCAAACGGCACGGCCGGGATGGAAACGTTCACGACACGGAGGGTATTGCTGTCGGCCACGAAGGCGTAATCGCCCGCGACGGCGAGGCCGGGGTGGGTCCAGTACGGCTGGGGTGTATCGTGACGGCCCAGCAATTGCGGCGCGAAAGGATTGGTGACATCAATGAGTTGAAGCAGATCATTATCAAGGGTGATATAGGCGGTGTTGCCTACGACGACAACGTCCTGAGTCCAATTGGTGCCATAGGTGAAGCTGCCGGCCGGAGAGGGATTGGCCGGATCGGAGATATCAATGATCTGTAGGCCTGCGGTTTGATCCGCGACATAGGCATAGCTGCCTTCGACGTCCAGCCGAAGCGAAATGTCCGGCAGCGGGTATTCTCCGACCTTTGCCGGGTGGGCGGCATCGCTGATATCCATGATCAGCAGGCTGCGGTAATTGTCGATATAGGCCAGATTGCCGATGACCTCGATATCCTGGGTGTTATCGCCGGTGAAATAGGTTGTAACCAGTGTGGGCAGCGCCCGATTGGAAATATCAAGCACCGTCAGACCGGCGGCTTCGTTGGCGATGAAGGCATAGTCACCGGACACCGCCACCGCCCTGGCTCGCACGGCGGTCGTGTATCGACCGATTACCATCGGATGAAGCGGATCGGTGATATCGACGATTCTGAGGCCGATCAGATCAGATCGGGTGCCCTGATCGTGGCCGCAGGTGATATAGGCATAGCCGCCTTCGATGGTGACGTCATAGGCGCCGGGCAGGTAGATTTTGGAGACCGGGATGGGATTGGCGGGATCGCTGATATCCAGGACAACGACGCCGTACGGCATGGCCACATAAGCATATGATCCGGTAACTGCGACATGGCTCATCTTGGTCCAGAGACAACTGCCGACCAGCGACATTCGAACGTCGGCTTCATCATTCCGGCCCTGCGCTTGAGACGGCCCGGCGCCAGGGAGACCGGAGAGACGGCCGATGGCCTCACAATTCTCATCGGCCGCGGGCGCCGGGGACGAGGACTTATAAGCGTCCGGCCTCGGGCCATCATCTGCAGAAAGACCGATGGCGGGGCCAAGCAATACGGCAACCAAAATAATGAGATGGATTTTCATAATACACCTTGCCCTTTCACAGGGAGGGCGACCAATGTGTATACTAATAGATATCATGTTTTCCATGAAATGTCAAGGCAAATCTGATTCCGCGCCCAACGATCCTGGCGCACCTGGGCTATGCTTGCGGGTGCAGGCATTCTCCCGGTCGACCGATACGCGCCATTATCATCTGCACCGCCGGCCGGGAAACATTTTCCGGTGGTTGTCGTACGGCAAAGATGTATATATTGGATTTTGTCGGACATAAACGTGAGAGGTATCGGGATGAAAAGGACATTCGTCATCATTGCCACGGCGGCGCTGGTGTTGGCTGCCGCCTCAGCCTGGGCCGCGCTTAAAGACCCCTATGAAATCATGAGCCGCTACTACGATGCCATCGGCGGGCTGGACAAGGTGAAGGCACAGAAAACCGGCCACGTCGAGGGGACGATTGCGCTGGAGGGAACCGGCCTGCAGGGAACCTTCGTCGAATGGAACGAGGCGCCGATCAAGTCCCGCCAGGATGTCGACCTGACCATCCTCAAGCAGACTACCGGCGATAACGGCGAATACGCCTGGTCGGTTGATCCCAACGGCAAGTTGCAGATCAGTCGCGACGAGCGGTCGGTGAAAGACCGCCAGGTGAAGCTGCTCATGGCGCAGTACGAGCATCTGGCGCGCGATTCCAAGACCTTCGCCTTGGCGCTGGAGAAAATCGATACGGCGGCCGGGGCCGCCTGCTATGTGATCAGGATCACCAATACGATCAACCAGGATACGCTCCGCCAGTATATCGACACGGCCACGTTTCGGCTGCTGAGGTCAGCGGCCAAGGCGCCGGACAGTGATACGCGGACAACCTATTCCGACTACCGCAATGTCGACGGCGTGCTAGTGGCATTCAGGCAGGAAGCGCTGCTGCTGCCGACCGGTATGAAGCAAATCGCCCAGTTGACGATGATGGAGGCCAATATCGCAGTCAATCCGGTGCTGTTTGAGCCGCCGACGGTCGATGTCACGGACTTCCGCTTTATCAACGGCCGCAGCGCCGAGAATATTCCCTTCCGGTATATCGATGACCATATCTATCTGCCGGTTACGATCAGCGGCAAGGAGCGGGTCTGGGTGCTGGATACCGGTGCCGGGATGTCGGTCCTCGATTCCGCTATTGCCGTGGAGATGCGAATCACGGCGGAAGGGTCGATGACCGGACAGGGGGCGGGGAATCTGGTGAAGGTGGCATTTGCCGATTTGCCGCCGTTCAGCCTGCCGGGGCTGGAGTTCCAAAAGCAAAAGGTGGCCGTGATCCCGATCAACTGGTTGTTTCGCAAGTGGGTCGGCTTCGACGTCGCCGGTATCCTCGGATATGACTTCCTGTCGCGGGTGGTTACCCAAGTCGATTACGCCAACCAGACGCTGTCGTTCTACCAGCCGGACAGCTTTGTGTACCTCGGCTCCGGAACGGTGCTTGACGCCCCGCTGGCCGATAACGGATTCCATTTGCCGCTGGTAGTCGACGGCCAGTATGGCGGGCTGTGGAACCTCGATCTGGGGGCGGGTGGGATGAGTTTCCATTATCCGTACGCCAAGGATCACCAGCTTCTGGATCTGCCGGGCGTGGATCGGCTCGGTTTCGGCGCCGGGGGATCGAGTCCGACGCGCGACGTACGCTTCAAGACTATCGAGTTCGCCGGGTTTACCCAGGAATCGCCGATCGTGCAAGTGCCGCGCGAGTTGAGCACAGGCGCATTTGCCAGTGGCGCGCTGACCGGCAACATCGGCAATACGCTCCTGCGGCAATTTGTGCTGTATCTGGACTACAAGCATGAGAAGGTGATCGTCGAGAAGGGAAAGGATTTCGGCCGCGTCTTTCCGTGGGACGGCAGCGGCCTGCAGACGGCGGCCACCGATGACGGCCGGATCGAGGTGGTTTCGGTGGCGCCGAAGACGCCGGGGGAGAAGGCCGGGGTGAAGAGCGGCGACATTATCACCGCGGTCAACGGCCTCGACGCGAAATACTTGGGCGGGATATTGGCGATCAAGGCGATGATGCGGGAGAAGCCGGGAACGGTCTATGCCCTCAGCATTCTGCGCCAGGAGAAGCCGCTGAGGACAAAGCTGGTGCTTAGGAATCTGTTTGAGTAGACAGGGAATGCCGGCGATACGCGCGGTGCACGGGATAGTGCACCGCGCCGGCGCTATTTCGAGAATGGCTGAAGCAGGCCGAAGAGGTTGCCCTCGGGATCGGAGCAATAGGCATGAAGCCCGATGCCCGGTATTTCATTGGGACCTTGAACCGTCTTGCCGCCGGCCTTTTCGACCCGGGCAAGTATTTCCGTCAGAGAATTCACGCCGATGGTATTTATTACCGCTTGAGGATAATGGCGGTGCATAATTCCACCATCGATGCCGGGGGTACCGGCGGGACCGGTCGTGACCAGCCAGTAGGGCAACTGACCGGGCCAGGCTGCGATCTCCCACCCCAGCACGGTGCGGTAGAAGTCGGCTGTCTTCTCCGGGTCTTCCGCGAGGATTTCAAAATGTACGGGTCGCATCATACGTCGCCTCCTTGTTGATTAGGATACGTCCCATGATCACCTATTATTTGCAAAATCGGCCGACCCCGACCGTTTCTCTTTGGCGATGACTTTTCTATTGACACCCTGATATATTTTAACCTAGCCTGCGGTGAAAATCGGACCAACGAAACGTGGAGGTATGTGCCAATGAGTTCATCGGGCGTAAATTATTGGGCGGTTTTGGTCGGGGGAGGAGTCTATTTTCTCCTGGGAGCGCTCTGGTATTCCAAGGGCCTGTTCGGTAAGGTCTGGATGCAGGGTATCGGCAAGACCGAAGAACAGATTAAGGCGGCGTTTAAACCGTGGAAACTTGTCTGGTCGTTCATCGGCTCGTTTTTTGCGGCCT
This sequence comes from uncultured Ignavibacteriales bacterium, assembly GCA_964585635.1. GTDB lineage: Bacteria > Zixibacteria > MSB-5A5 > GN15 > JAAZOE01 > CAZPEV01. The sequence continues at coordinate 8,467 of CAZPEV010000064.1, forward strand.
ACGGGATTGCCCGGTTGATGAGCTGGACATCGGGAATAACATTGCGCCACGGCATCAAGATTGGGCTTCTGGCCGGGGTATGCTTTATTCTCGCCCCCATGACGATCAATGATGCCATGGAGGGCAGGCCGATGAAGCTGACCGTGATCAATGTGCTGTACCACATGGGTGGACTTATCCTGATCGGGTTCATTCTCGGCGCCTGGAGATAGGGCTCGGCTGACCGCCAATCGTATCGGTACGGGCAGGCAGGGTGCCGTGTCCGGAAAATCATCGCGTCTCTGGGCGGGGGTAAAGGGTTCCCGCCGCCGCTCATGGGCAATCGTCGTTGCTTTTCCACTGAATCTGCCGCTTTCCTGTTTCGCTGCCGGCTCGTAGAGTGTATTATATCGGCAATGAATCGCCGGGGAGTATGGCATGATTAATATCCATATCCGCAAGATCGCCGGAGAGTTGAAGATTCACACCGGGCAGGTGACCGCCACGGTCCAGCTTCTCGACGAGGGGGCCACGGTGCCGTTTATCGCCCGGTATCGCAAAGAAGCGACCGGCAGCCTGGATGAGGTCCAGATCACCGCCGTCCGTGACCGGATCGGCCAGTTGCGGGAACTGGACAAGCGGCGCGAGGCGATTTTGAAGTCGCTGGAAGAACGGGGGCTTCTCACCGACGAGCTGAAGGTGAAGATCGAGGCGGCCGAGACGATGGCGGTGCTGGAGGATATTTATCTGCCGTTCCGTCCCAAGCGGCGCACGCGGGCGACGATCGCCAAGGAACGAGGTCTGGAGCCATTGGCGGAGCTTCTCTTTACGCAGGATGATATCGACATTCTGAAAGCGGCCGAACCGTTTGTCGATCCCGAAAAGGAGGTGCCGGATATCGAGGCGGCGCTGGCCGGGGCGCGGGATATCATCGCCGAATGGGCCAGCGAGGATGCTGACGTCCGCGCCCGGATGCGAACCCTGTTCGCCGAGCAGGGAGTCATCTATTCGCGGGTGATTGCGGGGAAGGAAGCCGAGGGGGCGAAGTTCACCGACTATTTCGAATGGCACGAGCCGTTGGCCAAGGCGCCCTCGCATCGGGTGCTGGCGATGCGTCGCGGCGAGACGGAGGGCATTCTCGCGCTTGGCGTTGCCGTCCCGGAAGAGACGGCGCTGATGATTCTGGAAGACAGTTTCGTCATCTCCCACAACGCCGCGTCGGAGCAGGTGCGGCTGGCAGTCGCTGACGGCTACCAGCGGTTGTTGGCGCCATCGATGGAGACGGAGATCCGGGCCGATTCGCGCCAGCGCGCCGACGAGGTGGCCATCAAGGTTTTCGCCGATAACCTGCGGGAGTTGCTGATGTCGCCGCCGCTGGGCCAGAAGACGATCTTGGCGATCGATCCCGGGTATCGCACCGGATGCAAGGTGGTCTGCCTGGATCGTCAGGGGAAGCTGCTGCATAACACCACGATCTATCCCCATGATGATGACGACAAGCGCAGCGATGCGAAAAAAGCGGTCAAGGATCTGTGCAAGCGGTTCAAGATCGAGGTGATTGCGATCGGCAACGGCACGGCGGGACGGGAGACGGAAGCGTTTGTCAGTGACATGAATCTGGTCACCGATATTCTGATCGAGATGGTCAACGAATCGGGGGCGTCGGTGTATTCGGCGTCGGAGGTGGCGCGGGAGGAATTTCCCGATCATGATGTCACCGTGCGGGGGGCGGTGTCGATCGGGCGGCGGTTGATGGACCCGTTGGCGGAGCTGGTCAAGATCGAACCGAAGGCGATCGGTGTCGGCCAGTACCAGCATGATGTCGACCAGGCGGCACTCAAGCAGGCGCTGGATGATACCGTTGTCAGTTGTGTGAACGCCGTGGGGGTTGAGGTCAACACCGCCAGCAAGGAGCTTTTGACCTATGTGTCGGGTTTGGGTCCGGCCTTGGCGAAGAATATCATCGCCTTCCGCAACGAGCAGGGGCCGTTTCGTTCGCGCCAGGAGTTCCGCAAGGTGCCGAGGCTGGGGCCGAAAGCGTTCGAGCAGGCGGCCGGTTTCTTGCGGATCGCCGACGCCAAGAATCCGCTCGATCGCAGCGCGGTGCATCCGGAAAGTTACCATGTGGTCGAGAAGATGGCCGCCGATCTGGGAGGCACGGTCGCCGACCTGATGGCTGATAACAGCCTGCGGCAGAAAATCAAGCTGCAGGACTATGTGGCAGGGCCGGTGGGATTGCCGACCTTGCAGGATATCATGGTGGAGTTGGCCCGTCCGGGACGGGACCCGCGCCCGAAGTATGAGCCGTTTCATTTTGATGATTCGGTGCACGCGCTGGAGGATGTTCGGGCGGGGATGCGCCTGCCGGGGATTGTGACCAATGTCACGGCGTTTGGGGCGTTTGTCGATATAGGGGTGCATCAGGACGGGTTGGTGCATCTGAGCCAACTGGCGGACAAGTATGTGAAGAACGCCTCGGAGGTGGCGAAGGTGCAGCAGCGCGTGATGGTGACGGTGCTGGATGTCGACTTGGAACGCAAGCGGATATCGCTGTCGATGAGGAGCAAGCCGCGTACGTAATATTTTTTGACGAGCGAGAGAGTTCTCCCCCTGAATGAAACACCCCCAAGCCGTAGCTTGGGGGTGGCACCCGCGCCAAGCACAAGACTGTAAGAAAGTCAAATCGATGGAAGTTTCATATCGACTGACGCTGGAATTTGATGCAAAATTTCGTTGGACTATTATGGCAGTCTTGGGCTTGCCGGAAATTGGGTCCGATTGCTCATTTCTTTGACTTTTGTAGTTCGGTCGACCGTGTTGATCGTGATCTGGCAGGGTTGTTTGGCCCCGGATTGACTGTTTCCGGCAGGCATGATCATAGCCGCTGGTGAAGGTACCCATATATATAAGGGCGGCGTAGCGATCACCATCGATTCTGTGGTGAAATTGAGATCAAGCGATAAGCGGCCGCCCGCCGCCGGACCATCCGGCAATCGCCGAACGCCGGGTCTGAAGACCGCGGGTCACCCGCGAGAAAGAGTTTTCCCGCTGAATCAAACACCCCCAAGCCGCAGCTTGGGGGTGCCACCCGAATCATGATGCTGGTATTGATTGGAGTGCGCCAGGCGCGCACAGTTTCCGGCAGGCATGATCATAGCCTCTGGTGAAGGCACCCATATATATATGGGCAGCGTAGCGATCACCATCGGTTCTGTGGGGAAATTGGGATCAAGCGATAAACGGCCGCCCGACAAGAAACCCACCATGAATGGTGGGCCACCCGCCAGGAGGATGGCAATGGAAATGGCATTGGCGATGCGTGCGATTTTATCTGCGGCGATGCAAATGGCGATAGGACGATTAATGTAGGTGACGCGGTCCATATAATCAATTACATTTTTAAGAGCGGTCCAGCACCCTGGCCATTGGTTGCCGGTGATGCCAACTGCGACGGTGCCCGCAATGTCGGTGACGCGGTTTTTGTGATCAATTACATCTTCAAGGGGGGACCGGCGCCCTGCTGCCCATAGCGTATTAGAGTTGTTGAATCAAACACCTCCAAGCCGCAGCTTGGGGGTGGCACCCGCGTCATGATTATGGCATTGATTGGCGTGCACCGGGTTTCCACCTATAGACGGGCAGGGCAATGCTCTTCGGGCGAGCAGCCGCTCGCCCCTACAACTCGAGGTAAGGGAAAATCCGGTAAGTCACGGCAAGGCTTTGCGGCGGGAAAGGGTTCCCGCCGCCGCGCCAAATGGTGGGCCACCCGCGCCCGTCGACAAGAAACCCACCATAAATGGTGGGCCACCCGCCAAGTAGCCCTCAATTCAATCGTTAATCTCTTCGCAACATGGTTCTTTCGAAGGCGTCGATATCTTCGCGGTATCGGCGAGCGATTTCCGGGGAGGCGGGATTGGTGTAGATTTCTGATTTCGGCTGCTTCAATAGCGATGCGACTACTGCAGCCACTTCCTCGGGAGTCTGCGCATTCATGGGACTGCCGGCGCCGGCCGGCCATGGTTGGGGCGGGGCGCCAAGCGCATTCTTGGCGAAATCGGTCAACACCGTGGCGGGCATGACCAGGGACACATGAATATGGGGATACTTTTCCCGCAGATCCATGCGCAGGTTGGCGGTCAGCACGTTGAGGGCGGCTTTGGCGGCGCTGTAGATTGACCGGGAGGTAACAAGCGGCACCCGTCCCAAAAATGACGATATATTGATAAGATGCCCATGACCCTGCTGCTGGAAGTACGGCACGATCACCTGCATCCCATAGAGGGCTGATTTCAGATTGACGGCGATGATCTGGTCGACGACGTCGTCGGTCAATTGCAGCACCGGCCGGGCGATTCCCCGACCGGCATTATTGATCCAGGCATCGATTTGCCCGAATGTCTCCAGCGCCACGTCTTTCAGGCGGCGCACGTCGGCGCGACGGGTGACATCGGCTGTGACCGCAACGGCGCCTTGTCCCACCTGGCGGGCGACTTCTTTAAGCTCGGTTTCACGTCGGGCGGCCAGGACCAGGTGATAGCCCTGAGTTCCGAGCAGCCTGGCCAGGGCCGCGCCGATTCCGCCGCTGGCCCCTGTGATCACGACGACTTTTTTATCCATGACTCCTCGCTGGTTGTGGGTCAACTTTACTATATACGGAACTATTCTTTATGTGGAGGGCCGAAAAAGGATTTGGTGCGATTCTTGGATTTAGATGATAAACCGGAATCAGGGTGACGATTCGATAATATCAAGCCACCCCCAAGCCGCAGCTTGGGGGTGGCACACGAATTATAATGATGGCATTGATTGACGTGAACCCGGTGTCCACCTTAGATGGGCAGGGCAATGCTCTTCGGGCGAGCAGCCGCTCGCCCCTACAACTTGAGGTAAAGGAAAATCCGGCAAGTCACAGGGTGTCCCTGCGGCGGGAAGGGGTCCCATTACCGCGTCAAAACACCTCCAAGCCGCAGCTTGGGGGTGGCACCCGATGGGTTGAAAAGGTCCCCTGCCGTCTTTGCGAGAAGCCTGCCGCGGCGGGCGCCTCGCAATGACGAGGTGGACTTTTAACACTCCCAAAGGAAACCGGCCCACCCCTGACTGTCCGTATCGTATCATAAATGGTGTGTGATAAAGCCGTCGATTTGGGATTGACAAATCTCCGAATAACGATAGATTCTCAACAACAATGACCGACCTGATGAAAAGACTGGCCCGAGCCGAAAAGTCATCGGAAAAACTTCTGCTGGTGGCGGAGGCGGCCCATATCCTCAACTCGACCATCGAGTATGAAGAGTTGATGAAGAACGTCCTCATGCTGGTGACGCGGGCGGTCAACGCCGAGGGGGCGATTGTCTACCGGTACGATCCCTCGCAGAAGGGATTGAAGGTCCGCTACTACTCCGGCGATCAGGAACCGATGCATATGACCATCATGGTCGGGCAGGGATTTGTCGGTTGGGTGGCGGAACACAAGGAACCGGTCTTGACCAACGACCCGATCGCCGACAGCCGGTACGCTCCGGAGGTCCAGAATGTGGAGTTACGGTCGATCATCTGCTACCCGTTGACGCTGCGGGGGAACTTTTTCGGCGTGATCGAAGCGATCAACAAGAAAGACGGTCAATTCGATGAATCCGACGTGGACACGTTGGAGCTGCTGTCGGATCAGATGGCGCTGGCGATTTATCACGCCCAGTTGTACCGGTCGGTGAAGAAACAGGCGTTGCAGCGGCAGACGCTGTTTGACGTCAGCCGCCAGTTGATGCTTCCGCTGAGCCTGGATGAGCTTTTGCACAATATCCTTTTGGCGTTGCAGAAGGTGATCGATTTTAAGGCCGGCGGGGTGTATCTGATCGATGAGTCATCGGGCAACGTGGAATCGCTGACGTCGGTCGGGTTTGACAAGGTCCTGGAACCGGACTTGCGGCTGAAGATCGGGGAGGGGATTGTCGGCTGGGTAGCCAGGACCGGCCAGCCGGAGGTGGTGCCGGACACGTCGCAGGACAGTCGCTATATCAATGCGCGGGCGGAGACGCGGTCGGAGATCGTGGTGCCGATCATGCTCGACTCCAAGATGATCGGGGTGTTGAATTTGGAGCATAATGAGCTGAATGCGTTTCGGGAGGAAGACAAGGAGATATTGATCACGTTTGCCTCGCAAGCGGCCATCTCGATTGAGCGGGCGCGGATGCACCGGGTGATGCTGGAGCAGCGCCAGATCGAGCAGCAGTTGGCCATCGCCCGCGCTATCCAGCAGACCTTTCTGCCCAAGAAAGTGCCGAAGTTGTCCGGATTTGACCTTTGGGGAACCAACATTCCCTCGGGCGAGGTCGGCGGCGATTACTATGATTTCATTCAAATCGTCGATAACCAACTGGGGATCGCGATCGCCGATGTATCCGGCAAGGGGATTCCGGCGTCGCTGATCATGGCGTCTTATCGGGCGTCCCTGATCGCGGAGATAAGAAACAACTATGCCATCCGGACGATCTGCCACAAGGTCAACAATCTGATGTGTGAATCGCTGGAGCCGGAGAACTTCGTGACCGCGATCTACGGCGTGCTGGACTGCAAGAATGCCATCTTTACCTTTGCCAATTGCGGTCACCTGCCGGGGATTCTCTTGCGCGCCAATGGTTCGGTCGAGGAGCTTCTGGAGGGGGGGCTGCTTTTGGGCATCCGGCGCGATGCCATCTATGAGGAGCGGCCGATGTATTTTGGGCCGGGGGATGTCCTGTGCCTGTTCACGGATGGCGTCACCGAGGCCGAGGATCCCGCCGGTGAGCAGTTTGATACGGCCCGTGTCACCGATATCCTCATGCAGTACCGGGCGCTACCGGCCTCCGAAATCGGAGAAAAGATGATTGCCGCCATCCGGGCTTTTGCGGATGAGCAGAAGATTCTGGATGATTTGACGATAATCATCGCCAAACGCCTGTAATCGTTCGCTTGACAAATCCGGGCCGGTAGTATTAATTTCCATCAGAAGATTATATTCCCTACCCAGGAGGCAAATATGAAGCGCAGTCTGCTGCTTGGCGGTATGGCGGCCATCATGGCCTGGACCCTGGTCGGCTGCAGTTCCAAGAGTGACGGCGGCACCAACCCCCCCCCAACGCCGCCGGTGCGGGTGGTGGCCGCGGAGCATCAAAATCCCGGTCTGACCTCAATCGAGTCTCCGATTTGGGATTCAATTGGGGCCGTGCAGATCACGGTCGGCGCCGACACTCTGTACAATGCCAATCTTCCGTATAACACGTCGCTGATAGCCCGGATGAAAGCGCTGGTGGCCGGCGACAGCCTGTTCATCCGCGTGACGTGGAACGATAATGACATGAGTAACCTTTTTGGCCGGTTGCACGCCTTGTGGGTCAACAACCTGGTTCAATGGGAAATGGTCGATACGACCGTTGTGGCCAACGAAGACCGTTTCCGCATTATTTTC
>CAZPEV010000065.1:0-15788 GCA_964585635.1 uncultured Ignavibacteriales bacterium
AACCATCCCGGCGTACCCGATGCGGGGGGAGGGGATCGCCATGATCTCCGGCGATCAGGCAGTGGCCGGGTCCGAGAGGTGCTGAATGGTCTTCCGGTCGAGGCCATTGCCGAACATAAATGAGCGCCGGTAGCCGGACGCATACTTATCGTGGATCATCTGCGATGTGGTCAGAAGCAGATCGACCCGGCCGCGCCATCTGGCCATCGGCCGATTGACCGCATCGGATTCCCGTCCGGCCAGATCGGTCAGGTTGTCATATATTTCGAAGATGCAGAAGCTGCGATCAAACAGCTCGGCGACATATCCCTGCTGGGGATAATTATACCAGATCATCGGCGATGGTTCGGCGATTCCGAGCCGTTTCTGAAGCTGCCCGTAGCTTCGCCGCAGCGCGGCCAGATTGAGCCGTTCGAAAAGGGGAACAGAATTGGCGATCTGGTCGTGGATGACATACTTCGGATGGTACAGAAATAGATTCGGCGCCAACTGCTCTAGTTTTGGTCTGCCGAACAGTTCCGGCAGCCGCGCCGGTTTCCTGACGATGGTCGAAAAAGGACAGAGTGGCCGATTGACCGCGACGACCACGCTGCCGAACGCCGCGGCCGATTCGGCCAACGCATACACCATCGGGCGGCGCATATAAATCGGCCAGTCGACGGCGGCCCAGACCAGGATAATCCGGGGAAACGGCCTTGTGCTATTACCATTTGCTTCCGATGCAGGCATCGTGTAGCGATATAGGCCAATTCCGATTGCCCGACAAGCAAAAAAGCCAATGCCGCAGCGGTATTATGACTTGACACTTAATATGTTGAAATATATCTTATGAATAGGGTACTGTCAATATTTTGCGGCGGCTACAGGCATGATTCGAAAAGTAGTCATTTTGGGGATCCTTTGTGCTTGGGGACCACCACCGTACAACAAGGGTATGCCTGAGGACAAGGCGCTGATAAACAAGGTCGTGTACCAACCATGAATAATGGAGCCAAAGTATGGCCTTAAGTCATTCCACAAGAAGGTAAAACATATGGATTTTACGAAATTTGAGACAATCTCAATTCGCAATCATGCTGAGCTAAATGAGAGATGGGTTCAAGACCGCATAGCGGAGGATCCCTCGATCCTGGGGCTAGGCGATGTCGTCCTAAGGGATCGCGAACGCATTCAGCCGCGAGCCGGACGCTTAGATCTGTTATTGCAGGAGGCAGATTCCAACCGACGATATGAGGTTGAAATTCAGCTTGGTGCCACTGACGAGAGCCACATAATCCGAACTATCGAATACTGGGATATAGAGCGTAAGCGGTATCCTCAGTATGAACATACTGCCGTGATCGTGGCGGAGGATATCACTAGTCGCTTTCTAAATGTGATTAATCTTTTCAATGGCATGATCCCGCTTGTCGCCATCCAAATGAAGGCGCTTCGGTCAGGTAATCAGATCGGCTTGGTATTCACGACCGTTGTTGATCAGCTGGCACTGGGTCTCGTTGACGAGGATGAGGAGCAAGTAGAACCTACCGACCGCGCATATTGGGAATCGAGGGGTTCCAAGAAAACAGTGGCGATTGCGGATCAATTACTTGAAATCGCGAAGACCCATGATCCGGCTCTGGAACTGAAATACAATAAATTCTATATCGGCTTGGCAAAGAACGGTCACCCGCGGAATTTCATTGTCTTCCGTCCCAAGAAGGGTTTTATACGGTTTGAGCCACGACTCAAGAGCTCACCTGAAACCCAAGAACGTCTCGAGTCGGCTGGTCTGGATGTAATGGATTACGACAGTCGTTGGGGGTACTACCGTATTCGGCTACAGCCTGGTGAAGTCGAGAAGAATAGACAGATTATCTCTTCGGTAATTGCCGAGGCATACAAAGCGGATGAGCGTGATTAGAATTGGTAGCCCTCAGTTCTGCAGTGGCCGAATCCGCACTTGGCATAAGAATGCAGCCGCCGGGTGCCTGCTATATTTTCAAACATAACCTCTGGGTGGCAACCCCAAGCTTCGGCTAGGGGGTGATCTGCCAAAGCATCACACCCTAGGCAAAGATTTCGGTGATTGCCGGATGGCCCGGCACCGGGCGGGCCGGTTATCGCTCGATCTCGATTTCACAACATAATCGATGTTGATCGCTACGCCGCCCTTATATATATGGACGCTTTCACCAGTGGCTATACTTATGCCTGCCGGAAACTATGCGCGGCCCGCCTGTGGCGGGTCCACATCTGCCCGAAAATGATTCCTCCGGCCGATGTGGACATCGGCCGGGCACGAATTCGGGGCCAAATAGCCCCGCAAAATCATGATCAACACGGTCGACCGAACTACAAAAATCAGAGAAATGAGCAAACGGACCCAATTCCCGGTAATCCCAAGGAGGCCATTATAGTCCAACGAAATCTTGCCACAAATCCCAGCGCAAGTCGATATGAAACTACCATCGATTCGGCGTTCTCTGCAATCGGGGTCGGCTGTGCCTGGCGCGCCGTGGCGGGCCCTCCGCGCCAAGGGTCTGCATCAGGTCGATCCTATGGAATAAAATACTTGACAAAAAGGTCGTCTTTCGATATGAATAATATGTACAGATTTCCAGCTGGGAGGGGAATATGCCTGCCAAAAGAATAATGACCTCTTTTGCCATCGCCCTGGTTGTGATTGGGGTCGGCCCGGTAACCCACCTCGGGGCATCACCTTCAGACTATGTCTGTGGCGACGCCAACGGCGACCTGTTGGTCAACGTCGGTGATGCTGTCTCTACCATCAACTATATCTTCAGGGGCGGTCCGGCGCCGGAACCTATAGCGTCGGCCGACGCCAACGGCGATGACCAGGTCAATGTGGGAGACGCCATCTGGATCGTCAATTATGTATTCAAAGGGGGACTGGCGCCGCAATGCGACAATCCTCCGGTCGGACGCATAATTGGCCACAGCGACTGCAAGTCCACGCTCAAAGGGGCAATGGCCGACTCGATGCCGCTGAATCTGGATTGTCTGGCGTATCAATATGACGGCGCTTCTCTCCTTGATCTGCAGCACATCAACGCCGCTTTCAACTGCTGCCCCCGTATCACGGCGGATATTGTGATCGATTCCGGCCTTATTACCATTACCGAGAGCGATCCCTTGCAGGCATGCAGATGCATCTGCCTGTTTGACGTCGGATACCGGATCGTCGGTTTGTCCCCGGGGGTCTATACGATTAAGATCATCGGCATGTTTATTTGCGGACCGGGGCCGCTTGAATTCACCGTCGACCTGACTTCACCCGGCACCGACACGCTGTGCGTCGACCGCAGTTGCGGAACATGGAACCCGTAGAAATCCTGACCCTTGGGAGGTTATGATATGAAGAAGAATGTAGGCACGATTGACCGGACCATACGAATCATTATTGGTTTGGTCATCATTTCATTGATCTTCTGGGGGCCCAAATCAGCCTGGGGCCTGATCGGGATTTTGCCCCTTATGACCGGTCTAGTCGGCTGGTGCCCGCCGTACACACTGTTTGGCATTTAAACCTGCAAGAAATGCTGATCAGTTCTGTCGATTGGCCGGCCCACCTTATCGGTCTTTCCGGCAGGGCAGGCAAGTTGCGTTTCCAAATCGCTCCAAGATTATCCTTGCCTGGCCGCAGTTGGTCAGATAACTTCCTCTTCAAAATTGTCTCAATTGACGGCAGGGACACTGAACAAGGAGAGGCATACGGAGACTCAAAGCACCCGCTCGGGATGGATCGTCACACTGGCCGCGACCGGCATCAATCTGGCTCTCGGCATTCTTTATTCCTGGAGCGTCATCAAGGGGGGAATCCCGGATTCATGGGGATGGAGCCAGGCCGACAAGGTGCTCCCCTACTCGGTGGCTTGCATCTGTTTCGCGCTGGCCATGATACCGGCCGGCCGACTGCAGGATAAAATAGGGCCTCGCTGGGTGGCGACGATCGGCGGACTTATGACCGGGGGCGGATGTCTTATAGCCGGTCTGTCAGGGGCGTCGCTATATGGCTTTGTCATAGGTTTTGGAGTTTTGGTCGGTATCGGTATCGGTTTTGGCTATGCCTCCGCGACTCCGCCGGCCGTCAAATGGTTCCCGGCCCATCGGACCGGATTGATCGCCGGTATAGTCGTGGCCGGCTTCGGTTTGGCGTCGGTCTATATCGCCCCTTTGGCATCCGGCATGTTGAGCTGGTTCAGTACCAAAGGGATCGACGCGGCCACCGGCCTTGAGATTACGGAAAAAGGAATCTCGACGACCATGCTGTTGTTTGGCGCGGGATTTCTAGTCGTTGTCACCGTCCTGTCCCAATTGCTGAAAAATCCTCCGAGCCAAAACCCGCCACCGGCTGCACAAGGGAAAAGCCGGTCAATGGTGGCTCTATCCGGGAGCGACAAAACCTGGAGGCAAATGCTGTCAACGGCCCAATTTTACGTCCTGTGGCTCATTTATTTTGCCGGAGCATCGGCTGGATTGACCTTCATCAGCTTCGCCCAGGACCTGGGTAAGAAATCACTCGGTGAATTGGCCTTTCTCGCGGTGGCGGTACTGGCGATCGGCAATGCCGGCGGGAGGGTCCTGGCCGGGGCGATATCTGACAAGATCGGTCGGGAATGGACCATGTGCGGTATGCTGATGTTGCAGGCCGTTGTCCTCGGCGTGCTCTACCTGGTACAGGCTGGGGCGGGATGGCTGCCGATGATGATTATCATTCTCCTAATCGGGGCCAATTACGGATCGAATCTGTCGCTTTTCCCTGCGGCCGCAAAGGATTATTTTGGGCTGGCCAACTTCGGCATCAATTATGGCATCTTGTTTACCGCCTGGGGGGCGGCGGGATTTATCATGCCGTGGATAAATGGCAGGATCAAAGACGCCACCGGTACGAACGACCTCACCTATGGTATTATTATCTTGCTGCTTCTGGTTGGCGCAGTGCTCACGTTCATAAGCCGGAGCATTTCCATCAGGGCCGCGGGCGCCCGTCCGGCCGCCTAAAAAGAGGGTAGGATCCCAAATTGGCCGAGGCAAACTCCAATATGGGTTGCCGGCGTCGGGCCGGCAGAGTATTGTCCCGCAAATCAGTCGGGGCGGCAAAACGATCTTCTCGTCAGTCGGTGTCCGCCTTACAGGCTCAGATTCAGACCCATGGAAATAGGAATGTAGTCGATCTTTCCTGTCGGAACCGAAATCTTGGTATACCGGCCTTCCAGGTAGAAATTAAGCTTCGGCGCGGCATTCACCTTTATTCCGCCGCCAAAACAGTAGAAGAACTTGGTCTTCGGCTTGAGCCCCTCCAGCGCCGCGTCGACGACCCGATCGACGGTCGTGATCGCAAAATCATATTTCGCGTATCCGGCGCCGATGAGCGCGTATGGCCGGAACTTGAATCCCGGCGCGGCCAAATTGGCGCGAACGTCAAGGCCGTATTCGGATATGGTGAAATCCTCGTCGCCGGTGGAATCCTTTTTCGATGGAAAGGCATGATATCCAAAGCGGGCAACGGTTTCAAGGGTCGGCACCGGCGTCAGCCCTAAACCGACCGAACCCTGATAGCCGGTTTTCCAGAGATCTTTCAGGTTCTCCATCGGGACAGATAGCCCGCCGCCGGCATAGAGGTTTATCCCCAAGCCCTGTGACATGACAGGAGAGACTGCCGCCGTCACGATAACGACTGCCGCAATGATCCGTTTCATCAAAACCTCCCTGGTCTGGTGGCCGTTTTTCCTAATATCGTCAGAATCTGAACCGCAATCTAGGCGATCTGAGCCTTCAGGCAATATTTAACACAGGCTTAGGTTTGGGCGCCGGATTGCGATAGGTGTCGGCCGGTGTACTTTGTGATCTATTTCACTTGCCTTTGATGCGGCCATATGATATTATCCTTTTTCTAACCTACTGTTTCTGGAGGATGAAAATGCCTACGTTCAATGACGCGTATATCGTCTCAGCCTGCCGGAGCGCAATCGGGCAGATCCATGGCGGATTGGCATCGTTTTCCGCTCCGATGCTGGGTGCCTTTGCAGTCAAGGAAGCGGTCAAGCGGGCCGGTGTGGATCCCCATAAGGTTGATGAAGCCATCATGGGTCAAGTGGTTCAGGCCGGGGTCGGTCAAGCTCCGGCGCGTCAGGCTGCCATTCACGGCGGCCTGGGTCCGGAGACCGGAGCGTTAACTATCAACAAAGTCTGCGGTTCGGGGCTGAAGGCGGTCATGCTGGCCACGCAGGCGATCCGATTGGGTGATGCCGATTGCATCGTCGCCGGCGGGATGGAGTCGATGTCCGGCACGCCGTATGTTCTTCATGGCGCCAAGGCCGGCTTCAAGTTCGGCGACCGAACCCTGCAGGACGCCATGATACTTGATGGTCTGTGGTGCGCATTCAAGAATTGGCATATGGGGGGCGCCGCCGAGTTGACGGCCAAGCGGTCAAGTATCAGCCGCGAAGAGCAGGATCAATACGCTCTTAATTCACACATGAAGGCGGTGGCGGCGCAAAACGCCGGGAAATTCAATAAGGAGATTTTTCCGGTCGAGATACCGCAGAAGAAGGGTGACCCGATCGTATTCAATAAGGATGAGGGCCCTCGTCCTTCCATTTCTCTGGAGGTCCTGGCCAGGCTGAAACCGGCTTTTCTGAAAGATGGCACTGTCACGGCCGGTAATGCGCCCGGTCTGAACGACGGCAGTTCGGCGGTGGTGGTGGTGTCGGAAAAGTTTATGAAGCAGCACAACCTGAAGCCGATGGCGCGGGTGGTCGACTATACGACCGCCGGTATCGAGCCGGAACTGCTGTTTTATGCGCCGATCAAGGCGGTTCAGAAACTGAGCAATAAGATGGGCGTCAAGCTGGATCGATTTGATCTGATTGAAGCCAATGAGGCGTTTTCGGTGCAGTGTCTGGCCGACGGCAAAGAATTGGGCTGGGATTGGAGCAAGGTAAACGTCAACGGCGGATCGGTGGCGCTGGGGCACCCGATCGGAGCCTCGGGCGCCCGTATCCTGACCACGCTTATATACGCTTTGGCTGACCGGGGCAAAAAACATGGCTTGGCCACTCTCTGTCTGGGCGGCGGACATGCCGTGGCTCTGGCGATCGAGATGGCATGAAAAGGCCGGGAAGGACAACCAGGAGAACGAACATGAACGTTGACGACATCAAACGGATCACTGTTATCGGCGCCGGCACCATGGGCAACGGCATTTCCCATCAGTTCGCTTTGAGCGGCTACAAGGTCAACTTGGTCGACATGAATCAGGCGATTTTGGATCGCGCATTGGCGACGATCAAGACCAATATGGAACGTCAAGTCAAGAAGGACGCGATCACGGCAGATCAAATGAACGCCGCCCTCGAGAACATAAAGCCGGCGACCGACCTGAATATCGCCCGTGATTCGCAATTGGTGGTGGAAGCGGTCTTTGAGAATCTCGACGTCAAGCTGGAGCTGTTCAAGAAACTGGACGCTCCCTGCCCGCCGGACACGATTTTGGCCTCCAACACCTCGTCGGTCCCGATCACGCTCCTGGCCGGCATCACCCATCGGGCCGATAAATTTATCGGCATGCATTTCATGAATCCGGTCCCGATGATGAAGCTGGTGGAGGTGATCCGGGGTATCGCCACCTCGGATGAGACGTTCAATACCATCAGAGAACTTACCCTCAGGCTGGGCAAGACGCCGGTGGAGGTTAACGACTACCCTGGTTTTGTCGCCAACCGAATCTTGATGCCGATGATCAACGAGGCTGTGTTTACCCTGATGGAGGGAGTGGCCACCGCCGAGTCGATCGATACGGTCATGAAACTCGGCATGAATCACCCGATGGGGCCGTTGACGCTGGCCGATTTTATCGGGCTGGATGTCTGCCTGGCGATCATCGAAGTGCTCTATGAAGGATACAACGATCCCAAGTATCGACCCTGTCCGCTGTTGCGTAAGATGGTTCAGGCCGGATATCTGGGTCGCAAAACCGGTCGCGGTTTCTACACCTATCAATGATAAGGAGTCTGACGGATGGATTTCAGGCTTTCCGAAGATGACTTGATGATCAAAGAGACGGCGGCCGATCTGGCCGCCAAGCGGATCTATCCCTTCGCCGAGAAGTGGGATGAGGAAGAAGCCCTGCCGCAGGAAATTCTGGCCGAACTGGCCGAGCTCGGATATTTCGGCATGATGCTGCCGGAGGAATACGGCGGTCTCGGCTTGTCCACCGTTACCTACAATTGCGCCATGGAAGAGCTGGCGGCCGCCTGCGCCGGCCTGATGATCACCCTCAGCGTGCATAATTCTCTCTGCGGCGAAGCGCTTTGCCGCTTCGGGTCGGATGAGCTCAAGAAGCGCTACCTGCCGGATATGGCGGCCGGCAAAATAATCGGCGCCTATTGTCTGACCGAGCCGAACGCCGGCACCGACGCTGCCTCAATTAAGACCGCGGCGGTGAAACGAGGCGATAGCTATGTCCTCAACGGTAGCAAGGCATTTGTGACCAACGCCGGAATGGCCGGCATTTTTGTCGTTTTTGCCGTCACCAATCCCGGGGCCGGGGCCAAGGGGATATCCTGTTTTGTCGTTCCCAAGGGTGCTGCCGGTATGACCATCGGCGCCAAGGAGAAGAAAATGGGGCTGAAGGCCTCCGATACGCGCGAGGTGTCGTTTACCGACGTTGTCGTTCCGGCGGCCAACCGGATCGGAGAAGAGGGGTCCGGTTTCAAGACGGCCGTGATTCTGCTCAACAACGGCCGGATCGGGGTCGCCTTCCAATCGCTCGGCATCGCCCGGGCGGCGCTGACCGAAGCGCTCAAGTACTCGAAAGAGCGACAGCAGTTCGGCCAGCCGATCTGCAATTTCCAGGCGATTCAATTCAAGCTGGCAGAGATGGCCGCCAAGATCGAAGCCGGACGGCTTCTGGCCTTTCGGGCCGCCACCATGAAAGATGCCGGGGAGAACGTGGCCATGGAATCATCAATGGCCAAGTGGTTCTGTTCCAAGATATGCAACGAGGTGGCCAACGAGGCGGTCCAGATTCATGGCGGCTACGGCTATATGAAAGAGTATGCCGTGGAACGGTATTTCCGGGACGCCCGCGTGACGGAAATCTATGAGGGAACCACGGAAGCGCAGAAGATGGTTATCTCACGTCAATTGTTGAAGGATTAGCCGTGCTGTTAAAAAAAGAACATCAGGAGTATCGCGAGAAGATCCGGGCCTTGGCCGAGGAGAAGATCGCTCCCCTGGCGACTGAGCTTGACCTTAAGCAGCGCTTTCCCAAAGAGCACCTCAAACCGCTGGCCGAGGCGGGATTGATGGGGATGGTGGTGCCGGAACAGTACGGCGGAACGCCGGTCGATACCATTTCGTACAGCATCGCCGTCGAAGAGCTGTCACGTGTATGCGGGTCCACGGGGATCACCGTTGCCGCCCATAACAGCCTGGGCTGCTTCCCGATTCTTAAATTCGGCACCGAAGAGCAGCGCCGGCGATATCTGCCGCGCGGCACGGGGGGCGGTGAGCTTTTGGCCTTTGCGTTGACCGAACCCGAGGCTGGATCCGATGCCGGGGCGACCAAGACGGCGGCCGTCAAGAAGGCCGACCATTGGCTGCTCAACGGCACCAAGTGTTTTATTACTTCTGCTTCCCATGCCTTTGCTGCGATCACCACGGCCAGGACCTCCGCCGCTCCGGGAGTTAGGGGTATCTCCTCGTTTATCATCGACAAGGGCTGGCCGGGATACGACATCGGCAAGAAAGAGAACAAGATGGGACTTAGGGGATCGGATACGGCCTTCATGCATTTCACCGACGTCAAGGTGCCGTTGGAAAACCTATTGGGGAACGAAGGGGACGGCTTCAAGCAGTTCATGATTACTCTGGACGGCGGCCGGATTTCGATCGGCGCCATGGCGCTGGGGCTGGCCCAAGGAGCGTACGAATGCGCTCTCAACTATGCCGCCGTAGCCGAGGAGGCGGGCGTCAAGCTGAGCGAAGAGCAGGCGATTCAATGGAAGCTGGCCGACATGGCGACCGAAATCGAAGCCGCGCGGCATTTGATTTATGGCGCCTCGATGATGAAGGACGCCGGCGTAAAATTCTCCAAAGAGTCGGCCATGGCTAAGATGTATGCCTCGGAAGTAGGCAACCGGGTTTGCTACCAGGCCATCCAGATATTGGGAGAGGCAGGATACCGCACCGGGCCGTTTCCGGCGGAACGGATGTACCGCGATGTCAAGCTTTGCGAGATCGGCGAGGGAACATCCGAAGTGCAGCGGATTGTCATCGCCCGCGAGATACTGAAGTCGGTGGCGGGTTGACCGCCGGTCGGTTTCCGGAAGACCGCCGCAGCCCCTGAGATAGCCTCTGCAACCCGCTGGCGATTATCGCGTGGCACGAGTTGAATATGAGTCGAATCCTCTATGCCGGCATCGATATCGGAGCGACCAATATCAAATATGGACTGGTCGATTCGGAGGGGGGCGTCTGCGTCCGCAATCAGATTGCGACTCCGAAGAATGGATCGGCGGAGGAGCTCTTTGAAAAGGTGGCTTATTGCGGGGAGCAACTTCTGATCGAGGCCGACGAGGCCTCAGCCACGGTGAATTTTATTGGAGTTGGATCGCCCGGATCCGTCAGCATCACCAGCGGCATTATCCAGGGAACCTGTCCCAATATTCCCGGATGGGTTGGCTTTCATCTTCGCGACCGGCTGGTCGACCGGCTTAACCTGCCGGCGCTGGTCGATAACGACGCCAATTGCGCCGCGATTGCCGAGCATCGCTACGGGGCCGGGCGGGGATATGACAATATCGTCTGCCTGACGGTCGGCACCGGCATCGGGGGCGGATTGATCCTCAATGGTCGGATTTATCGCGGGGCGAGCGATTCGGCCGGCGAGATCGGCCAAATGATCGTGGCCGATGATCCCAGCGGTGAGTCTCCCGGCCGGTTTCTGGAATCGCTGGTGTCGTCGCGGGCGATCCTGGCGCGGATGCGGACAGCGCTGGAGCCGGGCATCACGCCCGTGTTCAGGAATCTCATCGGCGATGATATCGAACAGCTAACCATGAAGAAGCTCTTCACGGCCGTTCGCAGAGGGGATACGGCGGCCCTGACGGTCATTCAATCGACGGCGCGACTATTAGGACGGGCGCTGGCCAGCCTGGTAAATGTCCTCAACCCGGAGCTGGTGATTATCGGAGGTGGAGTGGCTGAAGGGGGAAACGAATTTGTCGATACTGTCAGGGACACGGTGCTAAAAGAGGCGTTGCCGACGGCCGCCGGTGATCTACTGGTTGTTCCGGCGGAACTGGGCAACGCCGCGGGATTTATCGGCGCGGCCATGCTGGGGTCGGAGATTCCCCAACCAGCCGAATGAGAGAGCAAATGGACAAGTTTGGGGTTGACAAGCGCCGCAACATTCGTTAATTGGGGGTCTTAAAATGGGATGCCGCCCTAGCTCAGTTGGTAGAGCAACGGACTGAAAATCCGTGTGTCCCCAGTTCGATTCTGGGGGGCGGCATGTGAGATGTCAAGCCACCTTAGCTCAGTTGGTAGAGCAGCTGATTCGTAATCAGCAGGTCTGCGGTTCGACCCCGCAAGGTGGCTGATTCTTTTGTTCTCCAGATTCTTCGGGAGCTTTCAATCGAATTGTCTCGCCGGAACGTCATCGTCTGCTGTGCCTCTGTTGCCTGAGTTGTTCAGTAATTGTGCGAACGGGATAATGCCCCTAGCGCTATGCGGAAAAGGAAATGCGGTAATCGCTTGGCATTCATCAGGGACAATCGATAAACCGACAGAGGCATGGGATTTGCCTATGATTTTGCTGATTTTAACGGCCGGCAGCCGTAGCATTTTCATCGGACCGCAGACGTGAGGGAATTGTCAAAAAACAGACGCTATTGAATGGCCAACTATAACGGGAGCAAAGGTTATGAAAATCTTGGCGGTACTTGGGGGAGCAATGCTTTTGGCGGCAATTTTGCTGATGCCGGGATGCTCCGATTCACCGACTTCAGCCGACCGATTCGGCGATCTCAGAATCAGGCTGGTTGATTCTCCGGGTGACTATCAGCAGGTGAATATCGTCGTGAGCCGGGTCGAGGTCCATGTCGCGGATGCCGATTCGGTCGGCGGCTGGACAACGATCAACGATAATCCGGCCACCTATGACCTGCTGGATCTACGGAATGGAGTTAATGCCGTCTTGGGCGACGCCAAGCTGGCGGCGGGCAAATATACACAAATCCGTCTGATCATCGGCGCCGGCAGTATGGTCGTCATCAATGACACGGCCTATTCTTTGGAGATTCCGAGCGGTTTCCAGACCGGCATCAAACTCAATCATGACTTTACGATCGAGAGCGGCAAGTTGTATGAATTGACGTTGGACTTCGATGCCGCCCGTTCCATTCATCAAACGGGTGCCGGCCAGTATAAGCTCAATCCGGTGATACGGGTGCAGGCGACCGTCACCTCGGGGACGATCTCCGGCATTGTTGCCCCGGTTGCCGCCCGGGCGATCGTCTCGGCCGTGGTCGGCACGGACACCCTCAGCGCCTCTGCCGACAGCGTGACCGGAGCCTTTATGCTGATAGCGCTTCCGGCGGGGGTCTATGCGGTCGCCATTGAACCGACCGATACTCTCTACGCCGACACGACCATAGCCGACGTTCAGGTAATCGCGCAGCAGAACACCGATCTGGGCACGATTACGTTGCGGACCCGGTGATTGGATCGCAGGGTTATCGGGGCTTTCCGACCTTCGGGGCAACGACCCGAGAATCGGCGGATAGTTCCGCACGGCGGCATTATGTAATAGCCTCGATTATTAGCATATTAATATCGATTTCATCCTGAAGGCGCCCTCTGCGAAGCGAACGAAAAGCCTCGAAATGATTCTCGTTGCCGACGCCCCCCCGCTGATGTACATTGAACAAGATTATCGGTTCGTTACCATATAAGATCAACCGGGAGATGCAGATGTCGGCCAAGATTGTCAAGATCGCCATCATCGTTATCGGATCTCTTCTGGCGGCGATATTCGCCATTTTCTTCATTCGCGAAGTCACCATGATATCGTCCCTGAGGGCATCGGGCGTAATTCAGAGCCGATACTATGCACGCCGGCAGACGACGATAGAATTTCTTGAAGTGGACTCCTCCGATTTTGCATCGCCGCCGTATCCGCGTACCGGCGACACCGTATTAACTATCGCTGACACTGCTGCCATTCCGACCACCTGGGAGAAATATTTCGATTGTCCCAACAAACCGGGGACGGAAATCTCGATCACTTTCTTGCACGAGGGGGACACGCTTTCTACCCGAGTCCGTACCAGACCGACGAGTTTTTCGGATTTGGCCGGCGTCGGCATCATCATGCTTCTGCGCTTTCTGCTCAGCGTATCCTATTTGATTCTCGGTTTCTGGGCATTCTCTAAGCGGTCCGATTCCGGGGCGGTGCGGGCATTGACCCTGTTCTGTTTTGCCATGGCCAGTTTTTTCATGGGTGCGGTCCGGCTGGGGATAGAAAACTATGCCTCCTTTTCCATACCATACTGGTCTGTCATCCTGGGCTTTCTGGGCTCATTTTCGGTCTTTTTTGGATCCTTTTGGCTCAATCTCAATCTGCTGTTTCCCTCACCCAGGCGATTAATGACCAAATACCCAGCATGGGGGTACCTCCTCTGCTACCTGCCGCTGGCCGTTCTCGTACTTCTGTCCGTCGTCTTCAAGACCAATCATTTGGGAACTGCCACGATCGGGCTGGTGACAATTCAAATATGCGCAGGATTCGTCTTCCTGGGCCGGCGTCATTTCACCTCCCGTGATCCGCTGGAAAAACGACAGACTCGGTTGGTCATGTGGGGCTCGGGGGCCGGCCTTCTTAGCTTGGTCGGACTGATTGCCGTGGCAGTATTCGCCAGCGATTGGCTGAGCCGACTCTTCACGGTTTATACCACAATGCTTATCTCCGGCGTTTTCTTGGCTCTCCTCCTGTCACCGTTGTCGTTCGCCTATGCCTTTGGAAGGTATCGCTTGCTGGAGATCGAAGGACGGCTCCGAAGGGGCACTCGGCATCTTGTCATTACTTTGGCCTTATTGACGGTCTTTTATCTGATGATTTATTTCGTCAGCGAGTTTGCTCTACGAATTCTCGGCGTGGCCAGCCGGACTCCGGTCTTGGTGGCGTCCCTGGTTCTGGCCATCGGTTTTGCGCCGGCCCAGCGACGACTTCTGACCCTGCTCAATAGATGGATATATCCCGAACGGGTCCGGCTCACCGGTATGCTGAATGATTTCATCCGCGGGTCATTAACCTCGGCCGATAAGGATGCCTTTTGGATAGGGCTGGAAAACCGACTAAAGACGGCGCTCAAGGTGGATGCCGTGTTCCCCGTTGTCCGAGTCCTGGGGAACGGGCATTTCATGAGTTGGAGAGGAGAACTCATGCCGTTTGAAACCGGCAGCGCCTTCATCCGCGAAATGTCGAAAAGCGGCGGCCGACCGATCATGCGTGACGAAATGGAAGCCAGTCGAAAAGTAGTTCTCACGGGCGCGGAAGCGAATTGGTTTAGTGGCAGCCGGGTGGCGCTGGTCTTGCCAATGATAACGCGGGCGGAAATGATGGGGTTTCTGGGGATCGGATTCAAATCAGAGCAACGGGATTTTGAGCCGGCCGATTTCGACATCTTGCAGTCATTGGCCAGTCAAGTGGCGGTCGCGGCCGACAACCTCCGGCTTCTGGAAGAAAATGTAGAGAAAAAACGGATGGAGGCGGAACTATCCATCGCCAGGAAGGTGCAGGAAGGGATGCTTCCCCGCGATATTCCCCATACCCCCGGTTTGGAGGTGGCCGCCCGCAGTCGTTTTTGCACCGAGGTTGCCGGTGATTACTATGATTTAATCGAAATTCCGGACGGGAGGACGGTGCTGGCCATCGGGGATGTTTCCGGCAAGGGGGCGGGAGCGGCGCTCCTCATGTCCAATGTCCAGGCGTCGCTCCGGACTGCGATCGGCGTTGGGATGCAGCCCGATGGATCGCCGGCCGGCATCAGGCTGGCCGACATGGTTGCCAGCATCAATCACCTGATTTGCCGAAATTCTCAGCCGGACCAGTTCATCACATTCTTCGTGGCGCTGTTTAGTCCTGCCGACGGCCGGCTGGATTATATCAATGCCGGCCATAATCCGCCGCTGGTCGCTCGGGGTGACGGGACGATCGAAGAGCTCACGGAGGGCGGGCTGTTGTTGGGTGCCTTGCCGGACGTTCCCTTTCAGGCCGGGGCGGTCACGGTTGCCGAGGGGGATATTATCTTTCTCTATACCGACGGCCTCAGCGAAGCCACGCGTTCCGACGAGGAAATGTTCGGCGAGGAGCGGATCAAGCGGTATTTGACCGCCAATCGGGTGCTTTCGCCGCAGGATTTGCTGGCAAAGCTGGAGAAAGAAGCGCTGGAGTTTGTCGGCGGATCGCAATTGACCGACGATTTCACTCTGGTGGCCGCGAAGGTTGCCCCGGAGAAAGTGGCAAAGAGCTAGGTGGCGTTGCTGATCCCGGCCCGATGGACAGGGGAAATCTGACTTATAATCAGCCCCGCGGTAAGATGATATAAATGATGGAAGCCCCGAGGGAACTCTCGGGGCTTCTTGCGCACAAGGCTATTCGGATCGGTCGGGCGAGGCCGCTACGGTTGGCATGGGGGATGGCCACCCTTAAATATGAAATTGATCAAATACACGCAGTCGCCGATGTTGATCCAGCCATCGCCATTGATATCCCCGCA
>CAZPEV010000066.1:0-15762 GCA_964585635.1 uncultured Ignavibacteriales bacterium
ACCGATCTTCTCGATGATGCGGTAGTGGGAGACCATCGTGCCGCTGGTTAGTTGCACGTAGGTCCGGGTCTTGTCGTCATCAAGGGCCATACTTTTCCATCAACTTCTGGTAGCGCGGCAGCTTGCGCAAGGGATCGTAGTGAGGATCGAGCTGAAGCAAAGGGATAGAGAACTTGCACGGGATCGACAGCAGATGTTCGATTTGATCCAGGGCAGCATCATCTTCGCCCACCATGACGTAAATCACAGCCAGGTCTTCTAGTCGCCGTGGCCCGTCAATAGCATCCTTTTGGATGGTGCAAAGGTCTACGCCCAATCGGCCCTCGCGAATCGCATCTTCTCTTCGACCCAGGCCGGCATAGGCAAGACCCAGCGCGCTATGGAGACTGTGCTCTTCGGGCAACTCATTGACCACTTGTTCCAAGATGGTCCGTGATGAATCCCAGCAGGCGCCGGCTCGGACTGATTCACCTTCCAGCTCATAGATAATACCGGACAGTAGTGTCTTGGGTATGACTCGCTCCCCATCGTCGTTCTCCACATAAGACATGGCCGCCGCTACATCCAGAGCCGCCTGATATTTCCTCTCGTAGACATGCAGCCTGAACCAGTACCATCGCAAATAGTCATCGTCTTGAATCGGGCACATGGCAAGTGCCGCCCGTGCCGATCCCGTGTCGGCGCGCCATGAGTAGTAGAGTGATGCCATGTTAATGTAGTTCTCGCGAAAATCAGGCGACAGGGCGTTCGCCTGCTTCAAGTATTGCTCTGCCGATGAGTATTCCCGCAACACAAGATGTGTCCACCCGATTTCGTTGGCCAGTTTGTGATCCCGAGGGGAAACCGAGAAAGCTCTCTTCTGTTTCTCAAGGGCTGCCCGGAATTTCCCTTGCCGCCTCATAATATAGCCCTGATACGACATAACCTCGGGATTATTGGGAAGTCCCACTTCTGCAAAGGCCAATTCTCTTAGAGCCGTGTCATAGTCCCGGAGGCAGTAATAGTAGTAGACGCCGAGGGCGCTATGCGCATCGGGAAGATCAGGTTGAAGCGAGATTGCTCGCTCCGCAGCTTCTCTCGACCGGGCTGAACGTTCCGGAGTGCGATTATACCCCCATGCATACATGCCAGCGTGGGCTACAGAGAGCCTCGCATAGGCAAGCGCAAACGTAGAATCGAGCGCTACAGCGCGTTGGAACATCTGCACCGCCATTTCGCAGACTTCGCGGCTAACCATACCGCGCCAGTTGAAATCCATACCGCGCAGATACGCCTGGTACGCCTCGAGGTTATCAGTCGGTAACGATTGCAGGGCGCGGTTATCTGGCTGGCGCAGAGCAAAGTCCATGGTTTCTGCAATTCGCGATGCGATCTCGGTCTGAATCGCAAAAATACTGGTAAGTGGCCGTTCGTACGTTTCTGCCCAGAGGTGTGTGTCGTCCGATACCCTGATCAATTGAGGAAGGATTCGGACTCTGCTTGTGTCAACTCCCTTATCCCAGCGAATGGTCCCCTCCAAGATGTAGTCGACACCCAACTCTCTGGCGATCTGCTTGAGATTCTTGGATGTCTTCTTGTACTGCATCGTACTGGTGCGCGAGATTACTCCCAAATCACGGATTGACGCCAGCTTGGCGGTTATCTCATCCGTGATTCCATCGGCGAAATATTCATCATTAGGGGAACCGAGGTTTTCGAACGGCAGCACCGCTAGCATCTTGCGAGTAGATTCCGCCTTCCTGTCTTCGCGAAGATGATAGGTTGATACTATCAAGTACCCGGCAACCATCAGAATTATGGCCACCGCGGAAGTAACGACATATTTGTTCCACAGGTCCCGGGGCGGTTTTTCGCCCGGTGTTGACAATTTCTCCTTCGAATATGTCCGGAGGTCGCAAAGAAGATCATCTGTATGCTGGTAACGTTCGTTCGGCGATTTGGCCAGAACTTTGGATACAATCCTCTGGAGCGCGTCCGGCACTCCGGCCTTGTACCGCACCAGCGGCTCCGGCTCCTCATAGGCGATGGCATAGAGGATCGCGGCTTCATGATCACCCCGAAATGGCGGCCGACCGGTGATCATCTCGTACAGAATCACTCCGAAGGAGAAGATATCCGACCGCTGATCGGTCGCCTCACCCCGCGTCTGCTCCGGCGACATGTACCCGAGTGTCCCTAGGGTCGATCCGGTTTGAGTCAGCCTCTCCGCTCCCCGAATCGTCGCCAATCCAAAATCAAGAATCTTGGCCCGGCCATCATCCCCAATGACGATATTGGCCGGTTTGACATCACGATGAATCACCCCGGCCTGATGGGCCGCGTTTAGTCCCTCAGCAATCTGGATGGCCAGATCAATCGCTTTGGCCGGCGGTATGTCACCGGCCTGGATAATCTCCTTCAAAGATTTGCCCTGGAGATATTCCATCACGATATAGGGACGCTCACGGTATTCAGCGACTTCATAGATCGTCACGATATTGGGATGGCTGAGCTTGGCGGCCGCCTGAGCTTCGCGCTTGAACCGCGCCCGGCAGTCAGCGTCCCGGCACAAGTCAGGGGGGAGGAACTTGAGGGCGACCTTACGATTAAGGTCAGTGTCCTCGGCCAGATAGACCTCGCCCATCCCGCCGGCACCGATCGCCTCAATAATCCGGTAGTGCGATATCAGCGCGCCGCAGGCAATGGACGGTTCAGGCCCTGACCTGCCTTTGTGTTGGTCTTCTCCCGACAAAGACGGTCCTCCGATTGATTTGAAAGATGTGCTATGTCCTGATGACTACCTGTAGGAAAGATAGAACCGCTCTTGCCGGTTAGCAATCGGAATTTATGGAGATTTAAGGGAGACTGATACCAGCCGGGGTTATGGGAATGGGGAGGCGATTCGACCGTCCGGATGGCGGCGCGTGCGATCCGGACGGTCACGGTCGAGAATCGGTCAGGCTCTCTTCTTCTCGGCCTGTTCGATGATGACCTTTTCCTCGATGGCCTTCGGCAGCGGAGAATAGGTAAGGAACTCGATGGAGTAGTTGGCCCGCCCGCTGGAGAGCGTCCGCAGGGTCGAGGCATACCCGAACATCTCCATCAGCGGCACCGTGCCGGCCAGCTTCTGCGACCCCTTACGGTGGCGGCGCATGTTGTCGATTTTTCCCCGGCGGCGGGTGATGTCGCCGATGATATCCCCCATATACTCATCCGGGGTGTTGACCTCAAGTTTCATGATCGGCTCCAGAAGGTGGGGCGCGGCCTTGTGGATGACCTCTTTCAGGGCCTGCATGGTGCAGATCCGAAACGCCATTTCGCTGGAGTCGACGGCGTGGTAATTGCCGTCAAGCAGCACAAACTTGATATCGACCATCGGAAAACCGGCCAAAAGGCCGCGGTCGGCGGCGCCCCGAAAACCCTTTTCCACGGCCGGGATATACTCGCGCGGAATATTCCCCCCCTTGACCAGGTTGACAAACTCGATGCCCTTGCCGGCGTTGGGTTCGATCCGGAAGTCGATCTGCGCGAACTGCCCCTTGCCGCCGGTCTGCTTTTTGTAGCGGTAGTCGCGGCGGACCTCGGCCGTGATCGTCTCGCGAAACGCCACCGAGGGGGCTCCGACGATAACCTCAACCTTGTGGTCATTCTTCAGGCGGTCGACGACGATCTCCAGGTGCAATTCCCCCATCCCGGAGATGATCGTTTCTTCGGTTTCGTCATCGAAGCGCGACTTGAAGGAGGGGTCCTCGAGGACGATTTTAGACAGCGCCAGCGACAGCCGTTCGCGCTCTTTCTTGTCGGCCGGTTCGATGCGCATATCGAGCACGGTGTCGGGGTAATGGATTTTCTCGAGGAGGATGGGATCCTCCTCATCGCAGAGGGTGTCGCCGGTGGTGGTGAATTTCATTCCGACCAGGGCGCCGATATCGCCGGCGCGCAGGCTGGAAAGGTCCTCGCGGTCGCCGGCATGAACGCGCAGAATCCGCCCCACCCGCTCGCGTTTTCCCTTGGAGGAATTGAGCACGTGGCTTCCGGCCTGCAGCTCTCCGGAATAAACCCGGATAAACGTCTGCTGGCCGACAAACGGATCGGTGATGATCTTGAACGACAGCGCCGAAAAAGGACTCTTCAGCGATGGCTTGCGCGAGAGGATGGTCTCGTGATCGTCGACATCATGGCCGCTGACGATGCCGCGATCGACCGGTGAGGGAAGATAATCGACGACGGCGTCCAGCAGGGGCGGGATGCCTTTGTTCTTGAAGGCGCTGCCGCAGAACACCGGCGTGATACAACTGTTTAGGACCGCATGCCGGGCGGCGTGCCGGATGTCGTCGCGGGAAATCACCCGCTCGTCGAGATATTTTTCCATCAGGGAGTCATCGAAATCGGCCAGGCGTGCGATGAGCTGGTCGCGCATCTGCTCCGCCTGCTCCCGCAAAGATTCCGGAATGGCGGACGCCCGCACCTCCAGGCGATCATAGGTCAGCGCCGCCATCGTCACCAGGTCGATGGCGCCCTCAAAGTCCGCCTCGCCGCCCAGCGGCAATTGGAAGGGAACGGCGTTGGCGCCGAGCATGTCGTTCATCATATCGATGGTATGGAAGAAGTCGGCCCCCGGCCGATCCATCTTGTTGATAAAGGCGATCCGGGGAACCTTGTACCGGTCGGCCTGATGCCAGACCGTCTCGCTCTGCGGCTCGACGCCGCCGACGGCGCAAAAGACCATGACGATGCCGTCCAGGACGCGCAACGACCGCTCCACCTCCAGCGTGAAATCGATATGCCCGGGGGTGTCGATGATGTTGATCTGATAACCGCTCCAGGCGCTGGTGATGGCCGCCGAAGAGATGGTGATCCCCCGCTCCTGCTCCTGCTTCATAAAATCCATCACCGCTTCGCCGTTGTGCACCTCGCCCATCTTGTGCGTCGCCCCGGTGAAAAAGAGGATACGTTCCGTCGTCGTCGTCTTGCCGGCGTCGATATGCGCGACGATGCCGATATTCCTGATCTTGTGTCCCGTGCCATGATCCATACCATCAACTCCGGTCGTGTCGTCCCAGTCGAAATAAAAAGGCCTCATTAGGAGAGGCTCTCACACACCCTTATAATCGGCCGACGGCCCGCTTCGGTTCACCGTGGGTTTCATATCCCAATCACAAAGCCGACGTCGGCGGGTCGGCCGTCAACATTATGCCAAAACGAGCAGGGAAGCCAAAGGTTCCGGCAATCGAAACGATTTAACCGTCGATTCTGCATTTTGCGATGGAGGCCGGTCCATGGGGGCTTCGTCGTCGGCCCTCAGGGGAGCGCTTCCTTACCGCCGGAAGAGGTCTCGATACCGGTCTCGGCCGCCATCAGGGCGATCATCCGTTCCACCTGGTACCCGGCCCGCTCGGCGGCGTCGAGGATGCGCCGGGCGGTTTTGCCAACGGTTTCCCCGGTCCGTTGACGATCCCGGCGATCATCAGGCAGGCCGATTTCGGCCAAGTAGGTCAGGACGGTGATCATCCGTTCCAACTGCTCCTGGCTCAGCCAAAGCAGATCGCGATGCCAGTTCATTCGCAGGAATCGTCGCGTCAACGGATCATCGCAGCAACTTCGCAATGTTGCCATCGGCGGCGGACCGACCGGCGAGACCAGCAGACCCTGGTGCGCCAGCGCCACCCCGGCCAACAGGGCGTCATCCCCGGCGGTCTCGTTATCCTCGCCCAATTCCCGAAAAGCCTCGCCAGCCGCTTTCTGAAGCAGCCAGGCGTCAAATACCTGGCGGGCGGCATCGATCGAAGCAGCAGCGTCGCCGGCCGCGCCGATACGGGCCAGATGGCGAACGATTATGACAAAGAGGGCAATGTGGCGGCTGTCGGCGCGCGTCGGTTCTGCAGCCGACTTCGACGGTTTGGTCTGAAGGACCAGGTCGATCTCGGCAAGGATATCTTCGCGAAGGCCCGTCAGATCGCCCGAGGCCCCGACAAAGCGTTGGGCGGCCTCCAGCAAATGGGTCAGGTGCTCCGACAGGCGGCGGCGGGCATCCGGTTGCGATTGGAGCAGGGCGCCAAGTATCTCGCCGTTGAACGCCGCCCGGAACGGTCCCCGAACCGGCTCTAATTGCATCTCCCGATACGCTTCCTGCAGGCTGACGACGCCGGCGCCGGCCAGCTTGTCCCGCAACCTCTGCCAGGAATCATCGCCGTCATAGATCTCGCGGAAATCAAGAAAGGCATGATACTGGTAGGCATGAAGCTCGGCAAACAATCCCTCATCGGCGATCTGCCGCCCTCCGCGCAGATATTCCAGGCCGGTCCGGTGGTCGCGGAAGGCGTAGAAATGATGCTCGCCGGTGTTCAGTCCCAGCGCCTCGGCCATCGTCCTGCGGATCATCGTCGGCTGCTCGGCGGTGCCGACGTTGATCTGGGTCGACGTATGAATCCGGCCGCTGGTGGTGGCATAGGCGTTGTTGTAGACGATGACGGCCCGCTCCTCGCCGGCGCGGTTGGAATAGGCGAAGACATTCTCATCGACCCACCCCTGGGGTGAGACGAAATCGTACAGGGCGAACTCGGCCGCGCCGCTGAACAGCCGCCGTCGGCGCATCAGCGGAAAGATTTCCATCTCGTGGCGGCGCACCATCTCCTCATCGATCGCTTCGTCCCAGTAGGCCCGCCGGTACTCCATGCCGTATTTTTCGGTGAGACCCTCGATCTGCCCATGGCCGAACATCGGCAGTCCCGGCATCGTGACCATCATCAGCGCCGCGCCGAAATATTTGTCCCCCCGGCCGAATTGCTCCACCGCCGTCCGCTCGTCGGGGTTGTTCATAAAATTGACAAATCGCTTGAGCACCTCGGGGCTGAATTCGAGCACGTTCTTGACGGTGGTGCGGTAGTTGGCGTTTTCCTCCATCTTGAGCATGTTCATGAAGGCGCTGTTGTAGACGCGGTGCATGCCCAGGGTGCGGACAAAGTATCCTTCCATCAGCCAGAAGGCCTCGGCCAGAAGGAGCGTGTCGGGGACTTCCGCCGTCACGCGATCCACCACCTCCCGCCAGAATTCCTTGGGAAAGGCGGCGTCGAATTCCGCCTTGCTCAGGCCGTACTCGGCCCGCGATGGGATCGCCCCGCCCTCGCCGCGCTGCGGAAACCAGAGGCGCTGATAATGCCGTTTGGCCAAGGTCATGGCGGCGTCGAAACGGATGATGGGAAACTTGCGGGCGACATGAAGGATGGTTTGAATGACCGCCTCGCGCACCTCGGGCATCATAAAATTCAGTTGGGCGGTGTCGTTCCAGGGCATGCTGGTGCCGTCGTTGCCGTGATAGAGGTAGGCGGCGTCGCCGGTCCACTTGTCATAGCGCTTGAAGACGACGGCGGCGTCGCGATGGCTCCAGTAGCCATCCTCAATCTGAACCACCACCCGCTGGTCGGATGACAAATCCTGGCCGGTATATTGGTAACTGGGGAAGGGGGGGTAGGGGCTTTGGAGAAACCAACCGGGATGCTCGATCACCCATTTGGAATAGACGCCCATATGGTTGGGGACCATGTCGCTGGCCAGACGGATTCCCCGCCGCCAGGCCCGCAGGCGCAAGTCCTGATAGGCGGTCTCGCCTCCCAGTTCGTCGGCGATAACATAGTCGTACACCGAATAGGCCGATGATTCCGCTTCCGGATTTCCCATGATCCGCTTGATCGTCCGCGACGCCGGCGACCGTTCCCAGACGCCGATCAGCCACAGTCCCGTGAAGCCCCAGCGGGCCAGTCGATCCAATTCCTCGTCGGGAACATCGCTGAGCACCCGGATATGCCGCTGGTATTTCTTCGACAGTTGATCCAGCCAGACCAGGGCCGACTTGGCGATCAGGACGACGTTTGACATCCAGTCGGCGTCGGGCGTGAAGGCGGCCGGCTCGGAATAGCCATGATCGATCCCATATTCATCGCGGAATAATTGCATCACCCGATTGGGGCCGGGTCCGAGGCTGCGCAGGAAGACTTCTTCGCGCAAAATATCCACCGCCAAGAGGAGTCGCTCCAACAGCTCCGGGGGAAGAAACGCGGCCCAATGCTCCCGCATAAAATGGAGCTGCCCTTCCAGCGATTCGGGCGCGGCCTGCATCGGCGCCCGCAGGCAGCGAAACAGCGGCAGGCCCAGCGGCTCGAAAGCCGGCTGGCGGCTGAAGTAATCTTCGAGAGCATCGACGCAAGGGATATACGGCGCCTGCCGCTTCAGATCGTCATCATCAAACAGAATATGAAAAGGCCGAAAGGCCGGGTTGATCATTGCCAGATACAGCAGGATCATTTCCGTCACAACCGTTTCGGCATTGGCGGCGACTTCGGATCGGTGGCCGAGGTACTCCGGCTCCGTTTGCGCTCCCAACAGCACGTGCAGCGGCGGGAAGAGGCTGAGGAACGCTTGCGGCGGCTTGGCAGTCAGGCTGCGGCCGCGTTGTCCGGCGACCCAGTCGATTCCTTTGGGGACCACGCCGGGAACCTGATCCTGGCAGTAGGTGACCGCCAGGTACCGAAGGATGTCGACGATGACCCCGACCGAGATTAACTGGCCCGCCTGAACCGGTTCTATCACTCGAGCGGAATGGAAACGGCGTTCGTTGAAAATATCCGCCAGGCGCCGGACGGCATAGTTGCCGGAGGGAACTTTCCCGGTCGGCGCCAGTTCCCTCGGCGAGGACAACTGCAGCCACTGCAGCGCCCGCCGGGAGAGAGGAAATCCCAGCGGAAAATAGCCATGCAAAATCTTTTCGAGCGGAGCCTTCATGTCATCTACTCAATCTCATCTGATGTTGCCTGCCGACCGGTGGCCTTCCGGTCCAATGTCAGGCCCAGGCAGTATACGCGGTTGCCGCCGATAATCCTACTAAAATGAATGATGGGGCATGATCGTCAGGGAGATCCATCAGCGTGTCCGGCCAGGTGCGGCGGCCGAATCGCGCTTATGCTGCAGCGCTTCCCGGAATTCATCCCCACACGACGCGCCGTAGCGCGCAGCCGAGTCGGCGTTTAGCCGCGAGCGGTCATAATCGCCGGTCGTCAGGCAAAGTTGCGCCAGGCGTCGGTACAGCGCGCCCTTATCTCTCGCTTGGCCGACGGCCTGCTCCAATATGGCTATGGCCGAGTCGAGGTGGCCCGCCTCCAGATGACAATCCACTAACTGTTCCCAGGCAAAGGCGTCGGCGGAGTCGGCGGCAACCAGCCGCCGATAGGCGGCCAGGGCCGGGTCGTATCGCTTCAGCGCGCGGTAGACGGCGCCGGACTCGTTCAGTAGCGATAACTCCCGGGGATTTGCGGCACTCGCCAGGTCGTATATCTTGGCCAATTCACCGAGGCTGGCGGTCGGGAGCGAGCCGTATCCTCGGGCGAAGTCATAGGTATGCGTCAGGTCGAGTATCCGGCGGTTGAGGGGGTCAAGCGACAGGTCGATCAAACGATCCTGGACCGGATTCATCAACGACTGCTGCGGGACATGAATCCCCCCGAACAGATGCACCATCTCGTGCAGCAATATATAGGGCGTAAAACAGTTGTTATCGCTTGTCCCCTGGTACATGACCAGGAGAATCCCTTTGAACGGAATCGTGACCCCGTCGGTCCGGACCGTGACGGCTTGGGGGGGGCGCGGCTTATAGGTGAAGCCGATCAGGATATCAGCGGTGTCGCGCGGGACGCTGTCGACCATCAGCGCCGCCAATCGATAGAGGTTGCTGTCATCGGGGTGGCGCCAGAGGGTGTAGCCGGCGATTTCAAGCTGCAACCCCATCAGTTCGAGAATCGCGACCGAGGCGCTATCGATCACCTGCTTGGCCGTCTGTTTCCACAACGTTTGTCGGGCGAAATGCTGG
Organism: uncultured Ignavibacteriales bacterium; assembly: GCA_964585635.1. Taxonomy (GTDB): domain Bacteria; phylum Zixibacteria; class MSB-5A5; order GN15; family JAAZOE01; genus CAZPEV01. Next base: position 9,839 of record CAZPEV010000066.1, read on the forward strand.
TCGCCAACGACCAATATCCGCACGGTTCTCAGGTTTTGGTCGGCAGCCCCGGCGGTGCTCCCCAAAACCGGTAACAGCCAGAAGAATATGATGATGATAAAAGGGATGGCCTGCCGCGAGGCCCATCCGGGCCGGATTTGTCTCATGGTCTCCACCTTAGTAATATATCGGCTGATCCAGATTTTTGTTCCTGAGAAATCGACCGAGGGCGTATATTGTCGCCATGCTGTCATCGCTGGACATCACCCGAATCCTGATCGAATCGTCGTCCCATCTGGTCGGGGCGCGGATGGGGAGCATTGAATACTACCGCAAAGAACGAGCGGTGCAAATCTATCTGGACGAGGAAAGGCGGCATTGCCTAACGATGTCGTTTCATCCCCAGCGGAACGGCTTTTTTGTGCTGCCGTCGTCGCGGTCGCGCCTCGATACCGGCGAGAAGCCGCGGCCGTTCGCCAGGGAGATGGTCGGCGGAAGGATCGTCTCGGTGGCGCAGCGTCCCAATGATCGGATCGTGGAGTTCGAGGTCAAGACCGAAGCCGGAAGCGGGTACCTGATATTCGAAATTCTCGGGCCGAACGGCAACCTCTGGGTCACCGACGGCGACAAGAATCTGGTCGGTTCGCTCCGCGACAGGAAATTCGTCGCCGGCCAAAGATATGAACCGTCGCCCCTGCCCGACAAACTCGATCCCGCCACGGTCACACACGATGATTTGCGATTGATTTTCGAACGACACCCCGACATCAACCCGGCCCGATCATTGGAGAAGAGCCTGTACGGCATCGACTATCATCTGGCCCTCACCGTAATCGGCAGCGATAAGGCACCGGTTCTGTCCGATGCCGAGACGATTCGCCGGATTCATCTCCGCCTGCAGGAAGCGATTTCCGCCTATCATACCGCCGCCGGTTCGATTTATGCCTATCGTATCAAAGGGAAGATTGGATTCTATCCGGTCAAGCTGGCCGATCATGACCTGATGGGGCGCTTTGCGACGCTGTCCGAGGCCCAGAAAGAAACGGTCGACACCGCCCGTGAGGAGATCGAGAGCGATCAGATCCGCGAGGAGACGATTAAGGGGGTTGAAAACCGGATCGCCAAAGCCGAGCGGTTGCTGGAGAACCTTGAGCATGATATCGCCGAGGCCTCGGGGTATGAGCAGTACCGGCAATACGCCGACCTGCTCAAGATTCACCTGATGCATCTGAAACGGGGGATGGCGAGCATCACGGTGGATGACCTGTTCGGCGACGGCCGCCCGGTGGATATACCGCTCGATCGCAAATTGAACGGCCGGCAGAATATGGAGCAGTACTCCAAGCGGTATCGCAAAGGAAAAGAGGGGTTGGAATTGCTCTCGCGCCGGCGGGACAACATCGCCGAGGAACTGAAGCGGCTGCGCCGGGCGCATCATCAGTTTGAGGCCGATTTCGAGCAGGCCGGCGCCGCTTTTCCCGAGCTTCTGCCGCGGCCGAGGACAGCCAAGGCGGCGGCCCAGCCGGTGCGGCCGTACCGGGAGTACCAGACCTCAACCGGATTGACGATCCTGGTCGGCAAAACCGGGGCCAACAATGACCGGACCACCTTCGAGTATGCCCGGCCGGACGACTATTGGTTTCACACCTCGCAATGTGCCGGGTCGCATGTCGTGCTCCGGGTGCCGAACAAGACCTTCATTCCCTCGAAGCAGGAGATTGCGGAGGCGGCGGCCTTGGCGGCCTGGCACAGCAAGGCGCGCGGGGCGGCCAAGGTGCCGGTCAGTTATACTCAGCGCCGGTATGTTCACAAGCCGCGCAACGCCAAACCGGGGCTGGTGTTAATTGATCACGAGAAGACGATCATGGTCGCGCCCCAGGAGCCGCGAAAGGGGCAATGATCGTTGATTGCGGGGTCGATGAAGAGCCTTTGGAATAGAGCGATCCGTCGAAGCTATCGTCCATTCGAAGCTTTAGGCTGACCGCAAATTGCTACTATAATCCTGAAGTGCCATCTTCTATCTTAAGTGCAAGAGCCAAGGCGAGTGCGTTTCGCAGGATGAACGTTCCATATTCTTTGGCCAGGGTCACGACGGTGTTGGCCCCTTCAGGGGTCCAGTCACAGCGCTCAACAAGCGTCTGGGTAAGGTCAAAATTCCCATAGGAGCTGCCCAATTCGCTTGTGACCCGTGAATACTCTTCTTCGAGAGTAATAACCTCATTCGGTATCGAACTCATTGCAATATCCTCCCCCACAACTTATTAGTCTATGGTGCTTGTATAAATATGTGATCTCTATGCCATTGTAGAGACGTCATTCTTGGAAAAAAACGCGTTGGGTGAATAATCGGTTGGCCATGCCTGTCTGCGATTTCTTGCCTTACTATTGGATTAGATGTGCGTAGAATGAAATTATTAACGAGAAGCGTCAATTCATTCGAGATCGTGATCAATCCGCGATCAAACAATTTATCAAACGTTGCGCTTAGGCATAAACCATTGGTAGGATCGGCACGGAGATCCTCGTTTTCGCTCCATGGTATAATGTGGCTGGCGACAAGGCATTCCGGAATTGGGAGGCCTGTGACACAGCATGTCCCATTATAGCTACTGAGCACGGCATCCCGAAAAAATGCCTGATGGAGCCGTTGTTTTGTTGGGCGAATCCGCTCCGATAATACACTTTTTGGATACACAAGTATCTCTTCGGCAGATGATGGATCAAACTTCCTGCGTAGCCCATTGGCAGCTTCGGCCAGACACGCCCATTTGTCGGAAAACTCCATCCATATCTCTCTATCGAGGTGTCCCACATGCGTCAAGCCTGTGATTTCAAGTCTCTTTAGCTGGGGATCAAATGCGCCAAAGTTTCCAAGTTTTCGCGCCACTGAGGCCGGTGTGCGATTCAACAGCCTCGCGAGTTTTTTGATTTCTGGATTTGTCGTCTTAGTCTTCTGGAAGGGAATTCTACAATATAATTCAAGGGCTAGGATCAATTCTTCCCTTGTCCATAACTTGCGATCATTTACTGGGCGATCCCCTCTATCCACTTCCGCGGATCCCCTATGTAGGAGGTTATGCTTTTCTGATTTCGCCCGCTGTATCGGTTACCGGTCTACACGTCCAGGTTCCGCACGTAGGTGGCGTTCTCCTGAATAAACTTGCGGCGCGGCTCGATGTCGTCTCCCATCAAGGTCGAAAAGATATGGTCACACTCCTTGGCGTCCTCCATCTCAACCTGCAGAAGCGTCCGCGTCTCCGGATTCATGGTGGTGTGCCAGAGCTGCTCCGGGTTCATCTCGCCCAAGCCCTTGTACCGCTGGATCGAGATTCCGTCATCTCCCATCTGGCGCACTACGGCCGCTTTCTCGTCGTCGGAATAGGCGTACTTTTCGGTCTTGCCCTTGCGAACCAGATAGAGCGGCGGTTGGGCGATGAAGACGTGGCCGCGCTCGATCAGGTCTTTCATGTGCCGGAAGAAGAACGTCAGGATCAGCGTTCGGATGTGCGAGCCGTCGATGTCGGCATCGGTCATGATGATGACCTTGTGGTAGCGCACCTTGTCGGCGTTGAACTCATCGGCGCCGATGCCGCATCCCAACGCCGTGATCAGCGCCTTGATTTCCTCGTTGGCCAAAATCTTGTCGATGCGCGCCTTCTCGACGTTGAGAATCTTGCCGCGCAAGGGAAGGATGGCCTGGTTGCGGCGGTTCCGCCCCTGCTTGGCCGACCCGCCCGCCGAATCACCCTCGACGATATAAATCTCGGCCTCTTCCGGGTCGGTGGTGGCGCAGTCGGCCAGCTTGCCCGGCAGCGCGGCGTTGTCCAGCGCCGTCTTGCGACGGGTCAGCTCCTTGGCCTTGCGGGCCGCCTCGCGGGATCGCGCCGCCTCGACCGTCTTGTCGACAATCCGCTTGGCCACCGGCGGATTTTCCTCAAAATACTCCGATAGATACTCACCGACCACCCGCTCAACGATACCCTTCACCTCGCTGTTGCCCAGCTTGGTCTTGGTCTGGCCCTCGAACTGCGGATCGACCACCCGCACCGATATCACCGCCGCCAATCCCTCGCGACTGTCGTCGCCGATCATCTGAAAGTTTAGATTCTTGGTCAGGTTGTTTTTCTGGGCGTAATTGTTGATCGTGCGGGTCAACGCCGATCGGAAACCGACCAGGTGTGTCCCCCCCTCGGTGGTATTGATGTTGTTGACGTAGGCATAGACCGATTCGTTGTAGCTGTCGTTGTACTGGATCGCCACCGTCACGGTGACGTTGTCGAGTTCTTTCTCGAAACAGATCGGCTTCTTGAACAGCCGTTCCTTTCCCTCGTTCAAATATTCGACGAACGACGCCAGCCCTCCCTTGAATAGAAACGTTTCTTCGCGCTCGCGTCCGAGACGCTCGGATTTGAGGTCGATTCGCAGGCCGGGATTGAGGAAGGCCAGCTCGCGCATCCGCCCGGCCAGGATATCGAACGAGAATTCGACCTTTTGGAAAACGGTGTCGTCCGGCATAAAGGTGGTGGTCGTGCCGGTCTTTTTCCGCTTGCCGATTTTCTTGACCGGTTCCACTGGGTCGCCGCGATGGTACTCCTGGAAGTAGACCTCGCCGTCGCGGCAGACTTCGACCCGGCACCAGCTCGACAAGGCGTTGACCACCGAGACGCCGACCCCGTGCAGGCCGCCCGAGACCTTATAGGAGCTGTGCTCGAACTTGCCACCGGCGTGCAGCATGGTCATGACCACTTCCAGCGCCGACTTTTTCTGGGTGGGATGCATGTCGACCGGGATGCCGCGTCCGTTATCGATCACCGTGACCGAATGGTCGGCATGGATGATCACCTGAATCTGATCGCAGGCGCCCGCCATCGCTTCGTCGACCGAGTTGTCGACCACCTCGTACACCAAGTGATGCAACCCGCGGCTGGCAACGTCGCCGATATACATGGCCGGTCGCAGCCGCACCGCTTCCAGTCCCTTGAGGACCTGGATCGAGTTGGCGTCATAGCTGTGGGAATTGTTCTTCTTATCGTCAACCATCATTTCGCTCATGTTCAAACTCCGTGTGCGAGCCGGCCCTCAGCACGATTTTTTCAACCGCCCGGCCTTCCGGAAACGAGCGGACCTTAGCCAGGATATGCTCCAGTTGCATCTCCAGTTCCTGCCGCCAGGCATCTTTCTCCACGACCACGGTCAGCACGCCGTCAGCGAACCGGACCGCGTGCGATATCCGGGCGATTTCGGGTCCGACAATCTCCGGCCAGCGCGCGACGATCCGCCAGCCATGAAAGTTCCGTCCCTGTCCCAGCGAAACAATCAGACTCTCAATCAGTTCGGCCAATCCGGCCGGTCTTCGTCCCATCGCCGCCACCCTGTTTCGCTGGCCCGACTCTAACCTTTAAAGATACCTGTATCAGGACCTTGCGGCAAGAAAAAAACAGGATCGCACGAAAATAGCGATACGCCTATTTGGTTGCGTGGCAATGCGTTAGAATGGCGATGGCGTCCGGCTTGTCATTTGGGTCGTCGCGGTAGATGATTTATGAGTCGCGCGACGATTCGACGATGGATTTGGCCGTCGCCGGCTGGGAATATAGAGGTCGGGGCCTTCCTTGCGGCGCATCCGCACGGTATAGTCCTGGCACGATTGGCAGCGCCGAATCAGATGGGCGTCCTGGCGCCTGACCCACCGCCGCCGCACGTGAGCGGGGCCGTATACCGGCTCCTTGACAATGTCGTGCCCCCGTGAGGGATCGTGGTCGTCGAGGAATCTGACTCCGGCGGCGATATCATTCGAGTCCGGAAAGTAAAGCGTTGCCCCGGGGCATTCGATCAAAACTTTGTCCGCCTGCCGGGCGAAGTCATCGATCGACCGCGTCAGGTGGCTGTAATATTCGCCCTGGGTATCGTTGCAGCGGCGGCAGAGCATCAGCCCACCGATTATT
>CAZPEV010000067.1:0-5986 GCA_964585635.1 uncultured Ignavibacteriales bacterium
TCCGGTTCCCGTAAACAAGCCCACGGCCTCGGGCGACCAGGTCCGGCCGGAATCGGTGGAGAAATTAAGCCCCAACCCGGCGCTGTCGGAAGGATTGAACGGTCCCGCCCATAGCTTGCCGCCGAAAAGGCATAAATGCCGGATCCAATTGGAGGCCAGACCGCTGCTGCTGCTGTCAACAGTATCGAAATAACTGACGGCCGTATCGGTGCGGGTCACTCCTCCCTCATGCGCCATATAGAGGGTGGCACCGTCGCTGACCATGGCGTAGATATGGTCCCCGCCCAGCTTGACTCGTTTGGGAAGATAATAGAACTTCTGGACACCGTGCGCCGTGCCACCCCAAACCAGGGAGGTATCGCCATGAAACGTATCGACGGCGCAGGCGTAGTACCGCCCCGTTTCGAGGTCAGCCCATTGGTCGGGGAGCCAATCGGCCGAATCGGACGGTGAGAAGAAGAGATGGCTCCAGGAGGCGCCAAAATCATGGCTGGCTATCAGGCCACCGTAAAAGCAAGCGGCATACGTGCTGCTGTCGTCGCCGGCGATGTCGTAGGCGAGATGGGCGAATCCCGAGGCTTCCGGCGGTGTGAATGAAGACCAGGTCGTCCCCCTGTTGGTCGACATATTGAAGCCATCGCCGAACGGATAATTGACCCCTTCATACATCTGGAAGTGTGAACCGGCCACCCAAATCTGCCCGGGCCGGCCGAAAAGGGCTGAAGGATCATCCGAATTGAGACCGGAGGTGGTGGTATATGTCACCCAGGTTCGACCCGAATCGGAGGAGGCCCCCAGACCGCGGCCGCTGGCGGTCCATAAAATCCCCTCGTGGAGGAGTAATTCGACAAATGAATTTCCCAGCAGACCCGGGCTGGCGGCGTCGATCGAAAACATCTTCCAGGCATAGCCGGGTTGCGACGCGATAACGATCAGGCCGACCAGTATCGCCCGCGCGAGTAGCTTTTTCATCGATTCCCTTCCAAAAAAATACCGCAAGCCCTCGGCCATGCCGCAGGCAGCGGTACTCGCAACAGATCAACCGATATGAACGTCAGACAAGTCACATGAACAATCGGCGATCGGCATCCTCCCGGTTTCGGGCAAACTAACCTTTTGCACGTCAAAGTCAAGGGCTAAATACCTTATCCTTCAGAAAGGCCAGCGCCAACCCATGCCGAAGGCCCCGTGCGGCGGCATAGGCCCGTTTGATATTCAGGACTCTGTACAAATGACGAAGCCAGAAGGCTCCCGCGAAAATTATTTCTGCTCGCTTGGGATCGATCGCCAGAAGGCGGCGGCGTTCGGTCAACGAGGCGTCGGCCAGCAGAAAGATGAATCGATCGAGATCATGATCGGTCAGCGTCACCCCCTTGGGCCGATGTACAAACCGGGCGTCTTTGACATACGCCAGCGCCGATGAAGTCCCGCCCACCAGCAGGGTATGATTGGAAAGATAGGGGATCACGCCGGCGGCCATCTCGTCATAGCAGGCGAGCATGGCGTCAAAATGCGGGAAGCTCTCCGGGTGTACTCGTCGCGCCGCGCCCAATCGCTCGGTCAGGCTAACGGCTCCCTCCGGAAGCGAAATAAAGGCCAACTGCTTTCCATCCCGGTACACCGCCACCTCGGTTGATCCCCCGCCCAAATCGATGACGGCCGTGGTTTGCCGGTGGCGAAGGCCGCCGGTGGCCCCCAGAAAAGACAGGAAGGCCTCTTGACTGGGTGTCAGAATTGTGACCGGGTACCCCAATTCCGTCGCCAGGCGCCGGGCGATCGCCCGGCCGTTTTGCGCCTGTCGGAGAGGATTGGTGGCCGCCAGAAGAATTTCCTCGGCGCCGTTTCCGGCCGCGTGACGGACGTGACGGCTCAGGAGGCGATGCAGCTCGCGATACCTTTCCGCCGTTATGCGAGGCCGCGTCGCGCCAGCCAGCCGGCGGCCGATTCTCGGCGCATGGCGCTCAAAATGGATTTCCTTCAGACGCGACCGGCCGCCGACCGCGAACAGCGAGTACAGGACCGTATTGGTGCCGATGTCTATGGCCGCAATCTTCTTCATTGGCTCCGCCCGCCGGTGTGGATAAAAAACCCGGCCGTCACCGGCAGGGTTTTCGGCCTGCTATAACGATCAAAAAGCCCGCCTTACTTCATGACCTCTCGGAGTTTGCGGGTCAACACCGGGACGACCTCGAACAGGTCCCCGACAATGCCATAGGTGGCGATGTTGAAGATCGGGGCGTCCTTATCCCGATTAATCGCCACGATCGTCTTGGATGAGCGCATGCCGACCAGATGCTGGACCGCTCCCGAAATTCCCACGGCGATATACAGCTTGGGATTGACCGTCTTGCCGGTTTGCCCGACCTGATGCAAGTACTCGACCCAGCCGGCGTCGACGATGGCGCGGGAAGCCCCGACGGCCCCCTTGAGGGCGTCCGCCAGCTCTTCAATCATTTTGAAATGCTCGGCGGCGCGAATTCCCCGGCCGGCGGAAACCACAATATCGGCCTCCGTCAGGCTAACCTTGCCGCCGGTCGCCGAAACCCGGCCGGTTACCTTGGCCCGGGGCGATATCGGCGCGGCCGCGATCGGCTCGTTGACAACCTGCCCGCCCGCCTGATCGCCGGCTTCCGGAAAGGCTTTCGGTCGCAGCGAGATAAAAAACGGCCCCGGGTGGTTGTTATGAACCTTGAGAATGACGTTGCCGCCGAACGCCGGCCGCGACGCCGTCACCGTCCCCTCATTCACCGCGACGGCAATGCAATCGGAGGCCATGGCTCCGCCGCACAGCGCCGCCAGCCGACCCATCAAGGCCTTGCCGTAGAAGGTGGCGCTGCCCAGGATGACGTCCGGCTTTTCCCGCTCGATGAGCGGCGTCAGAAGTCGGGCATACGTCTCGTCATGAAAATACTTCAGTTCCGCGTGAGCCAGCGCCGCCACCCGGCTCCCCTTGGCCGCCAGCTTGTCCGCCATCGGGCCGACCTCGCTGCCCAGCACCGCCGTGACCACTTCTCCCCCCAGCGAGCGGGCCACCCCGATCGCCTCATAGCTGACCGCCGACAGGACGTTCTCCTTGTGTTCGGCTATAGTAAGTATCTTCATAATATATAGCGATTCCTTTCCCGGAAAAGAGGGTCGTTGGCCGTTACCGCCGTTCGTCCGGCCGCCCGTCGCCCGCCGGAGCCAGCCTGATCATCTCCGTCAAGCGCACGGCCGCCGGGCCGATTGCAGAACATACCATATCTGATATGATTGGGGCAACCGATTTCTTGCAGCGGATGGTCAGGATTCGGTCGGGCTGATCTGGCCCGTCGGCAACCGGCCGGAGGTATACCTCCGCCGCCCCCAGGCGATGGAGGTCGGCCGCCAGGCGGTTCAATTCCCCCGCGGCCGAGCCGTCCAGGGTGACCTCCAGGACCGTCATCAGATCACGGCCGGCGTCCGCTTCGGCCGGTCCCAGAAAAACCCTGACCATATTGGGACGATCATCATAGGCGATCGTCCCGGCGCCGTACCCGACGGCCTCGATCGTCATCGACGGGCAGGGAGCGAAGGTCGCCGAGGCGACCAACAAGGCCGCGCCGGTCGGCGTCACCGTCTCGCGCGGCCGGTCAATAAAGCGGACCGGAGTACCCTTGAGGATTTCGGCCACGGCCGGCCCCGGCAGCGGAATCAAGCCGTGCGCCACACGCGTGATCCCATTGCCCAAGACCGGCGCCGCGCTGTACACTTTCGGCCATCCCAGCGCTTCCAGCGCCGCAAAATAGGCGGCCGTCTCGAAAATCGCATCATCGGCGCCAACCTCGTGGAATCTGACCTCATCCGGCGAGGTGCCGTGCGCCTTGGCTTCGGCCACGGCCAGAAGCTCGAAAGATTTTCTGACCCGCCCTTTTACCTCGGGCGACACCTGGCCCGAATCGACGATGCCGAGAACGTCCCGCAACCGTCGATGGGATGGTGCCTCCGGCTTGGCCATCTGCAGTTGCAGCCCTCGCAGGCCCTGACATTCGGCCCTGACCAATACCGGTGACAGGTGCGGCAGGCCGAGCCGGCCGGACAACCGGGGCAGCAGCTCGGGATCGATACCGAGATCGTACATGGCCGCGACCAGCATATCGCCGGCCACTCCCGCAAAGCAATCGACATAAACGATTTTCATGCGGCTTTCTCTGTTATCAGAGGTCCAGGGCCGGTCCCGGCCGCGGTTTGATTTCAGGCTGTGACGGCGCAATAAAGTCCCGGAGTAACTCCTGCAGCGAGGCGAAGGTCTCGATCTTCATCATGGTTTGCCGCAACTGCCCGGCCCGCCGCCAGCCGCGCGAGTAATGGGCCAGGTTGCCTCGCATCTTCAGAAGCGCCGTTCGCTCGCCGTGAGCGGCCATCAACAGCCGGGCATGTTCCAGGATCAGCTCGATTTTTTCCTCCAGGGTCGGCGGCGGCAAGAGCCGTCCTGTCTCCAGGTACTGATTCACTTCGCGGAAAATCCACGGATTTCCCATCGCGGCCCGTCCGATCATAACCGCGTCGCACCCGGTTTCCTCGATCATCCGCAGGGCGTCCTGCGGCGTCACGACATCGCCGTTGCCGATCACCGGGATCGCCACCGCCTCCTTGAGCCGGCGGATATCATCCCAGCAGGCGCGCCCGCCGAAGAGGCTGCTGCGCGTGCGGGCATGCAGCGTGACCGCCGCGGCGCCGGCCTCTGCGGCCGCCCGTCCGGCTTCGGCGAATACCTTGGTTTCCTCATCCCAGCCCGATCGCAGTTTGACCGTCACCGGCACCGTGCTGCCGGCCACCACGGCCGCCACCAGAGCCCGGGTCAACCCGAGATCTTTCAGCATCGCCGCGCCACCGTTTCGCTTCACGACTTTCTTGACCGGGCAGCCGAAATTGATATCGATCAGGTCCGGGGCCATAGCCGATGCCAGCCTGGCGGCCTGATGCATGACGTCCGGGTCGGCCCCGAACAACTGCAGGCCGATCGGTCGTTCCGCTTCGTCAAAATGAAGCATGGCGGCGGTCTTGCGGTTTTCCCGCACCAGACCGTTGGCGGAGACCATTTCCGTGTATACCACCGCCGCGCCAAGTCGCCGCGCCAGAAGACGATAGATGGGATCGGATATCCCCGCCATGGGGGCGCATAAAGCCCGTCCCGTAACGTTTAAGTTTCAGATGTTCATGCCGACATTATAACAGACATCGCGGACTTTGGCAATACGCGTATAAACCATTCAGCGGGCGGGGGATAAACCTCGGCCGCTGAGTACGTGATACTATAGAAGGAGCGCGCAATGCCCGAAATAGTAGTCAAATTCAACGACAAAATCATCGAGCGGGTCGTCACCGAGAAGAAGCGGATCAGTATCGGTCGCACCAGAGATAATGATATCGTCCTGGAGAACCGGGGCGTGTCACGCAAGCACGCTCAGATCGAGTTCAACGGCGAGGCCGCCGTCGTCATCGATAATGAGTCGCTCAACGGGACCTTCGTCAACAGCCGCCGGGTGAGCGAGGAAATGCTCCGCGATGACGATGTCATCACCATCGGGAAATACGCCCTCGAATTTCATAGCGACGTCACCAAACCGGACCCGGCCAGCGAGCTGGACGGCACCATGGTGCTGAAGACCAAGCAGCAGAAGCAACTGGTCGACAACGATCGGGTCGAACGGCAGATCGTATCCCGGGTCGGCGGCAGCGTCCTGATGGGTTTGGAAAACACGGATCTCTCGCAGTTCCGGCTGGACAAGGAAGTCACGACCATCGGCCGCGCCAAATTCGTCCATATCAAGGCCAAGGGATTTTTGGTCTCCGGCATTCAGGCCAAGATCGTGAAAGAAGATCAGGAATATGTCCTCGTGAACCTGGGTCGAAAGGGAAAGACCAGGCTTAACGGCGAGATCACCGAACGGGCGCAGCTCAAGAACGGCGACATCGTCCAGATCGGCAAGTCGACCTATCGCTTCATCGAGGAGAGGTAAGGGAT
>CAZPEV010000067.1:5996-9058 GCA_964585635.1 uncultured Ignavibacteriales bacterium
CATACTATCGGACGTACACGCCAATCTGGAGGCGTTGCGGGCTGTGGTCGCCGACAGTGAACATCAAAAGGTCGAGAAGCTTTTCTTTCTGGGCGACGCCGTGGGGTATGGCGCCGACCCCAATAAGTGCGTCCGGCTGCTGTGCGACTTGTGCGAGGTCATGCTCATGGGCAATCACGATTACGTTGCCCTGGGTTTGGAAAGCCCCCAGTATTTCAACCTCATGGCGCAGCAGTCGATTCTGTGGACACAGAAGATGCTGGACCGCAAGGCCATCGAGCGCATGTCCGAGTTCGGACAGGACGCCACCTTTTTGGACTACTATTTTGTCCACGCCACGCCCGATAACCCGGTGGAATGGAACTACCTGCTCACGGCCGATGACGCGGCGCGAAGCTTCGAGTACTTCTCGCAGACGGTCTGTTTCGTCGGCCATTCCCATTTGCCGATGGTCTTTCATCGCCAACCGGACGGACGGATCGTCTGTCCCCAGGACGGCGTCATCAGGATCGAACCGCCCGGCCGATACATTGTCAACGTCGGCTCCGTGGGTCAGCCCCGCGATGGGATTCGCGACGCCTGTTACCTGATCATCGACACCGCCGAGCAGACGTTGGCCTATCGGCGCGTGCCCTATGACCTGCACCAAGCGCAGGAAAAAATGAAAAAGGCTCGGTTGCCGGAATTTCTCATCACCCGCCTGGCCTGTGGCCGGTAAGACGATGGGGTATGATATGCAAAAGCGCTATTCGTCATACGTGCTGTTTTTATTGATCAGCGTCCTGGTGGCCGCTCTTTATCTGGGCGACTTCACCGGCCTGAAAAAGGTACAGTGGTCAATGGACGACCTCATGTATTCTTTTCGCGGTGAGCGAACATCGGCCGGCGATATTGTCCTGGTCAACATCGATGACGCTTCGGTGCGCCAAGTCGGACCCTGGCCCTGGTCCTACGCCGTCCTGGCCGATCTGATCGCCACCTGCGATACCGCCCGTCCCAAAGCCATCCTGGTCAATCTCGACTTGGCCTCGCGGGTATCGGAAGATACCTCCGGCAACACCGCCATATTGGCCAACCAGGTTTCCTGGGCGGATAACATCGTCCTGACGTATGACGTAATGCTGGCCGAGTATTCGCATCAACGATTGTCCAAACCGGAGTTCCTGTTCAAAAGCTCGATCCAGACCGACGCCGACCTGGGCATCCTGGAGGAAAACGCCGCCCTGAACATTCGCAAACCGTTTCTCCCCTCCGGCCTGATCTGCCGCTATACCGACGGCCTGGGGTTCACCTACTTCGAGCCGGATAGCGATCGCCGAGCTCGCTGGGTCCCCCTCGTCGCCAATTATGACGGCTTCTATTATCCTTCCGCGCCGCTGTTGGCCGCCGCCTTCTATTTGGGACTGAAGCCGGCCGACGTCAGCATTAAGGGCGGCCAGTCGATCAGGGTCGGGCCGCACGTTATTCCGACCGATCGTTGCGGCCGGATGTTCGTGAATTATAGCGACCCGGGCCAGACCTTTTCGCAGTACAGCGCGGCCGACATCCTCCGCGAAAAAATCAACCTCGCCAACCTTAAGGGTCGGCTCGTCATCATCGGCCTGACCGCGGGATTCGAAGGCGAAACGTTCGCCACACCGGTCGCCGCCCGTATGTCCCGGTCCGAGTTGTTCGCCAACGTCATCGAAAACATCATCCATAATAACTTCGTCCGGCAACTCGACCTCTCGGTCGGCCTGAACCTGCTCATACTCTTCGGGGTCGGCGTCTTTTGCGCGGTGATTCTGCCCCGGGTCTCTCTGCTGTATCGAATGATTGTCCTGATAGTCTGTCTCTTCATTCTGGGCAATCTTAGCGTCATCCTCTTCACCTCGTACAACCTCCAGGTCAGGTCATTATATCTGGGACTGGAGTTTATCCTGTTCATGCTGGTCTGCCCCCTTCTCGATGAATCACAGGTGGGACAGAAATTCAACCTGCGCACGGCGCTGTCGCTGAAACCGAAAGCCTCGTCGACCACCACCCCGGCCTTTAGAGCCGAAGGAAGCGGTGCGGCTCCTGTCCGTCATCTGTCGGACCTACCCGAGACCCTTACAGCCGAGGGCCGGGAGACCGACTCGGCCACCGCCGCGGCCGGCTATGATGAAACCGTTTCGACCGGATCCCGGAAACCGAGCCGGCTCAAAACCGCCGAACCGGTCGCGAACATGCCGACGGCCGCTTTTCAGGAACCGTCTCCCCGCACCATAACTCCGCCGGAAGCAGAAGCCGGCCTCGATTTGCCGCTGCCTCCGCGACCGGCCCCCGCCGCCCTGAGCGACTCCGACCGGATATCGCACCTGGGCCGGTACCAAGTGGTTGATATCCTGGGCAAGGGCGCCATGGGAACGGTCTTCAAGGGGGTCGATCCGGCCATCAACCGACCGGTGGCGCTGAAGACGATTCGCCTCGACTTCGTGAGCGACCAGGCCGAGATGGCGGAACTCCGCGATCGCCTCTTCCGCGAAGCGCAGGCGGCCGGCAAGTTGTCGCACCCCAATATCGTCACCATCTACGACGTCGGGACGGAGGGCGACCTGCAATACATTGCCATGGAATATCTGGAAGGCCAGACGCTCGACCGGCTCATCAAGAAGCAGGTGCGCTTTTCGTACAAGATCATCGCCGGCATCGTCAGCCAGATATGCCAGGGATTGGAATACGCCCACGATCAGGGAATCGTCCACCGGGACATTAAGCCGGCCAATATCATGGTGCTGTCCGACTATTCGATCAAGGTGATGGATTTCGGCATCGCCCGGGTCGACTCGTCGTCGATGACCCGAACCGGCATCGCCATGGGCACGCCCAACTATATCGCGCCGGAGCTTTTGCAGGGCAAAGTCGTCGACCGCCGCTGCGACATCTTCTCGCTGGGGGTCGTTATCTACGAATTATTGACCGGCCGGCGGCCGTTCAAGGGGGAGAACCTCACCTCGCTGATTTACAGCATCATCAACGATGATCCGCCGGCGCCCTCGTCCATCAATGAGACCCTGCCCTTGAATTTTTACCATATACTG
>CAZPEV010000067.1:9068-15604 GCA_964585635.1 uncultured Ignavibacteriales bacterium
CTTAAGAAGAATCCGCTGGACCGGTATCAGAAAGCGTCGGAAATCAGAATGGCGGTGGCCGATTTCGTCGATTCCTTCGGGGCGGCCAAGAAGATGACCATCTGACCGAAAAATAGCGGGGAGCCAAAACCGGCTCCCCGCCGCAAATCGAAGCGCCGGCCGCCTACGGGCGGCTTTTCCTACCCCTGCTGGCCGTCTTTCTGCGGGGGATTAATGATCTCTTCGGCCAGCGACAAGGCCACCCCCGACAACATCACTTCCACCCCCAGCTTGGTGAAATCGGAGGAGATCAGCGACCGGTCCAGCCCGGCATAGAGCGAGCAACCCGCCCCCTGCTCGATGACGAGGCCCGATAAGGTCCCGTTGGTTTCGGCGACAAAGGTGACCTCGCCCAGCTCGTCGGAACAAACGTAGCCGGAACAATTATGCAGTTGCAAATGGGCGCTGGCGGTGTAAACCACGACCAACATCCCCTCCTTATGGCCCAGGAGTATCCTGGGAAAGATCTCCAGGGTCAACAGGCGCCGTTCCTCACGATTCTCCAAGCGAATGCGGTAATGATCATTATGAAAGGTATACGCGCCGGCCTGCAAAACCGCCACGACCCGCGCCGCATCGTCATCGCCAAAGGTGATCATTGTTTGTCTTCCGGTTTTTTGTCGTCGGCCGGCTTGTCTTTGGTTATCTCATCCTGAGTGTCTTTGAGGGCCTTCTTGAATTCCCGAATGCCTCGTCCCAGCCCGGCCGCGATATCGGGAATTCGCTTGGCCCCGAAGAAAAGCAGGATCACCAAAAAGACCAGGAGCAGTTCCTGCATTCCAATGCCACTAAACATATTCAGCTCCTTCGACCGGGTGGTCTTAGAGATACCACCAGCGGAAATAGACTATCACCAGTATTACGGTCAAAACCGACACAAAGTTGATTCTGACCATCAATCCGAAAGTCAGGCTGATGGCATACAGGTCGATCCGGGTCGTATCCAGCCCGATCTGAATCGATTTGGAGAAGAGCGTTTTGGCCGCTCCCGGCGGCAGATACGTACCGATAATATCGCCGATTACACCGCCGACGACGGCCCCCAGAATCAGCGCCGTGACGATGAAAACGACTTCGCGCTTTTTCACGCTTTTCTCCCGCTCTCGGTTTCACGCCGTCCCGTCGGCCGCCATCGACGCCGTTTCCCCGGAGTCTCCCGGAAATCGGCACGAACGCCGGCCGTTCTCTCTGGGACTATCCAGCTCCGGGTGAAAAGTATACTATTTCTCAACCCCTTGGGCAATCGATATTTTGGGCGTCGGGCCGTTCCACCGATGTGAGCGATGATCGCCGGCGCTCACTCTTCCGCGTCATCCTTGCGATAGCGGTCGGCGGCGCCCGGGGCGGGGTCATCATCGCCGCCATCCGGGTTGTCATGATCGTTGTGGCCGGTGGTCGCCAGTTTGATCATCCGCACCGATTCCTTGACGATCCCCGTGATCACGTAAAAGGCGAAAATCGGAAACATCAACAGGCGCGGGCGAATCAGCGCCGCCAGCGCCAGGACCACAACATAGAGGAATTTGACCCGATTCCGGCGCGTATTGAAATTGTCGGGCACGGCCTCATATTCGATCTGCGACACCATCAACGCCGAAAAGACAATCATCATCGATATCAGATACTCGCCGTACTCCACCGCTCCCCAAATGTTAAAACAGAAAATAACAAAGCTGGCCAAGGCCAGGCCGGCGGCCGGGACCGGCAGACCCAAAAAGTGCCGCTTCTCATCCGACGTCGCCAGCAGATTGAACCGAGCCAGACGATAGCCCGCGGCCGTGATATACACCATGCCGATGATCCAGCCCCACTTCCCCAGGGCGTTGAGCTTGAAAGAGTATACGAGAAAAGCCGGCGCCACGCCGAAGGAGATGAAGTCGGCCAAGGAGTCGAGTTCTTTGCCCAGCGCCGATGTCCCGCCCGAAAGGCGGGCGACCTTGCCGTCCAGGCCATCCAGAAAGCCGGCCAGGATAATAAGCCAGGCGGCATGGGTCGGTTCGCCCTCGGCGGCGGAAATCAACGATAAGAAGCCGCAGAAGATACTCCCGGCCGTGAAAATATTGGGGAAGATGGGACGATAGTTAGGCATGCTCGACCAACCTTCCGATAATCGTCTCCCCGCCCCTGACGTGCTCGCCCGGCCTGACGACCGGGGCGAATGTATCGGGAAAGGTGATTTCCGTTCGCGAGCCGAACCGAATCAGGCCATATCGTTGGCCGGCCCCGACCGCCTCCTGCGGTTTCACCCGGCAGATAATCCGGCGCGCGATGATGCCGGCGATCTGGGCCACCCGAATCCGGCCCCGGCTTCCCTGAATGCCGATGTCGGTCCGCTCGTTGTCGGTCGACGCCTTATCCTTGAAGGCCGAGAAAAATTTGCCCGGACGATGGTGGACAAACTCGATCGTCCCCGCCGCCGGTATGCGGTTCACATGAACGTCAAAGACGGAAAGGAAGATGTCGACCCGCTTGGCGCGGCCGACATACTCGTCGGTAACGTCGACGATCTGCAGTACTCTGCCGTCTGCCGGACTCAACACAACCGATTCCTCCGAGGGAATCCGCCGAATCGGATTGCGGAAAAAGCCCAAGCAGGCCAAGGCCGACAGGATAAGAACGGCCCCCAGCAGGAGCAGCCATTCCCGCTGATGCAACGGATAAAGCCCGGCCAAAATCACACCGGGCACCAGCGGCCCGATGATGAAGGGATATCCCTCACTGGCGATTCTCATCGAAACACCCGGGCAAAGATCTTGGCGACGTTGCGTAAATAGTAGTCGAGGGTGAAGCAATCCTTGATTTCGGCCAAGGACAGAAGCGCCCTGATGCGGTGATCGGACTGCACCAGATCGATAAACCGCCCCTCGCCGCGGTGCGCCTTCAGGGCGTTTTCCTGCACCATGGCATAGGCCGCCTCGCGGCTGCCGGCCGGTCCCGCCAGCTTCAACAACAGGCGCTGTGAGAACACCAGGCCGCCCGTCAGGTAGATGTTGTCGTGCATCCGTTTTCGGTTCACGACCAGCTTGTCCAGGATGGCGATGAATTTCTGGAGGACATAATCGAGCAGGATACAGCTATCGGGAATGATGACCCGTTCCACCGAGCTATGGGTAATATCTCGTTCATGCCAGAGGCAGATGTTTTCCATCGCCGCCAGGGCGTTGCCCCGCATGACCCGGGCCAGACCGGCCACCCGCTCGGCCGTGATCGGGTTTTGCTTGTGGGGCATGGCCGATGATCCCTTCTGCCCCTTGGCAAACCCCTCCTGCAGTTCGCCGATCTCGGTGCGCTGCAGGTTGCGGATCTCGGTGGCAAATTTCTCCAGCGACGACGCCACCAGGGCCAGCGAGGTCAAAAACGCCGCGTGCCGGTCGCGCTGGACGATTTGGGTTGAAACCGCCGCCGGTTTCAGCTTCAATCGCCGGCAAACTTTCTCTTCAATGATGGGATCCAGGTTGGCGAAATTGCCGACCGCGCCGGAGATCTTGCCGACGGCGACTTCATCCGCCGCCGCCAAGAATCGCCGCCGTCCCCGGTCCAGCTCCGTATACCAGACCGCGAACTTGAGCCCCAAAGTGGTCGGTTCGGCGAAGACCCCGTGCGTTCGCCCCATCATCGGCGTCAGGCGGTGGCGACGCGCCAGGGCTCGAATCATCGACAGCGCCCGAACCAGTTTCCGGTCGATCAGCGCCGCCGCCTGCTTCAGTTGCAACGCCAAGGCCGTATCCAGCACGTCGGAGGAGGTCAGTCCGAAATGGATATATTTGGCCTCGGGGCCGACATGTTCGGCTACCGAGGTCAGAAAGGCGATGACATCGTGATTGACCTCAGCTTCGATCCGGGCGATCCGTTTCGGGTTGAAGGCCGCCTTCTTCTCGATCACCCGCAGCGCCTTGGCCGGAATCGTTCCCCGTTCGGCCAGCGCCCGGCAGACGGCCAATTCCACCTCCAGCCAGGTTTGGAATTTGCTTTCGTCGGTCCAGATCGCCCCCATTTCGGGCAGCGTATAGCGTGCGATCATATTATCCCTTGTTCACCTTTTCCCAGTCGGCCAGAAATTGCTTCAGGCCGATGTCGGTCAAAGGATGTTTGATAAGCTGACTGATAACCTTGAACGGCATGGTGCAGACCTGCGCCCCCATCAGGGCCGCCTGGATGACATGCTGGGTGGTGCGAACGGAGGCCACCAGCACCTCGGTCGCGTAGCCGTAGTTTTCATAGATCGTGACCAGTTGCCCCGCCAGCGCCATGCCGTCATGGCTGATATCGTCCAATCGCCCGACAAACGGCGAAGCGTAGGTGGCCCCGGCCTTGGCTACCAACAGCCCCTGCATCGGGTTGAACACCAGCGTGGCGTTGACCTGAATTCCCTCGCCGCTGAGCGCCTTGATCGCCTTCAGGCCTTCCAGAATGGTCGGAATCTTGACCGTGATGTTATCGGCGATCCGGGCCAGTTCTTTCCCCTCGCGGATCATCCCGGCGGCGTCGACGGCAACCACCTCGGCCGACACCGACCCCGGCACGATGGCACAGATTTCCTTGAGAATCTCCCGGTACGACCCCTTTTCCTTGGACATAAGGCTGGGATTGGTCGTGACCCCGTCCAAGACCCCCATGGCGGCCGCCTGCCGAATCTCTTCCAGGTTGGCGGTATCAATGAAAAACTTCATCTATGGCTCCTTCTCGTATCCCACGGCGACCAGACACAACCCCCGCGCCGGCGCCACGTGAGCGAGGGCGGTATGATCGCCGGAGACGAAAATCGTTTTAAATTGCGGCATCGTCAGGGCACCCCGCCCCACTTCTATCATTAGGCCGACCAGCGAACGAACCATCGTGTGCAGGAAGCGGTTGCCGACGATCTCGTACGTCAGGAGGGCGTCCTCCGCTTTCCAGCATGATTCATACACCAGACACCGATTGTTCTTCAGTCTCGATGATACCACGCAAAAGGTCGAAAAATCATGCTCGCCGCGAATATAGTCGGCAGCGGCCTGCAGCGCAGCCAGGTCCAGTTCGTAGCCGACTTCCCAGCGTCGTTGACGATGGAGCGGCGAACGGTCGCGGTCGATCAGATACCGATAATGACGATAGATGGCGCCGTACCGGGCATGAAAGCACTCCGGCGCTTCTTCGACCGCGTGCACCAATATATCATCTGGGAGGTAAAAATTCAACCCGTCCCGATACTTTTTCACCGGCAGCGGGCTGTCGGTCGTAAAGCTGACCACCTGCCCCAGCGCATGAACGCCGGCGTCGGTTCGGCCGGCGGCGTACAGCGTTACCGTCTTTCCGGTCAGTTTTCGGATGGCCGCCTGCAACTCCCCCTGGACCGTCCGCTGGCGCGGCTGATACTGCCATCCGGCAAATTCGGCCCCGTCATACCGAAGCAGAAGCTTGATATTTCTGGCCGTCATCCGATCATCCTTCCGGCGGCGATGAAGGCCGAAGAGGTCAGCAGGGTTATCGCCAGCACGGCGTAATCGGCCGCGGCGAAACGAAGCGGCTCCAGCGAGCTGCGCGGCCGGCCGCTCTTGTATCCCCTGGTATCGATCGCCACCGCCAGGTCGTCGGCGCGCCGCAGGGCCGAGAAAAAAACCGGCAGAATCAGCGCCATCGATGATTTGATCCGGGCCTGCAGGCCGCCAGACAGGTCGTGGCCGCGAATCTGTTGGGCTTTGCGGATCGTTTCGATCTCATCGGCCAGAACCGGGATGAACCGCAAGGCGATAAAAAGAATCATCCCTAGGTCGTAGACCGGCACCCTCAGCCGCCGCAGCGGCAGCAAGAGCGATACGACCGCTTCGGACAGCGCCACCGGCGACGTCGTCAGCGACACCACGAACGTCGCCAGCACGAAGATCAAGATACGGGCGGAAAAGGTCAGCGCCAGCATCAGCGCCGTGCGGCTGACCGTCAATGAGCCGAGCGCAAACGCGATCTCGGGATCATTCCGGCCGGAAAACAACAAGTGAAACCCGGCCGTGAACAGGACGAACCAGACGACCGGGCGCAAATTCCGAAAAATCAATCCCCATCCCAGACGGCAGGAGATCAGCAGAACCAGCAGAATCGCAATCATGGCCGCATACAGCGACAGGCCGGTCGCCAGTAAGGCCGTGACCATCACCGCCGCCACCATGATGACCTTGGTTCGGGGATCAAGGCGGTACAGAAACTCGCTGCCCGGCCGGTACTGGCCGATGATGAAGCGATTGCCTGTAATCATAACCGGGTCGCCATATGGCGGCAATATAGCGCCGTTCGATCGGGAGTGTCAATCGGTATCGAGAACACCGCTCGGGTCACCGGCGGCACGATTATGCCCCGACCGCCGCCGCTTCCAGCCCGATCGCGGCCCGAGCTGTGGGCGCCGCTGATATCGAGGAAAGGTCGTATGATTTGCCTCGTCGCGGCGCGGCGGCGCGTATTCCTCCGGTGAAATAGATATCCCCGGCTAAAGCCGGGGTTCTTTTGGCTTACGCCAAGCGCTTCGC
>CAZPEV010000068.1:0-15372 GCA_964585635.1 uncultured Ignavibacteriales bacterium
AACCGTCCAATTATAGGCCAGAACGTTGGGGGTGGTGGTGATCTCGCTCCAGGTGGCGCCATTGTTCGATGAGAATTCGATCTTCACCGAGGTAATAGCCGGGTCAAAAAACCAAGTAATGGTATAGACGATTCCGGCATACAGTTTCTCGCCGCCGTTGGGACGGGAGACGCCTTCCCTGAGGGGAGTGATGTTAAGCGAATAATTGCACCTTTGGCCGTTGCCGCCCAGAACCGAGGGGATCAGCACGATGCGATTGAATGAGGAGGCGTTGGGAATCAGAATCTGCGTGGTCGATGAGTCATAAACTGTGGTATCGATGAAGATCGGCTGGGTGGTGTCGTACACAAACAGCGGCAAACCGACGACCATCACGCTCCAGGGGCGGGCGGCGTCGGGTTGGAAGGAGACCGCCAGTCCGGTCGTGTAGGCGGCCAGATTCTTCAGCAAAATGTAGTTGCAGCCGAGGTTGTCCGGTTTCAGGCTGTCGGCAATCGTGACTATGGCCGGGTATTCGGATACCTCATAGGTCATCCGCTTAATACTGGTATAATTTGGAAAATCGGATATCGGCGATGGGTACGCCAGCCCTTCGGGGAAATATTGTCCGGGGCGTTTCCAATTGCCGGTAAACAGGTTCCAGAGAGTGAACTCGCGGAAAACGCTCCGTATATCGCGCGCATTGCCCGAGGCGGTCTTGATGGCGACGTTGGTCGCCAGCCACCAGTTTCCCCCCGGAACTTCTCCGCAGCCGTCCCAGATGGACTTGATAATCTCATCTCCGAATTGGAGGGCCAGAAAGATCGGAAAGACGACCGATCCATACTGGTGCAGGCTCATCCAATCCTGCATTTGCGTTGAGGGGTTATAATACCCGACGCGCAGCGACCACTGCGGAAAGTAATAGAAGAATCGCAAGTACCCATAATAGTCGTTGATCTCGGGGTAATTATCCTCCTCCATAAAGGTGGCCGACATTTCGACCCAGGCGGTACTCCGGGAGTTTCCCGTCCCTTCGGTTTCGGTGAGATCGATGTTAAATTGGACGCAATGAAAGAACTCGTGGGCCGCCGACACTTGCAGGGGCGCCAGACGGTTGTTCGCGTATCCGGGGAATCCGGCGTAGTCATTCTCAAGAAGTATATAGGCGGTCGATGTCAGCGGAAGGGTCGTCTGAATCGATTCCGGAATCGTGGCTCCGTAGTATCCCTGGTTGATGAAATAGACGTCAATGCGGCCGTCCCCGCCGCCGGGAGAGGCGCCGCCGTTGTAATAGCCGTCCGATTTGGGCGTCCGGAAACCGAGGGTATCG
Source organism: uncultured Ignavibacteriales bacterium (assembly GCA_964585635.1). Lineage (GTDB taxonomy): Bacteria > Zixibacteria > MSB-5A5 > GN15 > JAAZOE01 > CAZPEV01. The sequence goes on from CAZPEV010000068.1 coordinate 1,313, forward strand.
ATGATCTTGGCCCACGCCCGTTCGCACGCCTTACCGGCCTCGAAGATATAATTGGGCACGCCGGGAAGGGAATCCTGCCGCGTATACTGATAGATCGAATCGAGGCCCTGGTTGGTATAATGCAGCAGAAAATGGGTTGTGCCGTACCTGAACGAGAGCGTGTCCTGCCGGTCAAACGGGCCGGCGATTTCGGCCAGGCCCTTCGGCCGATTCAACGTCAGGTCATACACCAGCGGCACGGCGCATTTGATCGGGGGCGCCTCGCCTGCGGCCACCTGTTCGGCATACGAGCCCAGGTAATACTCGGCCTGCGCTTTAACCTGCTCGTATTCTTGCACCGTCATTTCGCCGGCCACGAGCGTCCCGCCTACCCCCAATATCACCAGTATGACGAATATGCTGAATGGTTTCACGCCGAATTCTCCCGTAAATGATGTGAACTGTCGCTTAATCGCCAGGTCGCTTTCAGGTCGAGCAGACAGGTGTAGGGAACTCTCTCCGTCCCGATGTCGCCGAAGCGATCCTTGCGATTGTGCGAATCGGAGCCGCCGGTCACACAGAGGCCGTGGCGCCGCGCGATCGCGCGATATTTCTGCTGGGCCGCGACCGTATGTGTGGGATGATAAATCTCAATGCCGTCCAACCCCCAGGCCACCAGGGCCTCGATCATATCATCGCGGTCGGTCAACGCCGGATGCGCCATCACCGCCATCCCCCCGGCCTGATGTATCAGCATAATCGCTTCGGACGGGGTCAGCTTCGCTTTCGGAACGTAGGCCGGACCGCCGACGATAAGATACCGGTTGAAAGCCTCCGCATACGATGACACGCAACCGCCTTTGACCATCGCCTCGGCCAAATGCGGCCGCCCCACGGCGGCCCGACCGGCCTCCGCCAACACGTTTTCGTAGTCGACCATGAGGCCCAGCTGCGCCAGCCGCGCGACCATTTTCTTGCCCCGTTCGTACCTGATTCCCCGGAACTTCTCCAGCGTCTCATTCAGCCGCTCATTTTCGGGCTGAAACAGATATCCCAGAATATGCAAATCCTCGTCCGTGCGCGCCGCCGATAACTCCACGCCGGCGACCACCTCGATCTCGCGGCCGGCGGCATACGCCGCCGCCTCGCGGTACCCGGCGACACTATCGTGGTCGGTGATCGAAACCGCCGTCAGACCCCGGGCCAGACTGCGATCGATCACCTCGCCGGGAGTCTGCAGACCATCGGAATGGTCACTATGCACATGCAGGTCGATATACTCAGCCATTCATAATCTTTTGATCGACGATCCGGGCGATATCCTCCGCCAACGCCTCGCCCCGGGCCTTGTACTGGTCGATTTCGATCGACAGCTTGGAGACAAAATCCCGATCGGTCAATCCGCGCAGATTGATGCGGACGTTCAGGATGGCGCCGTCCATGCCGGCCTTGGCCATCAACGCGCCGACACCGACATCAGTAATCGAGTTGGCATTCCCCTTTTCCCCCACGACCTTGGCCAGCGACAGCACCTCCAGCGCCTTTTCGGCCACCTTCAGGGGCACCAGCGCCGCCGCCTTGGTGGCATCTTCGATCTGAACCGCCCGTTTTTTGACTTCGACCTCAGTGTCCTTGGGTAATTGAAAGGCGGCCATCACCCGCTCGAACGCTTCCTTGTCTTTCACGATGAGGTCGAAAAGCTCCTGGCGCAACGGCTCCGAACGGCCCAGGATGGCGCCGATCTCGTCATGAACATCCTTGTATTTCTTCTTGGAGACGGTCAGCCGGCTGACCATTGAGGTCAGGGCGGCCCCCAATGACCCCGCCGCTGCCGCTACCGATCCGCCGCCGGGGGCCGGGGAGGCCGAGGCGACGTCATTGTAGAAATCATCGCTGGCCCGGCTCTGCGGTGTCGCCGAGGCCGTCAGCTTTTCTTCCAGAATCTGGTTCTTCGAGAAATTCTCCAACCGCAGGAAATGCTCCACCGCCGCCACCAGGGCATCGTTCGGCACCAGCCCGACGATCTCCGAGGAAGTCACGTTGACCCCGTACCGTTCCGCCTCCAGCCGGACCGTCTCGAAGACGCGGTGCATCGGCGTTTTCTTAAAATTGACCAGATTCATCGAAACTTGTACGCATTGCCGGTCTTCAATCGCAAAGCCGAGCGCCTTGCAGTACATAAACCCGCCGGAGCGGGAACGGATCGCCTTGGCGATAGCATTGGCCACTTTGATGTTGTTCGTCCCCAGATAGATGTTGTAGGCGATCAGTGGCATCCGGACGCCGATGGCGGTGGCGCCGGCGGTAAGATTGATCTTTTCCGGTCCGAAGTCGGGCTTCCGCGAGGGATCGGCGCCGATCAGGTCGCGCAACCCTTCGTACTCCCCCTGACGCACCTGGGCCAAATCCTTCCGCTCCGGACGGGTGGCCGCCTCTTCATAAAGAAAAACCGGGATGTGCAGCTTTTCCCCGACCATCTGCGCCAGTTCCCTGGCCAATTGGACGCATTCCGCCACGGTGATATCGGTGATCGGCACCAACGGACAGACGTCGGTTGCACCCATTCGAGGATGCTCGCCATGGTGCTGGCGCATGTCGATCAATTCCGCCGCCTTGCGGTAGGCGCGAAAAGCGGCTTCCTTGACCTCCAGGGGTGGCCCGACAAAGGTCACCACCGCCCGGTTGTGGCTGGCATCCATCTCGCGGTCCAGCAGGGTGACGCCGTCGACGGCGGTAATTTCCTTGATGATGGTATCGATGATTTCCGGGCGCCGTCCCTCGGAAAAGTTGGGGACGCATTCAACAATCTGTGCCATGCTTTATCTCCGTCGTTGTGCCGCTTCGCCTGCGCCGGCCGGCTTGGTACCCGACAACGCGTTCAGCCCCCAGGCCAAGAGCGGAATCATTAATTCGTGATGGCCGACAAAGTTATATCCCTTCCCGCCCCCCAGGGTCGGCCGCTGCACTACATTCTGGACGGGACGATATTGATATATCATGTCAAAGTTGGCGGTGATGATGCGGTGTGGCCGGCCATAGATGTTACGGGAGACGGTCAGCGCCTTTAAGAACACTTCGGGTAGGATCACGGCGGAGCCGATATTGATGAACACGCCGCCGTTTTCGCCCCGCGCAATCTCACGCGCCAGGAGAGTGAAATCATGGTGGCTGGCGCGCGCCGCCCGGCCCGGGTCAAAGGTGGGATGCTGGCAGACGATATCGGTGTCGACCGCCATATGGATCATGGCCGGAATCCCGGCGCGACGGCAAGCGGCGAGCAACGAATGGCGGCGATGGGGTGCCCGGCGGGTTTCCAATATCATCCCGGCGGCCTCTCCCAGCCCGATCTGGTGGTCTTCGGCGAGAGCCGCCATTTCGGCAAACAGCGCCGCCGTCTCGGCCGACATGCCGAAGCTGCCGTCCTCCAGTCCGGCGGCGACGTCCTCCGAGGTGCGCCCGACCAGCGCCAACTCGGCGTCATGGATCAAACCGGCGCCGTTGAGGCATAACCCGGTAATAAAGCCGGATGCGATCAGATCGATGATGATCGGATTGAGCCCTACTTTGACCAGATGCCCGCCGGCCATGATAATAACCGGTTTGTGCCGGCGCCGGGCGGAAATGATCGCCCGGATCAACGCTTTCAGGTCATTCGCTTTGAGAGTACCGGGCAGGGCGTCGAAGAACGCCTTGGCGCCGGCCGCGGCCGGGACTTTGGCCAATAGGCGGACGGCGGCCAGCGAACGGCGTCGGCGCAATGAAACCGTGGTAACTCGCCTCAGGTCGACCGTCGCAAACCGCCGGGTCAAAACTCCTCCAGTCGGCCCAAACGATAATCGACCAATTCCGCCGTGATCGATCCAACCACGACTTTGCTTTTCATCATCACCGGCAATCGCAGACGGTCATCGGTCAGCCAAACCGTCAGCTTCCCTTCATGCTTGAAAATCCCGGCCGTCTGCAGCAGCGGTTCGACCACCAGGCAGTCGAACTGCCCCGCCTTGGTGGCGATCTTCTCCTTGCGGTGAACCTTCACCTCCAGCGGATAAATTTTGCCGTCGGTGAAATTATCGACGAACAGGGAGCGCCCCACCTCCAGCGGCTGGGTGCGGACATAGTAGAGCGCCGAGAGGGCATCCTGCACGTAGGGCGGTATGGCGATCGTGTCATTTTTGTAGACCGCCGTGCGCCCAATCTGATCGAAGTCGCTCGTCCGCTCCGCCCGATATTTCCCCTCCCGCAGAATCTTCTCGAAATGCCAGGAGAACAGCCCAATGGCGTCCACAATCGATTCCGCCCGGTCGCTGACCGGATAGAAGGAGGAAAAGAATTTATTCGATTGGGCGGTGGTGACGATCTGATACGCCGGACGGCCCCGGTAGTCGATCAGCTTGGCCACCTCCATGGTGGCAGAACCGGCGTTGATGAATCCATACCCGATATCGAACGTCAGCCGCTCCCCCGCCCCGAAGGCGATATTTTCCACGTATCGATTGATCGCCTCGGGGATCGTATCGGCTGGGGAGGCCGCCCCCTGACGTAAGGTATCCTGGGCTTGGCCGCGCTGTACGGTTGTGAAATAGACCAGCGGGGCAAGCGTCAGGACGGCGAAAGCCGCAATAATGATTTTGGTAAGATGCCGTCGCATCATTGCGGAGGTCTCGCTCCTTTCCGTTCCGCCCGGATGATAAGCTCCGGCAGGATTCGGCCGAGTTCCTCGCCGATCTCCAGGAAAGTCTGATTATACATGTCAAGCGATCCGCCGATCGGATCGGCAACTCCTTCGCCGTCATCCCCTGCTTCCGGAAATTTCTTGAGAAGAAATGTCTTTTCGGCTGCCTCCGGGCAGACGGTCTGGACATCGTGCATATGGGACGGCGTCATGACCAGGATGAGATCCGCTTCTTCCAGCAGCTCCCGCGTCATCGGACGGGAACGATGCCGGGAGATATCGCCGTTCCAGGTCTTGACCGCTTCCATCGCATAATGGGTGGCCGGGCATCCGGATACAGCGGCGGTGCCGGCCGATTGGGCATCGATGGTGGTGTTGTTGCGACCCTTCAAGAGGGCTCGCAGGCCGCCCTCCGCCATCGGCGACCGGCAGGTGTTGCCGGTGCAAATGAACAGCACTTTAAAGCCGGCCATCCTGCCTTTCCTTTTCGATAAACCGCCTGATCTCAGCCTCGGCAATCTGGCCGTGACGAAGAATCGTCACGCCGCCGTCAACCTTCACCACCGTCGAGGGGATCACCCCTCGGCACGGGCCGCCATCCAGGTAAAGGTCAACCTCATCACCAAAGAGCCGGGCAATCTCCGAGGCCGTCGATGGCGTCATCTCCCCGCTACGGTTGGCCGAGGTCGCCGTGACCGCGAACGGCACTCGGATCATCACCGCCGCCACAACCGGTGACGATGAGATTCGCACGCCGATGCCATGTTCCGACACAAACCCATCGGCCACCGCCCTCTGGCCCGGCCGAGCGGGAATGACCAGCGTCATCGGCCCGGGGAGATATCGTTGCCCCAGAACCCGGGCGGCAGTATTCAACAGGCAGAATTGCTCAGCCAGTTCCAAATCCCTAATAAAAAGCGCCGGTTTTACTGAGGATTCCCGCCCTTTAAGACGGCCAATTGTGGCCATTGCCTCGGGACGGTCGGCCCGGATCGAAAGCGAATACTGCGTCTCGGTCGGCATAACCACCGCACCGCCGTCGTCCAACACGCCGACCGCCGCTTCGATAATATCAACCGCCGGCTGGGCCGGGTCGCAGGACAGTATCCGACTCACCGAAACCCTCCGGTATCGTGGTGCGCCGCGCTGTCGGTCTGTGGCGTTGGCGCCGCGCCGCTGTCGATCGGCAGGATCGGCTGATCGGAGGAGTTCGGCGGCGGCAATTCTCTGATCTTCAGCACCACCCGCGACACCCAGGCGGTCATATACCCCATGGCCTTGATTCCCGGGACCATCGCCTCGGCTTCTTCCCGCGATGCAAAGTCGCCGACCCCAACTTTGTAATAAGGCGCCTCATAGTCGAGATGGATCGGCAGATTAAACAACTCCTGGGCCACCCCCAACTCCCGGGTTGCCTCTACATACAGGCGCGACGTGAAGACCTGAACGCGATAGGCTTCACCGGGTGTGGCCGAGGCATTCGAATCCGGTCGCGTTTGGGTCGGCAGCGGCGGCCGAACCAGGGTATCACCTCCGGCCGCCATTGCCGCCGTCACGGGTTGGACGGCCGGGACTATCTCGCGGGCGGCCGCCTACTCCATGTTATCTTAGTCGGGGGGCGCGGCCGGCGGGCGGCTCTCCGGCGTCCCATGCGAAACCCGGCCGGGCATGCACGAAACCGCCGTCAATATCATGGCTGCCATTACGAAACCGACGGATCGCATCACAGATACTTCTTCAAGTTCGCGTCCTCATTCATTCGGGAGAGGAGGTCCTTGATCTTGTCCAAGCGGGTCTTATGAGCCACCAAGACCACGTCGCCGACCTTGGCGATTATCAGATCTGAGACCCCGATGGCGGCAATAATGCCGTCGTTGGCGTTATAGATCGTCGACTCGAAAGCCTCAATCGCCAACGCCCGGCCGACAATGACGTTGCTGTTCTTATCCGTTTCCTTGAACCGCTGCAGCGACATCCAACTGCCGACATCATCCCAGACAAAGTCGCCCTTAAGCGTCAGAACGTTTCCGGCCGACTCCAGCACGGCATAATCGATCGATATCGGCTCCGCTTCATTATACAGCTTGAGCCGGGCCTTGGCCTCATGCTCGGTACCGATATGGGCGGCATACTCCATCAGCATCGCGTGCTGCTCCGGCTGGCAGGCCAAGATGGCCTCCAAAATAGCCTTGACCGACCAGATGAACATCCCGGAGTTCCATAGGTGCTGGCCGTCCAGGTAATACTGCTGCGCCACCATCGGACGTGGTTTTTCCTTGAATGCCGCCACCCGGCAGACGGCTACGCCGTCCACTTTCCATTGCTTGTCGCTCAATTCGATGTACCCGTAGCCGGTCTCGGCCCGGCTGGGAACGATGCCGATCGTTATAAGCTGATTCCCCTCGGCTGCAACCTTGGTCCCCACCTTGACAACTTCGAGCATCTTGGAGGCCGGTTCGATGAGGTGGTCGGCCGAAAGCACAACCATGATGGCCTCGGGATCGCGTTTCTGAAGGTGGACGGCGGCGCACCCGATCGCCAAGCAGGTGTTGCGCCCAAACGGCTCCGCCAGCACATTCTCAGGCCGGATGGTTGGACAGCTGTCGAGTATGGCTCCTGATATATTTTCGCCGGCCACAATAAGGATTTGTTCCGGTGGGATAAGGCCAATTATCCGCTCGCACGTCACATTAAGCATGCTTTTATCGGAGGTTAGCGCCAGCAGTTGCTTGGGACGTGCCTCGCTGGATAACGGCCAGAACCGTTCCCCTTTTCCCCCGGCCATGATTACGCCATAAATCACTGACTGGCCTCCCGTTACAGGTGATAAGTGAAATTTCAGCCAGAATTGATAATACTTCCGCCCGTTAGCTATGTCAAGAAAAGTTTATTTGACGGCCTCACTCGAGTCTCGCGCGACAAATGGCAAGCACGGCGGAGGACTCAACCACTCCAAGTATCCGGCCGCCACCCCTCCCGGTTTCCCTTTTGCATTCCCGATTGCACAAGTGTAAATTGCCCTCCATGGGTAATGAGCCGGGACAGATTATCCTGGTCGGGATTGAGCATGCCGGGCGGTGGTACCGGCTGGCCTTCTCCAACGGGTATGAAATCCGGGCCACCCGCAAGATCATCGAAACGCACGAATTGAAAGAGGGGCTAACCCTTTCGCTTCAGTCGTTCGAGCAGTTGCAAAAGATCTTGGAGCGGGCTTATGCGTTCCACTGCGCCGAATCGCTTCTGGCCCAGCACCCCTATTCCACCCGATTGTTCCGGGAACGGTTGCGCCGCAAAGATATCGCCGAGGCGCTGATCGCCGACGTGACCGCCGCCTTCAAAGCCAACGGGCTTCTGGATGACTATCAATATGCTTTGGGGTGCATCCGGTCACTCATGCTCCGCAAGCCGGCCGGAAAACCGTTTCTGGTCGCCTACCTTCAGCAGCGCGGCGTCCCACGCCCGATCGCGGAAAAGGCGGTCGTCGAGGCGCTGGCGGAGACCGACGAGGCCGCTATCGCGCTACGCCTGCTGGAAAAACGGCGGAATTCGCTGGCCAACTTTGACCTTGAAACCGCCCGGCAGAAAGCATATACTTACCTTTCGCGGCGGTCGATTTCGTATGCCGCGGCCCGGAAGGCGTTTGAGCAACTATTTGGGAAACAATGACCTGAGGGAAAGGTGGTTGCCATCACAAGCCGAGAGATTCGACAATCGTTTATAGATTTTTTCCGCGCCCGCGGCCATTCGCATCAGCCGTCATCGCCGGTTATCCCGCTGGATGATCCCACCTTGCTGTTCGTCAACGCCGGGATGAACCAGTTCAAGGATGTCTTCACCGGCAGCCGCAAGGTGTCGTTTTCGCGCGCGGTGACTTCGCAGAAATGCATCCGTGCCGGCGGCAAGCATAATGATCTGGATAACGTCGGCCAAACCGGGCGCCATCAGACCTTTTTCGAAATGCTGGGGAATTTTTCCTTCGGCGATTATTTCAAGGAAGAGGCGATCATCTACGCTTGGGATTGGGTCACCAAGACACTTGGCCTCCCCGCCGACCGCCTTTATGCCACCGTCTACACCGATGATGACGAGGCCTTTCGGCTCTGGGAGAAAGTCGGGCCGGAGCTGAAGAACGGCCATATCCTTCGCTTTGGCAAGAAAGACAACTACTGGTCGATGGGAGATGTCGGCCCCTGCGGCCCATGCTCCGAAATCCATTACGATATGGGCGAACACCTCTCCCGCAACCAGCCGGATGCCGGAATCAACACCGAAAACGAGCGCTTCGTCGAGATCTGGAATCTGGTCTTCATGCAGTACGATCAGACGCCCGACGGCAAAGTCATCCCACTACCCAAGCCATCGGTCGACACCGGCGCCGGGTTGGAGCGGATCACCGCCGCAATGCAGAAGGTCGATTCCAACTATGAAACCGACCTGTTCCGGCCATTGACCGCGCAGGTGGCCGACATCACCGGCGTCAAATATCAGCCGGGACCGAAGGGACTGTCGCATCGCGTTATTGCCGACCACGTCCGGGCGTTGACGTTTGCGTTGGCCGACGGCGGCGGTTTGTCGAACGAAGGGCGCGGGTATGTGTTGCGGCGGATTCTGCGCCGCGGCGCTCGTCACGGCCGCCTGCTGGGTTATAAAGAACCGATCATCTGCAAGCTGGTGCCGACCCTGATCGATATCATGGGGGGGTATTTCACGGAACTGCAGGCGAAGCAGAATCATATCGAGGCAGTTATCCGCTCGGAGGAAGAACGGTTCGGCGAGCTGCTGGATACGGGGCTGGAGTTGTTTTCGGCGCTGGCGAAAAGAGTCAAGGCCTCCGGTTCCAATGTCATCCCCGGCGAGGATATTTTCAAGCTGTCCGACACTTATGGTTTTCCGCCGGATATGGTTGCCATTATGGCCTCCGAGGCTGGGCTGAAATTGGACATGGACGGTTTCGAGAAGGCGATGTCGCGCCAGCAGGCGCAATCGCGGGCGGGGGCGGGTTTTGCGGCGCAGATGCTGTCCATTGCAGTTGATAATTTCGAGAGAAAGGGTTGGCCGAAAGAAGCAACGAAGTTCATAAGAGGCGAGCACAATCCGGTGTTTGAATGGATAACAAAAGCACTCGATACTGCCGGAGTGGATAACGAGGCGGCGGTGCTTCTCCTCGAAACGCCGTTTTATGTCGAATCTGGCGGTCAAAGCGGTGATCTAGGTACAATAGAAAATAACAAAGCCCGGATGGTAGTCACCGGACTCATCAAACATAAAGAATTTGTTATTCATACCGGCCTGATGGATAAAGGGTCGCAAGAAGAGTTGATAGGCGACGTCACCGCTCGCATTGACATTGAGCGGCGCAAGGATATCATGCGCAACCATACCGCTACGCACTTGCTTCAAGCGGCGTTGCGCAAGGTCATCGGCGATCACGTGCGGCAATCAGGTTCATTGGTTGAGCCCGATCGCTTGCGCTTCGATTTCTCCCATTTCAAAGCGCTGACACCTGAAGAGATCGCCGAGATCGAACGGATCGTCAACGAGCAGATTCTGGCCGCCTTGCCGGTAACCACGGTTGAGAAGCCGACCGACGAGGCCATGAAATCCGGGGCCATGGCGCTGTTCGGCGAAAAGTACGGCGATACCGTCCGGGTGGTGTCGGTCGATGATTTTTCCCAAGAGCTTTGCGGCGGCACGCATGTGACCAATACGGCCAATATCGGATCTTTTCTGATTACCTCGGAGACGGCGATTGCATCGGGTGTTCGTCGCATCGAGGCGGTTACCGGCCGCGGGGCTTCGATGCTCAACCGCGCCAACAAGAAGACCGTCGATCAGGTGGGGGCCATGCTTAACGTGCCCGCCGACCAGGTTGTCGATGCCCTTCATCGATTGACATCGACCGTGACCGAGCTGCAAAAAGAAAACAAGAAGCTCAAGACGGAGCGCTACTCGGGCGGCAGCAATACCGTCGGGACGACCGAGACGATAGGCAAGATAGATTTCGTGCACTGGCAGTTCGGCGAGACGGATCAGGAAACGATGTCGGGATGGGTTGATGCTCTAAAATCGAAGAGTACGCCTATCTTTGCTACGGCCGTAGGGGCAATCAAGGGCAAAGGGACATTCATGGCGGCGGCCTCGCAGGCGGCGCTCGATGCCGGCATCAACGTCGGAAAAATAATCATCGATTCGGCCAATGCCGTAGAGGGTCGCGGCGGAGGCAAGGACAGTTTTGCCAGGGGAAGTCTGCCCGACATCTCCTTTTATGATAAATTCGTCTTAGAGATCCGTACGAGGTTAAAAGGGACGCAGGGGTAATTGGCAGGGATCATGCCGTTATTTGAACGATTGCTCAAGATCAGGGACGATAACGGAGCCGGGTTCTTCCTCCTTCTCGACCCCGACCGCACCGATCCCGCTCGATTGATGGCCGCCGCCGAATCGGCTGCCGCCTGCGGTGTCGATGCCATCTTGGCCGGCAGCTCTTTCCTCACCGGCTGCGATTTCGACTCCCGCCTGGCCGAAATCAGGCGCGCCACCGAACTACCGGTGATCCTTTTCCCCGGAAGCTCGGCCCAGATTTCCCGCCATGCCGACGGCGTCTTGTTTCTTTCGCTGATTTCCGGCCGCAACCCGGCCTATCTTATCGAGGAACAGGTCAAGGGAGCGCCGCTCATTAAAGCGTATGGCCTGGAGCCGATCCCGACCGGGTATATCCTGGTCGATTCCGGAGCCATCACGGCGGTGCAATATGTCAGCGCCACGCAACCGATCCCCCGGGACAAGCCGGAGCTGGCCAAAGTCCATGCCTTGGCGGCGAACTTTCTCGGTATGAAGCTGGTTTACCTCGAAGCCGGCTCGGGAGGTATATGGCCGGTTCCGGTCGAGATGATTCGTGCCGTGGCAGACTATGGCGGCCTGCCGGTTGTCGTAGGGGGCGGTATCCGCCGGCCGCAGGAGGCTGCCGAGCGGGTGCTGGCCGGGGCGTCATTTATCGTCCTCGGTACCTGCCTCGAGAGGAATTATGACGCCGGCTATATGGCCGAAATGGCCGCGGCGATCCACACTTCTGCCAGGGTGACAATCTGATGAAAACCTCGAAAAGAAGTTACGGGGCCATGCACCTGCTTCTGTCGGCGGCGGAGGCGGTGGCGGTCAGGACCGAACTGATGGAGGACTGTCTCGACCAGATCGTGGCCATGGCTTCCGGCATGGCCCGCCTGCTTAGGCGGGGCGGGACGATCTACCTGGCCGGCAACGGCGGTTCCGCAGCCGACTGCCAGCATTTCGCCACCGAGTTGGTCGTGCGATTGACGGGAAAATTCGAACGCCCCTCCCTGCCGGCGGTGGCGCTCACCAGCGACAGTGCTTTGCTCACGGCTGCCGGCAATGACTACGGCTTTGACATGATTTTCGCCCGCCAGGTGGAAAGCCTGGTTCGTCCCAGAGATCTGCTGGTTCTGCTATCGACCTCGGGCAACTCGGCCAATCTGGTTCGGGCCGCCCGGGCGGCGCAGAAAAAGAAAGCTGCTGTGTACGCTCTCCTCGGCTGCGGCGGCGGCAAGCTGAAACGATATGCCTCGTCGGCGATCATCGTCCCCACCGATTCGGTCCAGCGTATTCAAGAGGAACACACCTTTCTGATCCATAGCCTGGTGGAATTGATCGAAAGGGATCTATTCGGATGACCCCGGTCAAGGCGGCGCGTATCGTTACCTGGATTGGGTTGGCCGGGTATGCCTTTTCTGCTCCGGCCTCAATCGCAATATCCCAGCTTTTCCTCGGCCTAGGCGTGCTCGGATTCATCATCTACTTGATTGTATTGCCGGAGCGCCGCGATATCGTTTTCCCGCCTTGGTCGATTATCGTCGTGATGATTCTCTATACCTTGTTGCGGCTGCTGTCGGCCGTCATCGCCGGGACCACTCCCTGGGGTGTTCGCGAGGACTGGCTGTTTCTGTTGGTGATCGTCGGGGCGGTAATGTTCCGCGATATCAAGAACCTTACCCGCGTGCTCGATTGCTTCGCGGCCGGGATTGCCGTCATGGGAATCTATGGCATTTGGCAGCATTTTGTCGGCATTGATTTCTACCATGGCGTTCTGCTGGACCGGATGACCTTCGGCTATCGCGCCATCGGCAATTTCTCGACCTACCTGACCTTCTCCGGTCTGTTTGCCCTGGCCACGATCTTTCTCGTCCCGGCCGCCTTTACTACCGCCGCCGGCAAGCGGCGTATCGGCTACCTGATCGCCTCGCAAATAGCCCTGGCCTGTATCTTGTTCAACTATTCCCGGTCGTCGATCCTGGCACTGGTCGTTGGCATCATCGCTCTGGTTTTGCTAATCTCAGCGCGCTACCGGAAATGGGTGATCATGGTTTTGCTTCTGACGCTGGCTATTGGGATGGTCATCTCCCCCGACTTCCTACACCGTTTCAAAAACCTGGGCGCAACCGAATTCAACGTCCGCTACGCCAATTCCCGCCTGGCGATCTGGCAGGCCACGCTGGGCATGATCGCGGATAATCCGGTGACCGGGGTCGGCCCGGGGAACTTTCACACTGAATATATCCAGCATCGCCAAAACCGCACCGGCAAAGATCTGTCCCATGCCCATAACGATATTCTCAACGTCGCGGCCGAATCCGGTATCCCCTGCGCGGTTCTGTTTCTGCTGCTTTGGTTTTTGATGTTCTATCATCTCTATCGCGGCTATCGTCGCTGTCCCGAGGGATTCCAGCGGGGACTTATCCTGGGCTCGTTACTGGCCTCAATTGTATTTTTGCTGATGGCTCAGTTCGAGGCGTTCTTCTCCGACGAGGAGGTTCGGATGCTCTTGATGTTTATCTGGGGAATCGGCCTGGCGGTACTTGGCAACCTGAAGGCGTCCGAGAGATTATCCGAGATCGCCTGACAATTCTCTTGACAGGCCGCATGTTGGCCGTATATTACGAGGGCTTATGACGAAAGCGAAAGTGACAGAAGACGATAACCAGGGTCTACCCTTTGATCGGACCAACTATATTCTGATGGGATGTGCCCTGTTATGCGTCATCCTCGGGTATATCGCGCTTGGCTCGGGATCGATAACGTTGGCGCCGATTCTGCTGGTCCTGGGATATTGCGTTCTCTTTCCGGCGGGAATTATCTGGGGCACCCGGCAGAAGAAGGCGGAGACGGGAGACTAGCCGGCTGGTTGGCGATCCTGACAAGGTGGCCCTGAAAACGGGCAGTTAGCTCAGTTGGCTAGAGCACCTGCCTTACACGCAGGGGGTCACTGGTTCGAGTCCAGTACTGCCCACCATAACGGGGCAATGGCGATTCAGGACGGGAACCGGCGTGATTGGGGGTTCGTTATAGGAAGGCAATTGGTAGCATAGATGAGTGCGGGGTTGTAGTTCAGTTGGTT
>CAZPEV010000069.1:0-15326 GCA_964585635.1 uncultured Ignavibacteriales bacterium
GATTTTGCGGCGGATAATATCGAAAAGATCGGGCTTCTGGGAAAGCCGCTTCCCAATGGCATTCCCCCTGTCCGCGGCGAACGATATAAGCCGAAGGCGTTTTAGAGTCATGATAATTTTCCTTAAAGCCGGGGGCCAACTTCGGGCCAGGCTTAACCCGGACGTCGATCACTACACCCGCAAGGTCGAGATCGACGGTGAGAAGACAATCGGCGAGATTCTCAAATTTATTTCTCTCGATTCCGCCTTTGTCGCCCTCATTCATGTCGACGGCAAATTGAAGGACTTATCATACAAACCTTCCGACGGTCAAACCATCACCCTCCAGCCGCCCGTGTCCGGCGGCTGAGCTTTCATCCCATGCCCCTGTCGAATTCTGAAATTGAGAGGTACCAGCGTCAGCTCCTGGTTGACAGTTGGGACCAGGAGAGGCTCAAGAGCGCCCGGATTCTGGTTGTCGGCGTCGGCGGATTGAGTGGGATCAGCGCGACCTATCTGGCCGCCGTCGGGGTGGGACATCTGCGTCTATGCGATAGCGACCGGGTCGAGCTGTCCAACCTGAATCGCCAGATTCTATTTTCCACCGAGGATATCGGCCGGAGCAAGGCGGCCTTGGCGGCAAAGCGGCTCTCGGCCCAAAATCCGGAGATAAAAATTGAGGCCATATCGGACCAATTGACCGAGACCAATGCCAGAGAATTGGCCTTGGGATGCGACCTGATAATCGATGGCCTGGATAATCACGCCGACCTTCTTAAAGCGAACCAGGCATCAGTCTATCTTAAGATCCCCTTTATCTACGGGGCTATAAATGACTGGCAGGGGCAAATGAGCTTGTTCCATCCACCGCAAACCGCCTGCCTGGCATGTCTTCTGCCTGGGGAGTTGCGAAATCCTGAACCGACACCGGTGTTCGGCGCCTTGCCGGGTGTGATCGGATCTCTTCAGGCCACGCTGGCGCTGCGATACTTGATGACAGGTGAAAACCCCGTTGCGAATGCTCTCCTCATCTTCCACGCCGATACGATGGCATTTGAGACGGTGACGTTTGAAAGAAGGCCGGGGTGCAGGGTATGCGGGAAGACCGTGCCATCAGGTTCCTAACGCTGACGGCCCACACCGGCAACCAATAGCTTGCCGTGCGTCAGTCTCTGCTCTCCTGATTCAAAAATTCGATCTGTGCCTGGTCAAGCACCAGACTGGTGGCTGCGATGAGATCATTCAACTGCTCCAAACTCGACGCGCTGGCAATCGGGGCGGTTACGCTCGGGCGCGCCAGCAACCATGCCAGTGCGACTTTCCCCGGTGTGGCATTGAGCCGTCGCGCAACCTGATCCAACGCATCCAGAATCCGAAATCCGCGCTCGTTCATATATTCCTTGGCCCGGGCGCTTCGGATACTCTTGCTCAAATCGGCTTCGGTGCGATATTTCCCGGTCAAGAATCCGGCCGCCAGCGAATAATACGGAATCACCCCTAATCCCCTCTCACGGCAGAGCGGCTCCAGGGCCGACTCAAATCCTTCGCGATCGTACAGATTGTAGAGTGGTTGCAGCGACTGGTAATTCGGCAGACCTTCCTGGGCGCTGACCTGCAGGGCTTGTCTCAGGCGTTCCGCGCTGTAATTCGAGGCCCCGATCGCCCGGACCTTTCCCGCTTGGATCAATTCCGCATAGGCGCCGAGTATCTCCTCGAGGGGGACATCCGGATCGTCGACGTGCGATTGGTACAGATCGATATAATCGGTCTGAAGGCGTGCCAGCGATTCATCGACTCCGCTCATGATATGGCGTTTGCTCAGGCCCGACGATTGTGGGCCCAGCTGATGGCCGACCTTGGTGGCAATAACAACCTTGCCCCGATTGCCCGTTCGTTTCAGCCATCGGCCGATGATGGTTTCCGACTCGCCGCCCATGTTGCCCGGTTTCCAGTTCGAGTAGACGTCGGCCGTGTCGATACAATTGAACCCCGCGGCAACAAAGGCATCAAGCAAACTGAACGAGGTCGGCTCATCGATGGTCCAGCCAAAGACATTCCCGCCGAAGACCAGCGGGCTGATGTATATCCCGGATTTCCCGAGTTGTCGTCGATTCACGTTTATGCCCCTTTATCTCGCAATTGATACCCTGGCCGTCATGACACGATAACGCGTACGGCTAAGATCAAGCTGTCGCAACCACGTTTCAACAAAAACCTCGCCCCTGTCCGACTTGAGTTGTACGATCACAAAGAAGAAATGGTAGTAGTGGTGGCGGGAATCGCTTCACCGGAGGGCGATCAAGCCCCGTAGAGCGATTGGGGCTGGATGAAACCACCCCCTAAGCGAGTTTGGGAAGTGACACGCGGGAGGATATACAGGTTCGCTATGGCGCCCACCCGGCGTCCAAGCGGTGGCCCGCCGCAACAAGTTGCAGTGGGCCACCTGCCCGTGTGAGTTGAGACTATTTCTTCTCTTTGGCCTTCCATTCTTGGATGATGGGTTCAGCTTTTTTGAGCTGCTCTCCTGTTAGTGCTTTGCCCAGTTTGTCGCATCTGTCGGTCATGGCCTTCTTCTGTTCGGGATTCCCTACCCCATCCAAGGAAACGGAAAAGAGAGCATATGCCATTACGGTGTCCAATTGAACACCTTTGCCGCTGAGATAGCACTGGCCAAGTCCCCATGTGCAGTCGGCATTTCCTAATTCAGCTCCTTTGCGGAACAACTTGGCGGCTTCCACAGGGTCTTGAGTGGCTCCTTCGTCCATCGTGTATAGCATCGCCAAATGCTGGATTGCTTCGGTATGGTTCTGGTCTGCCGCTAGCCGGTACCACTTCATAGCTTCAACCGGATCAGCTTTCAATCCGCTCGGAATCTTGTCCCCGGCCTGATAAAACATCCCCATACTTGTTTGACAGTCAGCATTTCCCGCTTCAGCGCCCTTGCGGAAGTACTTCATTGCTTCCGGCAGATTCAGTTTGACGCCCACGCCATTGG
The DNA here is from genome assembly GCA_964585635.1 of uncultured Ignavibacteriales bacterium. GTDB lineage: Bacteria > Zixibacteria > MSB-5A5 > GN15 > JAAZOE01 > CAZPEV01. The sequence goes on from CAZPEV010000069.1 coordinate 2,975, forward strand.
AATAGACAAAACCGATATCATACCAAGCCTCGCCTTTGCCGACATCGGCGGCTTTTTGAAGCCAACTGAGACCTTGAGTGGTATTTGTGTCTACTCCTTGTCCCTGAACCAGCCGCTCTCCGTATTCAAGCATGGCGTCGGCATTGCCGCCGCTGGCTAGTGTTTTCAATTGTTCGATCGGGGTCGAAGCATCGATCTTCGGCGGCTCGCCGGCACACAATGTGGCACATCCCACCGCGACCATCACCACTGCGAGCGCGATGGCCTGAATTAGAATATTTCTGCACTTCATGTCAATTTCTCCTGTTCTATGGTTCAATTTCCAAGCGTGCAACTGTTGATGCCGCGCCCACGGGTACCGTCATGGGCCGAATCACGCAACTGATCACGCCGGGCTCTTGGGCTCAGCTTCAGCTTCGTTTTTATTTCCGATGAACAAGCAGACGCCCGCTGTAATCAATGGCACTCCAATTACCACTGCTGTCACGACCTGTCCCCATGTAATTCTCTGGAGAATAACAATCATAATCACTGCAGTCAGAACGAATACGACGATGCCAATTGGTCTGGGGTACTTCCTTGATAGAAGTCCCACTCCGGCAATCGCCAGCCCAGGAAGTACACTCATGACTATACCGATGAACGATCCAGCGTCGAACGCGGAGAACAACCCTATAAGCAAACCTGCCGCTATGAGAATCTTGGAAGCCGCCTCCCGGAAATTCTTGACCAGGATCACGTTGAAGAGGGCTTTGGCCGCAAGTCCGACTATGATGGCCGAGGCGAACAACTCAAAATCGTGGTTATTCTCGGCTCCGAGTTTGACGGCGTAGAGGACACACATAATGAGAGTTACGGCAAACCCGATGTTGCCTGATCGATAATGAATGCTCAGTTGACGTTCATCGACATAGCGTTTGGCAACTCCCAGAGAGGCCAGGGTCGGGCGAAGCAGATAGGAGCCGATCATCAGTGCCAGCCAAAACTGGTTCTGCGTTACGGCAAATAGGGCTAAGGCCAAAACGAAGATGCCTGTTGCCCACCAGAAAATTGGATCCTTCCTAAGCATGATCTTTCTCCTCAAGTTGAAACAGCTGTTCCACCGTCGTCTCGAGCTTCGCGGCCAGCAGGAGGGCTAACTTCACCGAGGGGGCATAGTCGCCGCGCTCGATGGACACAATTGTTTGTCGGGACACTGAGACCATGTCAGCCAGCTGTTGCTGACTCAGCTCACCTCGCTCAAACCGGAATCTTCTCACGTTTGTCTTCATCTGACCACCAATCGCCTGAATAATGGGTCTCCAAATGCTATTGTACATGATGATCGACAATATGTCAAGTAATATTTACATATTGTCGTGTAATATTTACAATGTGAAGATGCGCGTCTCATTAGCGTTGGTGTGACCAAATCGTGGCGTTTTTCGTTACCAGTTATTCGGGGTTATTGGCAGATATGCACTTAGAAAAGCCAGGGGATGGGGGTATTGCCCCCGCCACCATGTAATCGATTGTATTATAATAAGTTATATCAATGGAGGTGGGGAGGCGCTTTGCTGGAGATGGAACAAGCCCCAGGAGACGATTGATACCGGATGAAACCACCCCCAAAAATAAGTTTGGCGGCGGCACACGCGGGAACCCACCGCAACAAGTTGCGGTGGGCCACCTGCCCACCGGTCCGCCAGCATCAGACGGCTTCGCGATCACCGGTTTGAGTTATCGTCCTTACGTTCAAGCCATTTCACAACCGACTGGGAAGCATTATGCTCACCGTCTATTATGGAATTGTCATCAGGTTTGAAATCACATGTGCTCAGCTGACCGAAGTGGATCGGAATCACGTGCGCCCTATCCGATTGTGACAAGATTTGTCCTTCGGTACTCGGATAGAGAAATGTTTGAACTAAGGCAGAGACAAACTGGGAGATATCCATTGTCTGCGTGCCCCTTTCGTCGACAGAGGGAGTCGCCTGTCCTGGGACAAGTTGTAAAGCCAGGACATCCTGCAAGAGCGAGCACGTTGCCTGCTTTGGCAGAGTTCGCCCGCCAATGTCTTTCGCATCAAAGCAGTGCAAGGGAAGATTGTTCAAACAGCCACCGTCAACCCAAAATCCGGCGTCCACGCCCTTGCAATCGCTACCCACCTCTACTGGCTTAAAGAGAAATGGAATCGTCATTGATATTCCGACAGCTTCCGTAACTGGGAAATCTGGTGAATTGTGCATAGAGAACACAAACGGTCGCTGGGTCGTAAGATTAGTTCCCGTGACCCTCAAGTCAATTTCCATCGCCTCGCAAAATTGCCTGAACGTGAGCTTTCCGGACTTTGCATCCGATTGCAGGTGCTTCTGTTTGCCTGCCTTAGCCAGCGCATCCGCTACCCATTTTCTTAGAATAACGCGGATTGGAATGCCATCAAAGATACCCAAGTCATTCCACAGGGACTTCACTACGTCAGATAAGCGGATCTTACCACTCATTAGACGCGTCAACATTCGATGCACGGCGAGATCCCTAACCCAACCCTTCTTCAAGATCAACGCGAGCATCGCGCCGAAGGCGGCTACGTTGTCGCCTACGTCGGTCAATGCTAGCTTCACGCCTTCGATGGCCTCACTTAAGGTTATCTGGTGCATATTCCTCTGCACGAATTCGACGACCGCATCCAAGGGCATGAGGGGCTTCGTGTCGCCGGGAGGACGACATCTAGTAGTTGGTCCATTTTTTGTGACTATGCGCCAACGCCCGGGCACAACATCCTCGAGAAGTAATTCGAATTCGGCATTATCGACACACCGCGTTATGCTCAGTCGATTGGCTGGATCCTTCGCCCTGTCGCCGATGGGTAGTCTGCAAGCGACGAGCAGGGCTGTGATTGCCCCAGCGGAGGCTCCGGCTACCCCGACTAGATCGGTCAGTCTCAGCGACACATCCTTTTCAAGAGTTCTGAGCGCGCCTATGTAGGCCAACCCTTTCCCCCCTCCCCCCTGAAACACGAGGTGTTTGGTAGGCTTCGGGATCTTCATGCGAGGCCGTTCCGGCGAAACTGCCAGTAGGAGGAATTGGAGATAGGCCGTATCATCCTCCCAGGTCACCTTTCCAGCTCCACGGCCCAACCAGAACATCATTGCTATGCCCCAACCACTCCCAGTCAGGGGGGAGCTTGTCATCTTGGCGGAGTTTTATAAGACGGGTAGGAAGACGGATTTCCCATGGCTCTCCAACCGGTTTCTCGTTTCCAGGTGCACCGGTTTGTTCCTTGATTTCCTCCGTAATAGGCAAATAGGTCTTGTCTCCAACGCTGGGCAAATCTCCTCCCATCCAAGGTCGGCCAGTTGCCAGGTAGAAGTTTACTGCTTTTCTGAATCCGTGGCGCACCGGGATTACAACCCGCGCGTAACCTGATTTCAGGAAATTCTCAAACAGGGGATCGCTTTCGTACTTCCTCTGCAGCCGCTTGAGCCACTCTGATGACCGGCCCCAGAAGTATGGGTAAAACACATAACTGATCTTATCCCATTCGAACGCTTGTTCAAACCACCTCACCCACGCGCCATCATCAAGGAACGAATGGGATTGAATTCTCGGCCCAGCAAAGGGGCTAGGCGCCTGATCCGCCACCTCATCGTAGCCGACGACCGATTTGTTATCCAGTATCGAAATACAACTTCGTTTCAGTTCGTCGCGTTCGATCTGGCGGTTGATCTCCGGCGGGGACACACCCAGCACACCTGCCTGTTCTTGTTGCTGTTTCATGGTTTCCAGTTTTACAGCGTAATCATCTTGGAGCTTCTGCCAGGCGGCAGCTATTTTCTCGTAGGTTTGAAGCCGCCAATTCGCCATCGCGGTATCGGTTCGTTGGCATAACACTGAAATGTTAACAGATAGTTGATTCATATTCCCTGCCGTAATCGAAAGTGGGATGGTCCCTTCTATAGGCGGCCGGAACTGAACGTTCTCCACGTGCGATCCTTCCCGGCGACCTGTGTCATCTTCCCCGCGCACCGGACCCTGATTGCCCAACAATACATCGACAAAGCATTTTTTAGAAGTATCGCCCGCGGTAACGACGTTGTACGCGGCGTTGTCGTTCGTGAGCCAATTCATGACGACGTTCGCCCCCGTGGCTGCCAAGCCGTCATCGATCGGAATAACTTCCGAAGCCGATATCATTTGGTCGTCCGCAAATGGATATGAATAGACTTTGGAAACAGTTTTTGTTGCCGGTGGCGGTGCCTCAACAGCTGTCGCTTGTACCCTCGCAACCCACCTCCCGTAGAAATTCGGTGCCTCCGTTGGCGCTTCGAGGAGCTGATCGGGCCGTAGCGGTTGATCCAGTTGCTTGTTTCCATCATCATCGAGAATAGGTTGTCCCGCGTGCGGAGGCCCTGCGGAGTAAACCCTAATTGTCCCAAGGGGATCGGGCGGTACAGGTCTCCTCATCAAAGGCACCGAGTCGGCGGACAAGAGAGACGCGGCCGGTTCAGGCACCATGATGTCAAAGAGCAGACGCTTGCCGTAGTTGAACACTTGGGCAAGGTACACTTTCTCGACCCATTGATATACGCCACTCGTATTTGTGCCGTCCTTATTTTCAAACTTTTGATCCTCGAGCTCTTCAAAGGTTTCTATAATTTTTGTCGTCTCGCTTTGCTGAACTCGTTCCGTAACTTTCTTTGCCGCCCTCTGCGTAACGTCTTTGGCTATTTCATTCGCTGATTTCCTTGTTTCGCTTGACGACCGATCGTAGGCCACCGTCAAGTCCGTCTGTATGTCCACCACGCCAGAGTACTGAGCGTGCAAACCAGCATCTACCTTGGTGTCCTCATTGAGTGTGTTCTCGATTTCATTTCGCAAACTCACGTGATCGGTCGCAGAGAGTTCCTGCTCGGTTTGTGTCTCCTTGTCAGTCTGGAAATACCTGTCACGCTCATTTGAAAGACTATGCTTCTGAGCGTGATCGCGCGATTCGCCACTTAAGATGTTCTCGATTCTGGCGATTTCGCCCAATTCATACCGCAGAATGTGTTGCTTGACAACGAGCAATTCAGTCACACCAACTGCATGAACCGGTTTTTCAAACGACGCAAATATCTTCGGTGGGAGTAGCAGCATGATCTCCAATAGAGTACGAATATCATTCGGTTTGTCAACTGCCGATGGGTTTTGGAGAGCTTGTATTATTAGATTGACAAGCCTTAGATACTGCGCCAACTCATCTAGAGTCGGACTGAGTAAGAGAAGTTCTGCGTCAGGAGGAGACACCCCGCGATCACGAATAATGTCATGCAGATGCGTTGGCCCCGACGAGCGCAGAATTAACAACGCGAGGAACACATCGGCAAGAAGAACATTGAGTGCTGTGAGTTTTTGCTGCTCAGCCTCAGATTCGTACACTTTCGCCAGTTCTTCAGTTAGAGCAACCCATTCCTTCTGAGGCGAATCGGCAAGCAGCATCAGAAATCCGTCGCCGCTTCTAACAAAGGCGGACTGACTTAATGAGGCAATAAAACTCAATGTTTGCTTGCTCAAGAGGTACTCTAGTGCAGCCCGTTCGAAGTCTGTCCATCTATTCAGAGAATGGACCGCTATGTACTCTAATCCTGCGGGTCCCGGATCCGGAGGGCCGGTCTGAAAGGCGCTAGAGCGCTCAAGTGGAAGCGTCGCAGCGTTCGTACGATCTGGAGGCCGGGACAGACTAAATCGAAAAAGTTCTTCCATCGTACACTCTCCTCTAAGTCAGCGATGAGATCACATTTTGCAGCATCACCATAAATAAGGTGCACACCTTTTCAGAAGCCATCTATATACTCGCACCGAAGCAGACAAATGCAATTAAATTGCAGATTACCCCTCTCCCTCCACGCATCCACCTCCTTGGACTCCGTAGTCCAAAATGGGTAACCTGCAGCTTGCTGCGGGCTTAAATAGATTTCAAAATAGAAATCACATTCCAGTCCGCTGATATCATAATTGCGACTATAAGATAATTAAGAAAGAATTCACCGAAATGTCAATATAAAAAATGGAGGTGGGGGGAATCGAACCCCCGTCCGAAGAAGACGTCAAACCGCCGACTACGCGCGTAGCCGATCTTTTTTCTCTCGCCTCGGGCCCCGCCGATCGGCAGGCATTAGACCCAAGACCAGCCTGTGTTTTTAAGCCGAACAGCCAGACTCTGCTCGGCCGAGCCTTCGTTTCCGTCGCCTTGTCCGGACGCGGAAGGCCATGCTTCCGGCAAGACGGGCCTCAACTAGCTAAGCTAGGCGGCCATGGCGTAGTTATATTCGCCAGTTGTGTTGTCGCCGGATAGTTAACGAGGTACCCGACAATCTCGGCGCGCCAACAGTTCCCCGCCAACTCCGTCGAAACCAGGTCACCCCCAATTTCGTGCGGAAAAGACAGAGTCAATCGACCTATCTATCTTTCAAAGAACATCATGCCCGACATCACTGCCCGCAACCACAAGATACCAAATGCGGCCGGCCTGTCAAGCACCGTTCCCATACCTTAAACGTTCGGCCGGCCCCGATGTTTCCCTACGGTTATACCATCGACCGGGCCGGGATATTCACCAGCAATTTTGGGGTGGAATGGTCGGCCGCGAGAATCGGCCTACCCCCTCAACTTGTCGATTTCCTCGCGCTTGCCCAAGGCGATCAGAACATCGGAAACCTTAATGCGGTAATCGGCTTCGGGGGAAATCGTAAATTCGTTGGTAGAACCATCCTTGATGGCGATCAATTGGACATTGTGTTTCTTTCGCAATTTTAATTCCTGCAACGACTTATTGATAAATTTAGACGGGGCTGGAATCTCGGTCACGCAGTACTCGCCGGAAAGCGGCAGGTAGTCGACCAGGCTGGTTTCGGCCAGCGACTGCGACAGCTTCAGCGCCATCTGTTTTTCGGGAATAATCGCCTCGGTGGCCCCCACCGCCCGCAAAATCTTGGCATGGTCCTCGGAGTTGGCCTTGACAATAATCCGCTTGGCCCCCAACTCCCGCAGAAACAGCGTGATTAGAATCGAGGCGTGGGAATCGGTGCCGGTGGACACGATAAAGCAGTTGAATTTCTCCACTTCGAGATTCTCCAGAAACGCCCGTTCGGTGGCGTTCCCCAGGATCGCCAGATGCGTCCGTTCCGACAATTCCTGTACCCGGGTCTTGTCGACGTCGATGGCCGTCACCCGGCATTTGAGGCGGGTCAATTCCTGGGCCACCGCCGCTCCGAAGTTTCCCAAACCGATAACCGCGAATTCTTTCATGGAATCGATCCTTATCCAATCATGACCGGTTCATCGAGATAGACTATCTCGCCCTGCTTGGCGGGGCGCGCCAGCGAGTAGGCAAAGGTCAACAATCCCACCCGCCCGATGAACATCGTGATCACCAGCGTCAGTTTGCCCATAAAATGGAGCTTGGGCGTGAGGCCGGTCGACAATCCCACCGTGCCGAAGGCCGAAACCACCTCAAACAGGCTATCCATAAACATTCCCTGACTGGTCGCGTGAGGAACGTTTTTATGCTCGAAAAACATCAAGGCTGCACACATGAAGGTGATGAGTAGAAGCGCCAGCAGCAGCAGGTTCAGGGCGCCGACGACGGATCGGGGAGTGATCGTCCGTTTGAACGCCGCCACCGAATGCCGACCCTGAACCCGGTTGTAGAGCAACAACGCCAGAATGGCGAACGTTGTCGTCTTGATTCCGCCGCCGGTCGAGCCGGGACAGGTCCCCACTATCATCAGAAAGATCGTGATCAGCAGGCTCAAATCGGTAAGGCTGGCCTGCGGGATGGAGTCGAATCCGGCGGTTCGGGCGGTCACCGCCTGGAAAAACGAGTTGGCTATCCAGTCAATCATACCGGAGTGGGCGAAGACGTTGCCGCGTTCGGCGACCACGAACAGCAGCGTCCCGACAATCAACAATCCGGCCGTCGTGCTGATGCAAAGCTTGGAGTGAAGCGACAGCCGCGATCGCTTGTTCTTGGCGCGATCGAGAACCTCGGCGATGACGACGAAGCCGAGACCGCCCAGAATGATAAGTAGGGCGATGGTCATGGTGACCGACGGAAAATGGCGATAGCCTTCAAGATTCGACGAGAAGGTGGAAAACCCGGCGTTGCAGAAAGCGGCGACGGAATGAAAAACGGCATGATAGGCCGCCGTCGCCGTCGGATACTGCAGGCGGAACGAGAGAAACAGGAGGATCGCGCCGATCGCCTCAACAATAATCGTGGTCGCAAAAACCGCCTTGAGCAATTGACCCGATCGCGCCCGCGTCTCGGATCCGAAGGTCTGCGACAACCCGAGGCGATCCAGCAGCGGCAGCCGCGTCCCGGTCATCATGAGAAGAATGGTGGCGAAGGTCATGATCCCCAAACCGCCCATTTGAATGAGCAGCATAATCACGACCTGCCCGAACAGGGAATAGTCCTTGGCGGTATCCAGCACGACCAGGCCCGTGACGCAGATGGCCGAGGTGGCGGTAAAGAGAGCGTCGATAAACGCCACCGGCCGGCCGGTGGAACTGAACGGCAGCATGAGCAGAATCGTCCCCACGGCGATTCCCAGGGCAAAGTAGGCGATGATCTTCTGGCCCGGCTTGTTGCTCAGCAGCTCCATAGCTCAAATCTCCGCATTACGCGGGGCAAAGTCAATACCTTATCCGATGCGGCCGTGACGGCTCCCCGTCGGCGGCCTCGACCCGAGCGCTTGAAAACCGGCAAAAAAAAACGGCCCTGAAGCAGAGCCGTTTTCTTGGCAGGACCGAGGTTTTACCATTTCGTGCGGCGATTGTTCCTGCGGGTCGACGCCCAGCGGACATTCCGCCGCGGCGTGCGGGGGGTTCTCCGCCGAGTCTGATACTTGGAACCAAAGGTGACATTGGTGGTGGTCGGATTCACCCAATTGGACGGATTCGTCTTGCGGATGCTCAGCGTGCTGGCCTTGTACCGGATGGAATAAACGGTGCGGCCGAGCTGATTGGCACACCATGTGGTCTGATGATTCCGATAGAACTTGCGCAGGAAGGCGATTTCCTGGGGCGTCCAGACGCGGGCCATTTTGTTCCGAAAGCTGGTCCGGCGATAGTTTGGACGGGGATTTCTCGGTTTACGCCATGTCGCCATAATGACTCCTTTTAAAGACGTTGCATTGAATGCGGGCTCCCCTTGTTGGTAAGAACCCAGAGACTACTATCAATCTTATGAGATTATCGGAGTATTCCCGTTTTCCTTTATGCCCCAGACCCCAAAAATCTTCGGCCCCAACACCTTCTCTGCCCTTTTTTTGCACAGCGCAAGGAGGCCGTGTCCGGCCCTGTCGCACGACGACGTCCGGCATTCGGAGCCTCCTGCGGCGCCCGTGCGATCCTTTTTCTCTTGCGCAGCACGATATTTTTCCCTAAATCCCGGTGAGGATCTCACATGACCGCCTACGAGAAGTTCGCACGGGTGTACGACCAGATGGGGTCGGACAAGTTCTCGACCCGCATGTTCGCGTACACCCAGCAGATTTTGGCGCAGATGAAATACCAACCCAAATCAGTCCTCGATCTGGCCTGCGGCACCGGTACCGCCGCGATGATGTGGGCTATCAATAATGTCGTCACATTCGGCATCGATGGTTCGGCTCCGATGCTGGCGGTGGCCCGCCGCAAAGCGCGGAAAAAGAAGGCCCGCATCCGCTTTACGCGGCAGCCGCTGACCTCGTTTTGCCTTCCCCGCCCGGTCGATCTGATCACCTGCTATTATGATTCGCTCAATTATCTGCTTTCCCCGAAAGATCTCATAGCCTGCTTCAGATCGGCCCACCAAACCCTTCATCCCGGCGGATATTTCATCTTTGACGTCAACACGATCGAGGCGATGAAGGTCATCTGGGGATCACAGGTCTATGGCGGCGAGACGCCGGATTTGGCCTGGATATGGAGAAACTGCTATTTTCCCAGGTCAAAAACGGCCGAGCTTAAGGCGACTTTCTTCGAGCGCAAAGGGACGAAATGGGAACGATTCGACGAGCTTCATGTAGAACGGGGATATACGCCCACGGAAATTCGTCAGGCTCTGCAGACCGCCGGCTTTGGCCAGGTGCGCGTTTACGAATGCTTCACCTTCAAGAAGCCGGAACGCAAGTCGCTTCGGATAGCAGTCATCGCCCGCCAAGGAGATGGCATCGGCCGTCCATGATCGGCCGATCCCGTCATCACGCGGGAGGGCTTAGCACAGGAGGTCGTGATGCCAATCGATAACGCCGCGTCAGCGAAGACCGCCGGCCGGTTCGTGCCTGCCGCCGGCCTTCTGATTGCCTCCCTCTCATTCCTCATCTATTATTTGACCGCCTTTCGCACCATCACCTGGTGGGAAAACCCGGAATTTTCCCTGGCGGCGGTGGTATTCGGCGTGCCGCATCCTCCGGGAGGGCTATTGCCGACCGTGGTGGGATGGATGGCGACCATCCTGGTGGGGCCGGCGTCCAAAGCGTTTGCCCTCAACCTGCTGGCCAGCCTGATCGCCGCCGGGACGGTGGTCATCGTCTATGCCGTCGCGATATCCCTCCCGCGCCGATGCGATGCTTCCGGCCCGATTTCGGAAAGACCTCGCCCGCCGGTGATGGCAATCGTCGGGGCGGCTCTGGGAGCGTTGACCCTGGCGTTTTGCCGAACCCTCTGGCAGCATGGAACCTATTTTTCGCCGTATATCTTTACCGCGTTCATGACCATTCTTATCGTGGCCGCCATGATACGCTGGTGGCGCGGCGCTGATGGCAAAGCTGCCGGCTGGCGGCTGTTTCTGATCCTGTTGCTTATCGGCCTTGATTTCAGCATCCATCGCACCAATTCGCTGCTTGTCCCCGCCCTGGTCGTCTGGGTCTTGCTGCGTCGTCCCCGAACCTTCATGTCGCTTCGGGCTTGGGGGTATGGCGCGATGGGACTGCTGCTCGGCCTGGCGTTCCATCTGCTGCTCATTCCGATGGCCCTGGCCGGCCCGGCACTCAACGCCATCGATCCCAGCTCCCTGCCCCGATTCTGGAGTTACATATCGCTCCAGCAGTATGGCGGCGGTTGGCTGTTCAACCTGCTTCCCCGCAAGGCCCCCTTCTGGGACGTCCAGGTCATGGATTACCTGAATGGATTTGCGGCCAATTTCCTTCCTGGGCACGGATGGGGCATTATCATCGGCGCCTTGTCTTTGCTGTTGGGTTTGATCGGCCTGGCCGGACTCTGGCGGCGTGACCGCCGCTTTGCCATTGGCCTGATGGTCCTCTTTATTATGACCAGCGCCGCGGCCGTGATCTATTTCAACATCCCCAATGATTTCTTCCGCTCGATGTATCGTCATTATTTACCGTCCTTCGTTATCTTCGGGATTTGGGTCGCCTATGGCGGCGCCGTCGTCATGACCGCCATCGGCCGAATCGGGTCGCGCCTGCGGACCCCGGCCTATATCGCCGCGATCTGTCTTTTGATTGCGCTGCCGGCCGGCCTGATCGCCGCCAATTACCATCTGCTGTACAGCTCCCGCAACTATTTCGCGTACGATTATGGCCGCAATCTATTGGAGACGTTGCCGGACCAATCGATCCTGTTTACCTCCGGTGACAACGATACCTTCAACCTCTGGTACCTCCAGGGAGTCGAACATGTCCGCCCGGACGTCACCGTCATCAACGTCTGGCTGCTGAATACCCCCTGGTATGTCGGGCAACTGATGAAGCACGATCCGGAACTGCCGCTCCACCTGGATTCGACCGAGGCGGCCTCACTATCACCCCGCCCCTGGAAAGACACGACGGTGACCTTCATGATCCGGACCGATCCGAAACGGTTCCAGTTGGCCGCCAATGACACCCTGCCCGATTCGATCTCTCTGGTCATATCGGGATCGTACGGCAACCCCTATCTTATCCCTTCCGAGTGGCTGACCCTCCAAATGCTGGCGGTCAACGATTGGCGCCGGCCGTTCTTCTTCTCGGCCGCCGGGTATGGATCGATCCCGCAGTACTGGACGCCGTATCTGCGACCGGAGGGTTTGGCATATCGCCTGATTCCTCTTTCCAATCCGTCGGTCAACGTCGAGCTGCTGGAGCGCAACCTGCTTGACGTCTGCGCCTATCGCGGTTGGGCCGATCTGGGCGTAACGATTGATGACGTCTCCCGCGGCATAGGTACGATTTATCTGGGATCGTTCCTGACCCTGGCCGGGACGATCTGCGCGACCGAGGGGCCGACGGAGTGCGACCGGGTCAAGAGCAGAATGAAGGAATTGATCCCTCCGGATCGTCTGGAGCCATTGCCGCCGCAATTGAAGCAGGCCTTGCAGGGATTCTAGCAACGGATATCGCATCAC